>JAFWMR010000016.1 GCA_017513905.1 Candidatus Saccharimonadota bacterium
ACTTGCTACAATGCCTCCACTAGCTTCACCGCTCCCTCTACCGTTAACTATGGCGACGAGATTACTCTCTACGCTCAGTGGGATAATGCCTATGTTCTTACTTTCGTCAACACTGCTCTTTCTAGCAACAACACTACCACCAAGAACGTTCTCGTCGGTCAAAGTACCCCAGTCTCTCCAACTACTTCGTGGACTCGCGATGGCTATGCCATAGCTGGTTGGGACACTGCTACCAACAATGGCTCCGATACGGTCGGCACCATAGCCTATCGAGATAATCAAGTCATCACTCCTTCTGCGGACATGACCCTCTATACTGTTTGGCGTTCTAACACGATACTAGATTATGGCTCAACTGTCAACGCAAAGCTCAAGATGATTGCAAATAATAGCTCTAGCTTTGATAACGGTTCTATCGATACCATGATTAAAGCCATTCGTCGTGCCACGGAACTTCCTACTGGCTTTACCGCTACCTACAACAACACTATCTCCAGTTATGCTTCTTCTGCCCATCCAGTCTATATCTTCTTTGATAACACCAATAATGATGGTATTATGTACTATTATACTGACGCTGGGATCATTAGCGCTCATCCTTCCTCTGCATGCATGTTTATGCATATGAGTTCTCTCTCTGACATCTCTGGTCTATCTGATTGGAACACTTCTAATGTGACTAATATGGTTGACATGTTCCTTGGAGATTCCTCCCTCTCTGACCTCTCTGGTATTGCTAACTGGGATACTCACTCTGTCACAAATATGGCTGAAATGTTCATGCACACCGCCATCGAAGACGTCAATGCTCTTAGAACTGGTGGTCCAAATGGTGATCAGCCAAACGTCTGGAATACGAGTGCGGTGACTATTATGGGTAATTTGTTCTACGATGCTTCTTCTCTCTCTGACCTTTCTGCGATAGCTAATTGGGATGTTAGTAAAGTTACGGCTACGGCAAGTACAAATTATTTCTATCAAATGTTCTATAATGTACCTAGCAGAGCCAACTTCGTGTTCACTAATCGTCCTGGTAGCGTAAATAATGACGGCACTTACGTACCAAACGAATAGCCCGCGAAGCAAATCACCTCTATCTATGCTATAATATTGCCAATGCAATTGACAATCGAAAAACTTATCCCAGGTGGGCAGGGAATCGGGACGCTAGAAGACAGCAAAAAGATCTTTCTTTGGAATGCTTTGCCGGACGAGATTGTCGCCGATTTCGAAACTATCAAACAAAAATCCCACTACCTAGAAGGAATCGCAACGAGGATTGAGCAACCTTCTAAACACCGTATAGATCCAAAAGATCCCTGCTTTTTATCGACTTCCCCGTGGCAAATCCTTGATTTTAGCTACGAGCTCACTGAGAAACGCAATCTTGTCATTGAGTCCCTACATCAAGAACATATTTTAATTCCTGAAGAAGTAGCAGTTGAGCCAACTAAAACTGACGGTAGAGAATGGCTCTATCGCAATAAGATGGAATATGCACTTTATTGGGACCATAGTTCCGAGAGAATCAAACTAGCCTTTCATAATCGTGGCTCTCACGGTAAGTTTCCAATCGACAAAAGCTCAATCGAGAGATCAGAAATATTTCAAAAAGCCCAATCTATTGTTGACGAACTCAATAACAAACATGATGAGGCTCGTCGTTATCAATCCCTTCTTCTCCGCACTAATCAAGCCGGTGAAGTTTCCGGTGGTTTATTCGAGAATCGCAAACCGCATCCAGCTTTCAAAAATCTCAAGGATACAATTCTTGGTCAAGAATACTCTTATTCGCCAAATGGTTTCTTCCAAATAAATCTTCCAGTATACGAGTTGGCACTTCAAGAGATCGCTAAACATATCAAAACTGACAAAGTCCTAGATCTTTATTCGGGTGTTGGCACTATCGGGCTCTCTGTCGCGCGAGATAAAGAGCTCACGCTCGTAGAAAGCGACGGTGCAGCCTACAAAGAACTTGTAGCCAATTGCAGCGACACAAACGCACGCCCGATTCTTGCTAAAAGTGAAGACGCTCTAGAATACATTGCGCCAGACTTGACTGTCATTCTCGATCCGCCTCGTGCTGGTTGTGACAAGAAACTAATCGAGAAACTTCAAGTAGAAGTCCCAGAGAAGCTTATCTATTTATCCTGTAATCCATCTACTCAAGCACGCGACATTAAATTGCTAGAAGGTGAGTATAACATAGAGCGTATCGTACCGTTTGACTTCTTCCCAAGGACGCCACATATAGAGAACCTAATAGTCCTTCGCCGTAAAGATTCTGTGCTATAATTTCCCTATATGGCCATTGAAAGAAGTACTAAACGCATCGTCGATGTGAATCCACACGATGAGGATTCTGATGAACAAGTCCTAGAGAAGTCCCTTCGTCCGACTAATTTTTCTGAATATATTGGCCAAGAGCGCCTCAAGACTAACTTGAAGCTCGCCATTGATGCGGTCAAGAAGCGCAACGATGGTTCGACTCTAGATCATGTGTTATTGTATGGCCCGCCAGGCCTCGGCAAAACCACCATGGCGAATGTTATTGCTCACGAGCTTGGTGCTAGCCTACGCGTTACCTCGGGGCCTGCGATTGAACGTGCTGGTGATCTCGCTAGTATTCTGACTAATCTCCAGGATGGCGACGTGCTTTTTATCGATGAAATCCATCGCCTCCGCCGAGTAGTAGAAGAGATTCTCTACTCCGCCATGGAAGATTACAAGCTTGATATCGTTATCGGTAAAGGCCCATCCGCTCGCTCCGTCCGTCTTGATCTTCCAAAATTCACGGTTATTGGTGCGACTACTCGTACCGGTGCTCTCGCCGGGCCGCTCCGTGATCGTTTCGGCATTATTCATCGCCTAGAATACTACAAAGAAGATGAGATTGGTCAGATTATTACTCGTACAGCAGATATCCTTGGCAAAGAAATATCGCCAGATGCTGTGAAGCTTCTTTCTACTCGTTGCCGCTTAACTCCACGCATCGCCAACCGCCTAGTCAAACGCGTTCGCGACTACGCCGACGTCAACGGAGATGGTATTATTGATACTAAGCTAGCTACATCTGCTCTCAATATGATGGAAATTGATGAATATGGTCTCGATCCGGCAGACCGCAATATGCTCGAACTTATGGTGGAGAACTACGGCGATCGTCCTGTTGGTCTCACGACCATTGCAGCTCTTACTGGTGACGAACCTACTACAATCGAAGAATACTATGAGCCGTACTTGCTTCAACTCGGTTTTCTCGAACGCACTCCAAAGGGAAGAGTAGTTACGCTCAAGGCGCGTGAACACCTGAAGAAGCATAAATAGCTAAAATATGTTATAATATATACAATATGAACCCCAGTAAAATTCGCAATTTTTGCATCATCGCGCACATCGACCACGGCAAGTCCACCCTTGCCGATCGCATGATGGAAATTACTGGCACTGTATCAAAGAGGGAAATGAAAGCTCAGCTCCTCGATTCGATGGAACTCGAGCGAGAAAAAGGCATTACTATTAAGCTTACTCCCGTTCAAATGCACTATAAAGGCTATGAACTAAACCTTATCGACACCCCAGGTCACGTAGATTTTTCTTATGAGGTCTCGCGTTCACTACAAGCCGTGGAAACTGCCATTCTCGTTGTCGATGCTACACAAGGTATTCAGGCACAAACCCTTGCTAACGTCTACCTGGCTCTGGAACAAGATCTATATATTATCCCAGTTATTAACAAAATTGACCTTCCTGCTGCCGACGTAGAAAAGGTTAAAAAAGAAATCATTAACTTGCTTGGCTGCCGTGAGGAGGAAATCATTGGCGTTTCTGCTAAGACTGGCCTAAACGTCGAGCAAGTCCTAGATGCAATCGTTGATCGTGCTCCTGCGCCTACCGAACAAAAAGGCAACGAGCTTAAGGCTCTCATCTTTGACTCCTACTTCGACGACTATCGCGGCGTCGTTCTTTATGTGAGGATTTTCGAAGGCAGTCTAAATAAGAACGACAATATTCGCATGATGGCTGCCGAGACTAACGGCATTGCACTAGAAATTGGTACACTCAATCCAGAGATGAGGCCCAAAGATGCTCTTGAAGAGGGCGAAATCGGTTATATCGTTACCAACCTCAAAACCACACGTGAAGCTAAAGTCGGTGATACTGTTACATTGCAGAAATCCCCAGCTACTATGCCGTTACCAGGCTATAAAAACGTCCTTCCGTTTGTGTACGCCGGTTTCTTCCCGGTTTCTAATGAAGACTACAAAACTCTTAAAGAAGCACTAGAAAAACTTGCTCTCTCTGACTCCGCACTCCAATTCGAACCAGAGAATTCACCTATCCTTGGATTCGGTCTCCGCATCGGCTTCCTCGGACTACTTCATATGGACATTATTCGTGAACGTTTGGAGCGTGAATTTAATCTCGACTTAGTTGTTACCAACCCATCCACAAATTATCAGGTCGTCATGAATAATGGCGAAGAAATCGACATAAAGTCTGCCGCTGATCTTCCCGATGTTTCCGAAGTGAAAGAAATTCGTGAACCGTGGGTTAAAGGCGAAATCATCTTGCCAAAATCCATGATTGGAGCCGTTCTAAATCTCATCGTAGAAAAACGCGGTATGCAAAAAAATCTCGGCTACATTGAAGATCGTGCGGTTATTGATTTCGAAGCGCCAATGGCAAATCTCCTTACAGACTTTTACGACCAGCTCAAGTCTATTACATCTGGCTACGCTTCGTTCAACTATGAATTGTCCAACTATCGAGCCGAAGATCTCGTCCGCGTTGACTTCCTAATTGCTGGCCATAAGAACGATGCGCTTTCCGTTATGTGTCATCGGTCCGAAGCCGATGCAATTGGCCGCGACGTTACCAAGAAGCTCAAAGACATCATTCCTCGCCAAAACTTCGAAGTTGCTCTTCAAGCTGCTATTGGCGCCCGCATTATTGCTCGGGAGACCATCGGCGCCTACCGCAAAGACGTTACCGTCAAAATTCACACCGGAGATCGAGACCGTAAGGCTAAACTTCTCGACAAGCAGAAGCGCGGAAAAGCCCGCATGAAGAGATTCGGCAAAATCGATATCCCTTCTGATGCTTTTACTGTCATGCTAAAGCGCAATTAATTCTGAACCGGCGCATTCGGGTGATTCAGTGCATAAGTATATAGTTTTTCAACCAAATTCCTAAACACCAATTCCCGTTCGGTGTCTGCCTTCACATCGAGCAATATGCCCATAGCTCGATAATGCAACAACACTGGTGCAGTTTTCTTCAGGAACTCATCAATTCGTTTTTGGAACACTTCTGGCTTCTCATCATCATAACGCGTTCCGCGATCTTTTAACGAAGCTGCCGCCTGCCATCGTGTCATCACGTCGGCTTCAGAAACGTTCAAAATTACGGCGATTTTAATCGGATGCCCAGCCGCCTCGGCTCGCTCCATCACAACATCTTCTTCTCCTGCCCAACGTCCAATCGACGACAAAACTAACGGATAATCCTTCAACTCCGGCTTATCAAAATACGGCAACACCCATTTGTAGAAAACGTCCGTAGGCGTCAACTCGCCACCATCAGTATAATGTTCTCGGGTCAATTCTTCATTTGCGCGAATTATCAGCCCAGAAGATAAGAATTTTCCATCAATCGCTTCTGCAAGTTTTACGCCCACCGTATCTTTACCAGACATCGGTAGACCAAAAATATTCACAGAACCAGTTCCTAACCATTCCTTAATATATTGAGTTCTCTGTTGAAGTTCTATATCCATTTCCATACTTTTATCATATCACACAATTTCTTTTAAAAGTCTTCTTTACATCTATTCTGCTTATGATATTATTATACACGTAGAGTCAGAGTTATAAATAAACACATATAAAAGCTAAAATGATATGTTTTTGGCATAAAGCAATAACGTTAAGATTGCTTTGTGCCAAAACGTAACTTGGGAAGGTCATCAAGTAACACACAAATGATGTTAG
>JAFWMR010000017.1 GCA_017513905.1 Candidatus Saccharimonadota bacterium
AATCTGTCACTAGTACTTCTATCTGCCCTACTGGTTGGCATTTGCCGAAAGGTGGTAATAAATCCAATGAAGCCAATAATGAATTCTGGGCACTCATTGTAACTGGCATTAATGGTGGCACCAATCCAGCAAACTATGATAGCAGCACTCAACCATATTATACCGGTACTCCAGAGGGTTCAGGTGCCTCTAATGCTCTGAGGGCTTACCCTAATAATTTCGTTTATTCCGGCTACGTTAACAGCGGTTCGGTGTATAGTCGTGGGTCCACCGGCGGCTATTGGTCGTCTACAGCGAACTCTAGCCCCTACGCTTACAGCATGAGCTTCGACAGTAGCTACGTCGGCCCAGGCACGAGCTACGGCAGCAAGAACCTCGGAAGGAGTATTCGCTGCTTAGCCCCTAGTGCGTAGCGCCTCCTAGTCCCAAGTCGCTCTAGAGCCCTAACAACCCAAGTTCCTAGCATCCTGAGACTACATATAATATATAGCGGGGCGGAGACGCTAGATATGGTGTTTGGAATTGATTTGAGACGCTAGATATAGCGTTTTTGGCATTTTGCGACGTTAAAAAATCCAAGATGAATCTTGGATTGCATTTTTCGTCATGATGGAGGTGCCTACCGGAATTGAACCGGTGTACGCGGTTTTGCAGACCGCTGCGTAACCACTCCGCCAAAGCACCACCTATAATCATTATATCACATTTGGATGAGGATTACGCCGATAACTACTAGAACCGTCGCGATTAAATGCACGATGATGGATTTTTTGTCGAGTTTCTCGCGGCCGAACTTGGGCCAGATGAGTGTGAGTAGGATGCCGGCGAAGAAGATGAAAATCGGTTCGGCGGAATCCGAAACGGCGGAGGCAAGAGTGACGGCTGGAGCGAGAATCAGTGCCAAGCGATAAGTGTATTCCTTTATTAACATAGCAGCGAGATTGGCGACCATTGGTGAAAAAACTTTGCGCTGACTTTTGTCTGCAACTTTGAGGAAACGTCGACGCCATTTGGGATGAGTGTAAATAATGAGAAGATCAGCGACGCCTTTGCCAAATAACAGAATCGTGAGTTCGTTGATAAAGCTTAAATCCGAAGAGGCGGCTTTGACAAAAATGAGATTACCGATAACTGCGATGAGCACGTACAAAAATGCATAGAGAACGGCTTTTAAGCGGACTTTGCGAGATTTTTTGCGCGTGGTGGTGACAATGAATAAGGGCGCAAGTAGGATGACGCCGATGGCAATGAGTTGCATCGTGGAGATAGTTTCGCCAAGAAAGAGCCAGCCGAGGACCAAATACATGACTGGAGCGAGCTGAATGAAAATGCCGAGGTTGGTGGAGTTGTCGATTTCTAGAGCTTTGAGATATGGAATTCCGGCAATGTCGCTGAGCAAACCGGCAAGAAGTAACATGCATAGGGTGTAGGGGCTGAGGGCGGTGAAATCGAAACCGGTGAACATGACGATAAAAATCGAAGAAATAATGAGACCGTAGCCGTAGAAGAGTTTTTGCGAAACGGCGTCTCTTTCTTTGAAGTAGACATCAGAAACGTAGTTGTCGATAAAAATTCGAATCGAATCGAAGACGACGGCAACTGCGACTAAAATTAGCCAGTTCAAGCGAACGCTCCGTAGATTACATAACTATAGTAGGCGAGGAAGACTGCGAATAGGATGAAGCCTTCGTAACGGAGGATTTTGCCGTCTTTGCCGTTGCTGCCACGTCTGGCTACCCACCAAAGAACTGCCGAGGAAATGATGGGCATCATTAGATCGACTAGAGTGAAGTTGGAGAGTGCAATGGTGCCGAAGATTGCAACGGGGAGACCTAGGACGATACAGATGTTGAAGATATTGCTGCCGACGAGACTACCGACGAGCAGTTCGCTTTCTTTGCGTCTGGCAGCGGTAATGGTGGTGACGATTTCTGGCAAGGCAGTGCCGAAGTTGATGATGGTGAGAGCGATAACGCGGTCTGATAGACCGATGCTGCTGGCGATGGTGGTGGCAGAGTTGACTACTAATTCGCCGCCGGCAATAACTCCGGCGAGCCCCAGGACTACAAGGATTAGAGATTTGCCGAGTTTGTATTTGGGTTTTTCAAATTCTTTTTTGGAACTTCGACTTTTGCGGATGATATTTATGATGTAATAGAGAAAAACTGCAAATAATAGTAGGCAGATGATGGCGTCGCTGCGCGAGAAGGTGTTGGATTCGAGATTGGTGACACTGGAGTCGAGAAGTAGAGTGATCATGGAGGCGGAAATGAGAAGAAGGAGTGGGAGTTCTTTGGAAATGGTGGAACGTTTGATTTTGATGGGAGGGCTAACGATAGCTGCAAGGCCGATAAGAAGAAGAGCATTCAGGGTGTTGCTGCCGATGACAGTAGCGATGAGGACGTCGGTTTTGCCGGAAATGAGAGAAGCAAAGGAAACGGCTAACTCTGGGGCGCTGGTACCAAACGCTACGATGGTGAGACCGATGAGTTGTTTGGGGACTTTGAAATTGGAAGCAGTAGACGAGGCGCCATCAACTAACCAATCGGCGCCTTTAATAAGTAAGACGAACCCGATAGCTAGAAGTAGTATTTGTATGATTGTTTCCATGTCTGTGTTTTGTTATTTATGGTGTAATTATAGCATAAGAATTGTGAAGTGTAAAGGGCTAGGGGGTGGCGATAGTGTTTGGATTATGGGGAGCGATTTATGAGGAGGTAGCGATGCAGCGGACCGCTCTGCCGTGGTATTTGTTGCCAGTAGCTCTTCCCGGATTGAAGGTGGAGGAGTTGAAAAACATGGTATAAACGTTGGTATTCAACATTGCTGTGGACGTCCAGTAGCTTCCATGACTACTGCGTTCGCCAATGCTATCGCCAGTAATCATGCCAGCGTAGACTAGATTGTTCGGGAAACGGCGCAATCTTTGCTTCATAATAGTATGAGTAGGAGAAGTCGAGCTAGACATTTGTGTAGCTATCCCATCATTGTTCTTATATCCTCCTAAACTATTACTAAGTACACCGAATTCGCCATTACCCATACCAGTTGGAAGATGCCAGCCGATAGGACAAATATCGCCGGTCGTATTGTCGCTAGATTTATCATAAGTGCCATTTCCGGCTGTAGCTGAATACCAGTTATAATAGTTGCCATAGGAATAAAGATTTGCGTCTTGAGACATCATATCAGTGGAAATTGTATATGTAGCACGATTGGTAGTATTGTCGGTTCTGAGTCTAGACTGGTCATAGCAAGCAGCAGAGCCGTTGGTGCACCAACCTTCTGGAGCGGTGGTGGCATCGTAGGCTACGCTTGAAGTAGGAGAGAGATTTGTATAGGTTTGTGTATCAGTATAGTTGTGCTTGAGTGTGACGTTTGTGCCGTCGTTTAATGGGTTATTAGTGTTAGCAGTGGTAAGAATAGTTGGCACGGTGGTATTGTTTTCTTGGTGGGTATCGGCGAGTCTTAGGTTTTCGATCATCCAGCAATTGTTGTCACTGAGTTTGGCGATGGCGTAGGTCTGGCCGTCGCGGGTATCGGTGAGAGCTGAGATGCTATTTAGACTCGCTGTGATAGACCAAGTGGATTCGTCGGAATCACCCTCGTCGCTATAAGCGGCGGCTTGGAGACTGTCTGCGCCACTGCCACAAAGTTCGGCGACTTTGGTGGAATCTTGGAGGTTCCCGGCGCTTTCGATCCAGACGGCGTAGAGTTTTAATCCGCCATCCGTGGTGCCGGTAGGCACAGTGATGTCTTCGTTTGGTCCGTAGAAATGGGCATTTGGATTGGTGGCGTAGTCTTCTTTGTCGCTCCAGCCAGCGAAACCGTAGCCTGTGCGAGAGAAGTTGGAAGCAAAGAGTTGAACGTCGTTTCCGTCAGCGGCGGATTGACGACCCATGGTGCCTTCGTCGGCGCCATTACCGATGTAGCAGATGTATCCCGGGAAGCAGGTTTGTTTCCACTGAGCATAAAGCGTAATTGTGTTACCTACGATAGTTAAATCTGTGACACTTTGTCCGTCGGTATAAGATGTTCCGGTGCCATCTTGAGCGGTATTCCACCCGGCGAATTCGTATCCTGTGGGCGCGGTAAAGCCATTGGATGTGAGGGGAGTAGAAGCGCCTTCGTAAATGGTTTGATTGGCCATGGTGCCGGTGCCGGTGATGGTAGTGTTATTGGCAGTAGATGTGGGATCAAAATGCACTGCATATTGCATGCAGGTATCAGCAATAATAGCTTGATAGACGATAACGCCGTCATTATTGGAATTGTTGGTATCTGGAATCATTTTGTAGGTACCAGGTGTGATAGTAGAACTAGCTTTAACGCCGTAGTAGAGATTGAAGCTGTCATTAATATCGGTGCTACTTGCTTCTGCTAAAGGCGTTTTGATAGTGTCGGCTTGTCCTAGAACTGGTACTGGGAGAAAGATACTGGAGCCGGTAGGTGTAACTTGATTATCGCTATTATAATAGTACCCCCAGGCGCTAGTGGAGTTGTCTAGTGTGCTAGTGCCATCTGTAGCTGAAAAATACGTACCCGCGGTATTGTTACTAGAGTCGCCGTCGAGATATAGGTTATTGTCGCTTACTGAGCTAGAAATAGTGAAGTTGTAGCCATAGCGGCAGCTAGTGGTGACATTGATAGCGTCGGTGCTAATGACCGTATTGTTTACGCCGCTTAGAATATCTACACTCTGCGCTCCAGAGGAAGTCATGTTTAGAGTGTGAGTGGATGCAAAAACGGTATCGTCGTGTATTGCTATGCTGCACATCACTATAAACAATGTCGCAAATAATATTTGTTTGTTCTTTTTGTTCATTTTTGCGTTTTTTTAAAATGTATAACCTTTTATGGTTATATTATATCGTTTTTTTAAAAAAAAGCAAGAGTTCTTAGATTCTAACTTAAAAGCCAAGACTTTTCACAAAAAAGAGACATAACCCGTATCATCCTGTAAAATGGTATTTGAATTACAAACCAATAAACAGGAGGTGAGCTATGTCTCATAAACATTTTACACTATTAGAGAGAA
>JAFWMR010000001.1 GCA_017513905.1 Candidatus Saccharimonadota bacterium
AGTAGAAACGTTAATAGTCTCAGTACCAGAAACAAAAGAACCTGGTTCAGCAATCAGGCTTAGAGTGGAGCTTGGAGAAATAGAAAGAGTAGTAGTAGCTTCTACTCCTGGTTCAGCATGAGTGGAGGAAGGGAGAAGAGAGGGATAAACTAAAGAGCTTAAGAAAAGCAAAATGCTGGCTACTAGGCTAGAATAGGAAAGATTCCTAAGCTTTGAGGAGCCAGTTAGGTTTATGGTTCTATTTACCATAAAATGTTTGTTTAACCTCCAAGGCTAAAGAAATAACACCTCCACAACTAATATACATGCAATATACTAATGTGACAAAAAACGTTTTAGCCTGTTTTTTACAATTAATATGTTTGTTTAACCCTTTACTCTACTGTGTCTTATTATAGTTATGGTTATTGATGGTGTCAAGGGATATTCCAAAAACGTTCTAGCCAATATTGTGGCTAGGACGAGTTTAAAATCTCATATGCGATTTTAAACTTTGTTAATAACGGGAATAACTATTGGCGTGTGGCCAGTAGCGTCGTAAAGAATATGCGTAATATCTTCTTTTATTTCTTCCTTCAAAACTTTCAATTCTGGGTCTGTAGAAACAGATTTATCGGTTTTAGCGCGGAGATAGTGACGAATCTTGCCAATTAGCTCTTCGGAGTTGTCGAGATAAATAAATGCGCGGGAAATGATGTCGGGAGTCTTAATGAGACGTCCAGTCTTTTTGCTCATGGTGAGAACGATAACAAAAATACCTTCGCGGGAAATATGAATACGATCTTTTACTACGGCTTCATGGACCGGCTGATCCGCATCGTCGTAAAGTTTATTCCCAACATATATGCGCCCGTTTTTGTGGATGGTCTGATCCTTGCGGAGTTCTACAACATCGCCGTCATCAGAAAGAATGATATTGTCGCGCGGAATGCCAATGACGTTTTCTGCCATCTCTGCATTGTGTTCGAGCATATAAAACTCGCCATGATACGGCATGTAATTCTTCGGCTGTAGACGAGTGACGAATTCAACGTGATCTTCATAATACGCATGACCAGAGAGGTGGAGCGGCCCAAGATTTGTCAAATGAGTCTTGCCGTTCTGGATAACAGTCGCGCCTTCGCGCAGCAAGCCACCAACGGTAGAAACCACATGTGGCTCGTTGCCCGGAATGGGATTTGATGAGAAAACAATCGTGTCGGTCGGTTTGATTTTGATGTATTTATGGGCACCAGTGATCATGCGAGTGAGCACGGCGTTAAGTTCACCTTGAGACCCTGTGCAGACTATGCATATGCGATCATCCGGAAGCTTAATGATATCTTCCATCTTCATGATGGTATCTTTAGGTACTTTGATAGCGTGAGCACGAAGAGCGACTTCTACATTATTGATCATGGAGAATCCAGAGAAGGCGACTTTGCGACCGCGAGCATGAGCTTCTTTAAGAATGAGCTCAATACGCCCAATCTGCGAAGAGAAGCATGAAACAATAACGCGCCCGTTCGAATAGTTATCCATGACTTTACCGAGGTTCTCACCGACGTCAAATTCGGAGTGTGGATGTTTGCCTGGTGAATCAATATTAGTAGACTCATTAACAAGGAGCGCAATGCCTTCGTTACGAGCGATTTCATCAATGCGTTCGTAATCTGTTTGCACGCCAACTGGATTAGCTTCGTGGCGCCAGTCACCGGACAGATAGATTACACCATTGGGGGTGCGAACAACGATAGCGGTATTCCCTGGTATAGAATGCAAAGTATGAATAAACTCGACAGACAGATGCTCGGAAACTTGGATCTGCTCGTGTTTAAAGGGATCCACGGTGATATAGTTCAAGTCTGGCTCGTCGTCAAGCTCTGACATTTGTTTCTTGATCATGCCAATCGTAAATTCGGTGGCATAGATTGGAGTGGTTGGATTAAACTTTGGAAGAAGGTGACGACAGGCGCCGATATGATCAAGGTGGGCGTGAGTGAAGAGGATAGCTTTTACGTTGTTTTTATTATCCTCTAGGTATTTGATATCGGGAATGAGGTAGTTGACACCAGGATAGTCGCCATCGGCAAAGAGCACACCCATGTCAATGACAATCATTTCGTTTCTATACTCAATAACAGTCATATTCTTACCGATGCCGATTTCCCCAAGACCACCTATCGGTATGATACGTACAGCATCTGGATCGGGACGAGCTTTCTTCAGCATGGCGTTAGTGACCTGTTGACCATTGTAACCGTTATAGCGAGATTTATTGACTGGAATGCCGATGATGTGTTGAGTGGCTTGAGCATTAACGTCTTGACTCAGCATTCGCTGATGATGGACCATTTCCCCTTTACGAGTAGAGACGGAAAGATTAACTTTGCGTTTCTCGGCCTCGGTTTTCGCTACTGGCTGTTTTGCAACCTTAGTTTTTTGCGTTTTAGCAGCCTTAGCTTTTTTGGACGTTTTGGTCTTGACTGGTTGGTTGACAAGCTTCGCATCTTTACCACCTGGTGCGAAATTGCTGTTGAAATTCCTTTTTTGAGCTTCTTCAAAACGCTTCTTTATATCGGGAAGACGCTCTGCGCCTTGTTTCATAAGACGCGCACGGCGCTCTTGTTCGGATTGATTCATAAATTCCTTTTAGTTATGATTATTAAATACAAGTGAAATAATTGTCTTTATTTTAGCTTTTATTCATCAAACTGTCAATACTTAGTAGCTAAAACTGGCATAATATGTTATAATTATTCAATCTTTATCCAAAGGAGGGTTGGAGATGAGTGAACCTTGCAAGACTTTTGAACCAAAACTGAAGTTCTTCGGAACCATGAATGGAGCATCAGGATCGCACACAAATGCGTTCTTCTGTCCAGACGACGAGACTATCGTTTTTCTTGACATGTCACTTCTGAATGTGTATGCAGCTGATGATCTGATTCGAATGATGCCGAATCTCAGGCGCTATTACATGTGTGTAACCCATAATCATTACGATCACGTGTCAGGGATAGATAAGCTGGCGTTCGACGTCAGGCTTTATTCCCCTGGGTCGTCGCTGACTATAATCGTGGACGAAAGAATCCGTGAGGAAACTGTTATGCATCTGGAAACAGGCGGTCTGAGGTCGTTACCCGGTCATTATGGCGGTGAAGTCTATGAATTACTATCGTTTGATAGTTACAGATCGGCATACACATTCCGTGACAAGAGTGGTAAACCGCTTAGTAGGATGGTATCGCCGGAATGGTTTGTTAAGACAATTCCAACATCGCACAGCCTGAGGCTGAGTGGCGCAAGTGGGTTCGCCCTGAATGTTGATGGGTCACTGATCATCTATTCTGGCGACACGAGTCAGCTGAGCCCATATGTGGAATTCCTGAGGGATGAGATTGGTGACGAACAACGTAACGCTCGCATCGATCCTCCGATTGAATTCTACCTGGATGTTATGGCGCGAAAGGAAGAGCTGCATCTGAGTTTCAGTGAAGTAGCCGAGGATCTGAAGTGTCTACTCGCAAGTTATCCAACAATGAAGCTCATTCTCATGCACTATGATGAGGTTGGAAAGCTCAAACAGCTGATTGAAAAGTTGATGCCCGCTTCCCAAGGATGGCCTGTGTATATTGCGAAACCGTTCTGAGATTTCCAAAAAAACTGGTTCAAAAAACCGCCCCACTCGGGGCGGTTTTCTTTGTATTAGGCGTCGGCCTCAGCATCTTCAAGAGCAGAAAGGAGGGAGTCTTCGACGTTTTTCTTTTTCTTCTTTTCCGGAGCTTTAGCTAATTGAATGTCAAGATCGTAGCCAGTGAGTTTACTAGCGAGACGGACATTTTGGCCTTGACGTCCGATGGCAATAGATTGCTGGTCTTCGGTGACATAAATCTTTGCTTTTTTGCCAGAAATCTCAACTTTGGAAATTTCGGCCGGAGAGAGAGCTTCGCGGATATATTCAGAAGCATTGTCAGACCAAGTGACAATATCAATCTTCTCGCGATCGCCAATTTCGTTCATGACGGCCTGGACGCGAACACCGCGGCCACCTACGAAGGTACCAACTGGGTCGACACCAGGAACCGTAGACATTACAGCAATTTTGGTGCGACGACCAGCTTCACGGGCAATGCCACGAATCTCGACTGTGCCATTCTCAATTTCTGGAACTTCTTGACGGAATAAATATTCGACGAATTCTGGGCAGCCACGAGAAAGAAGAAGGCTAGCACCACGTTCAGAGCGCTCGATATCTTTGATATAAACCTTAATACGAGAGCCCACTGTATAATATTCACCTTCAATTTGCTCGGAACGCGGCATAATGCCAACGGTACGCCCAAGATCGATGCGGACAACGTTCTTGTCAACACGAAGAATCATGCCAGTAACAACTGTGCCGATTTTGTCTTCGTACATAGTAAGTACGGCTTCGCGCTCAGCTTCGCGCAAACGTTGAATAACAACCTGTTTGGCGGTTTGAGATGCGACGCGGCCAAAACCGGTAACGGTAACTTTTTCCTCTACGGTGTCGCCAACTTTGGCGCCTTTTTTGGCTTCAGACTGAGGGATCTCCGTAGATGGATTATAAGCGAGCCCATCTTCAATAACGGTACGAGTGATAAAAACATCTGCTTTGCCAGTATTAACATTTAAAACAGCGCGGACATCCATATCTTTATCACCATTATCCTTACGCCAAGCAGCGGCAATTGCCATCTGAATTACATCAAGAACAGTTTCTTCAGGAAGATTCTTTTCTTCGGCGATGACTTTCACCATCGCTGTCATTTGTTTGAGGTCGAGTCCTTCCATATTTTCCTTTCTATTGTTTACTGATTTATACTAAAACGGCCGACCCTTTGGGGCCGGTCAATATCTGTATAGTTTTAGTATATACCAAGTATATAAAAATGTCAAGGAATGAAGCTATAGCCCTTTATTTCCCCCGATAACTGAAGCGGACAAGTTAATTAGCATCTCGATTTGGATAAAATCGCGGTGCTCAAGCGCGTGACCGGTAATGGAGCGCCCGACCAGAGCCTGACCAAATACCTCGCCTTTGGAATCTATGAGTGCAGCTACGCGAACTGAGTTGTCTGTACTTTCATCCGGCTGAGTCTGCCAGATATTTTTTGTTGGGTGTTTGAGCTTGCCTATTTTTACGAGTTCTTCGCTAGTTAAAAATGTCGCTTTTGAGCCGTAGACTTTGCCGTTAATTAAGAACGCAAAGTAGTCTATTTTCATCTGAGTTGCTAAAAATCCTGCGAGCTCTTTTAGATCTAAATGCTCACGCTTAATGGTGAGGATTTTGTGTGTAGTGTAACCGATGTCAATGTAGCGCGTCGGGAATAGGGTTTTTAGCATTGAGGAGATCTCGCGAAGTGCCGGCATAAGGCATAGTAAGATGGCCACCATGATAAAGTTAAGTAACAGTATCTCTACCGAAGGGCTTGCGACACGGAAAAGTGAGGTGAAAATAGCATAGAATACAAGTGTGTAGACAATTACTCCAGCAGCAATAAGAATAATGTAAGATAGAACCTCAAGCCATTTCCCAGAAAGTGCAAGAATGCGGTATTTCACGACAGAATAGTAGAATGTGATAATGGAAATACTGACTGCCATTGGGCCAATCCAAGCGAGTTGAGGCTGAGATGTTAGCAACAATAAGTCAAAGATAAGGGCAAGGATGCCGCCAACGGAAAGACCAGCTTGAAAAATCTTTAAGCCGTTTTTAGCGCCGTGGTTTTTAATACGTTTGATGGTTTTTGAGAGAAAGCCCGAGTAAACTAAGGAAATGGCCGTGAAGAAGGCAATTAATGCATAGAAATACCAGGTGCGGGTGGTATGAATCGTATTATAGTCTTGGCCAAAAGTAAAATGTGAATAGAACAGCTCGGGCTGCTCAGCTAGCAACACGCAGAGCGCCGCTCCTAGTATGGCAAATGCGCCTACAATTATTTTGCCGTTACGCCCACTGGACCAGCTGGTATAGCCTAAAAGAGCTACGTCCGTCAAAGTGATGCCGGAGATGACGGCGATTACGAGTGCTGGCGCAGAATCTGCAGATGAGGACGGAAGGGTAAGAAATACAGCGATAGCTACTGACCATACTGCCGCACCAAGCGTACCGATAAAAAACCAAAGGGCACTCGTGCGCGATTGCTTAGTGGCGCCACAGAGAATAGAAAGACCTGTTAAAACTGCTAGAGCAGCGACCGCAATGAGCAATACGGTAATTAGTTTCATGTAACCTCCTAAATGACATTTCCGTTAAGATGATTGTAGCATAATCATTAAAAAAACACTAGAAAAAACCGCCCGATGACTCGAGCGGTCAATTGATTAACACATAGACTGAAGCAATGTGTAGTCAATTTTTCCGGATTTCATAACCGGAAGTTGGTCAAGAAAAACGATGTCGGACGGCAGCTGATACGGAAGTAAGGTCTTTTTGATTCGCTTGAACAACTCGTTGTAAAGTTGTTCTGAAGGGGACTTTTTCTTCCTCAGAACGACAAAGGCTTTGCTGGTCTCATGCTTACCATCAGGGGAGCAGATAACCACTGCGCAGGTTTCGACGATGTCGATCTCCTTTAGCAAAGCACGTTCGATGGTTTCACAATTCACTTTGTCAGTCGCGCCAAGCGGCTGGTAGAAACGCTTTTTGCGCCCAATAAAAGTGACGTAACCATCACGGCTAAGCTTGAGATAATCGCCGGTACGGAAGAATCTTTCTCCCTTAAATTCTGTGAACGCTTTCCTCGTTGCTTCCGGATCTTTGAAATAACCACGGAAGAGCGAACGAGACTTCACAAGCAATTCGCCAGCTTCGTCATATTTGACTTCATTGCCTCGTTCGTCAACGATAACCCATGTCGGGCCAATGTAAAACTTGCCAGAAGTCCCTGGACGATGAGGAACGCCATCTGAGGCCGTGCCGATACAGAGGCCTTCGCCGATACCGTAATTGTTACGGATTTCGCCGTTACTGCCATGCGCACAAATGTATGTAGTTCCCTCCTGATATTCTTCTTCGGACATAGCGAAGCCAGAGCAGAAGAAGGCTACCAAGAAGGACAGGTCAGCTTCGGGCGGAGTCTCGTCCATGAAGTTACGGAAGATGAGCGGAGTGCCATAGATGTAACTTGCTTTAGTACGGTGATAGCGCCCAATGTCTTTAGGAGACGCTCCGGTAGCAAGTTCTACTTTGTTACCACCAATCAGGTTGACGAAAATAGTCATCCAACCATAGGGCAAACGATAAGGCAAGATGCAGAGTACTTTGGAAACGTTCTTGTCGTGAGTATTCGTACCGGTAGAATTTTTGGCGTACATGAGTGCAGCAAACACTGCTTCATTTCCGAAGATCAGGCCTTTAGGCCTGCCAGAGGTCGATCCACTCGTCTGAAGATAGAAAGCATCCTGATCGGACCTACTGTATTCTTCGATAAGACCAGAGATGTCGAGTTCACTCGCCGTTGCAGTCGCCATCAGTACATCGTATTCAATATAACGAGCGTCGGCAATTACCTCGTGCCCGATATTGTAACGATGCTCGGAAGGTTCGATGCTAATAACACGACGAAGCTTTGGTGCGCGGCGAAAAAGCTCTTTGGCGAACTGTTCGTACTTTTCATGAACAACCACAGCACTGGATTCGTAGAGGTTGAGCTCATCTGAAAGCTGCTCAATTAGTTGTTCAGGATCGCCGAGATGATTAGCATAGGCAAACCTGATGCCGATAGCATTAGCTGCCATTGAGAGCGCAATACCCTCGTAAAGGTTCGGTGTAGCAATCGTGATTACTTCACCAGGCTTCAGGCCGAGCAGACAGAGACCTTTAGCAAGAATCAAACTGTCGTTTTTCAGCTGACTACGGGTATAGGATTTGCCGTCGCGTTCAATCGCGACTGCGCCCATGTCGTGCTCGTTAATGTGGATGAAAAGCGCGAGAAGACTGATCGGGAAAGTTGATGGATTCAACATCGACTCATCGATGCCTTGAAGATGGGCCTTATCGATGGACGGATAGCCGGTCTGCGCTACAGACATATTCATACCCCCTTTTCTTGAGATTGGGAAAGTTCATAAGCCGCTTAGATCGACTTATTGCTATATATTATACCTCTGTTAACCTCTTACGTCAATAAGAGCTAAGAGTAGCTAATATTTCCCAGACACGAGGTGATATAATAGAATCATGATAGAAGTATGCAACGTAACTAAAAAATATGGCGACAAAAAAGCTCTCGATGATGTTTCTTTTAGGGTCGATTCAGGCGAAATCTTTGCTTTTATCGGACATAATGGCGCCGGCAAAACGACCCTAATTAAGGCTATGGTTGGAATACATGATTTTGACGAGGGTGAAATCTTGATTGATGGTAAGTCCATTAAGGCCGACCCGGTCGGATGTAAAAAAATAATGGCTTACGTTCCGGATAATCCCGAGCTCTACGAAAACATGAAGGCGATTGATTACATTAATTTCATATGTGATATGTATGAGGTGCCAATTCAAAAACGTAAAAGAGCTATTACGAAATATGCAAAAATGTTTGAAATTGAAGATGTTTTGCTTAGCCCAATTAATTCGTTTTCGCACGGTATGAAGCAGAAGGTGGCGCTCATTTCCGCCTTAGCGCATGAGCCAAAAATCTTAATTATGGATGAACCGTTTGTAGGATTAGACCCGAAAGCGATTTTCGACATGAAGGAAGTCATGCATGATTTGACTGAACACGGCGGGACGATTTTCTTCTCGACACATATTCTTGATATGGCAGAAAAACTTTGTACGCGTGTAGCGATTGTGAAGAAAGGCAAGCTCATAAAAGTTGGCAGCATGAAAGCTGTGAAGGGCGATAAGTCGCTAGAAAAAGTATTCTTGGAGTTGGAGAAATAATGAGACAATTCTTCAAATTGTTAAAGGCGTCGATGACAGAGGGGATGGACATCTTTCGCGTCAAGAAGAAAAAAACCGGAGAATCTTCTGGCGTTGGAGTAACAATTGCGTTAATGCTTATGATGTCTTTCATTATGTTAGTGTATTCAGATTCGTGGTTTTATGCATTAGACCAATTTGGAAAAGGAACTCTGCTTCTAGCAATTGTTGTTGTACTGACAACGGTACTAACATTAATCGAAGGTATATATAAATCAAGTTCGTTATTGTACAACACACGCGATGACGATTTACTTTTGACATTACCGATTTCTCGCGGAAAAATAGTCGCATTGAAACTGACGAAATTTTATTTATTTGAGCTGATATTCAACTCTATGTTTTTACTACCAGCGATAGCAGTATATTTCGTGCGCGGAGGAGCGGCGTTGGTGTTTGTGCCGATTTCAGTTTTGATTTTGTTTTTGGCACCGGTAATTCCGGTTGTTTTGTCGTGTCTCATTGGTGCGGTCATATCTGCGTTTTCGTCTAAATTCAAAAAACAAACTGTAGTTCAAATCATCTTTACATTCATCGCTGCAATTATAATGTTGGTGGCTTCATTTTACTTCTCCATGACTATGAACAGCGATGTCATTGATGATGGCATCGTAAAGATGGGCGAAACCATGACAAACATGTATTATCCTGCCAAATTGTGTGAAAGAATGGCTGTTGAATTCAACATAGTCGATCTTGCTATTTTCATACTGATGCACTTGGCAGTAGCTGGGCTTGGAGTATTAGTCCTGGCTAAGACATTCTTCAAAATAAATACACGTGCAAAGATGACAAGTTATGGCGTGACAAAAAAAGTAGCTATAGAAGAACTTGAGGTTCGCGGGAGGAAGCCAATATGGGCATTATTGCGAAAAGAACTAAACAAGTTCTTCGGAACGCCAGTTTTTATTACCAATGCGGGGTTTGGCATCATACTGTTCGTTATTGGCGCAGCCCTGTTGTGTTGGAAGTTTGACGACATAATAGTTGGCATAGAGACAACTGAAGACTTTCCGCTAAGTACAGAAATGGTACGCGCACTGCTACCGGTAATTGTATTTGCGCTAATGAGCTTTACTACATTGTTTTCTTTTATTACTTCGTCAATGATTAGCTTGGAAGGTAAGTCTATAAATATTCTTAAAACTTTACCAGTACCGGTAATGACGATTCTGCGAGCAAAAATCATAATGGCAATGATTGTAATTTTGCCGTTAATACTCGTCGGCGATATAGTGATGGCGATATGGTTCGGATTTGGAATTGTCGAGACGCTGCTTTTAATTATTGGATCAGTTGCACTTCCAGCGTCAATGCAAATTTTTGGGATTTTGATTAATTTAAAATATCCTATGATGGATGCAGAAAACGATATGGAAGTTGTGAAGCAAAGTCGAAGCACAATGATTTGTACGTTCGTGGCGATGGGGGCGACAGGGATTACGATTGGAGTGCTCATGGGCTCGGCATTATCCGGATTAGGCACGATGGGCGCAATGGGGGTAGTGGTAGCTATTTATACCGTGGCTTGTTTGGTATTAGACCATAGATTGAAAAAAGTTGGTGCGAAACGATTCAATAAAATAACCGCCTAGGAGCGGATTTGGCACGCCCGACAGGAGTCGAACCTGCGACACCTGGTACCGGAAACCAGTGCTCTATCCACTGAGCTACGGGCGCATGGGGAAATTATAACACAAAAGGAGCCACTCCTTCCCCCCTACTAGTAGCAGCCTGGGCAATTGCCACATAGCAAAGACCCTTATTGCGAGGGCCTTTGCGTTGATTAATGGCACCTAGAATTTGTTAATACGAGAACGGACGGATAACCTACGATAAGTACCGAGCGCGACGAGAATAGCCGCTATAATGCCGCCAACAATAGTAATAATGTTGATTGTGCCGGCGCCACCTTCTTTATTGGTAATATGGCCAGTGTTCGGAACAGCAGGTGCAGGTGGAGTTAGCTCATCATCTGCCTCATTATCATCGGATGGTTCCGGCTCTTGATCTGGATCTGGTTCTGGTTCGGGATCAGCCATTTTTATAACATTGACACAAATAGTACTATTATTCGTTTCGCCATTGGCTGATTCGTAGTTTTCGAATAGACTTTTGACTTTTTTGTAAGTGATTGTAGAACATACTTGCGATGGAGTGTCCGAGTCTATATCGAGCGTGGATGGATCGATAGAATCAGTAATATTAGCATAATCTCCGCTAGCATCAAACGTAATGTCGTTCCATATTTCATCTTCGTCATAGATTGTATTGTCGTCATGAATACTTGTCTTGTACGTCTGAGAAAGGCTTTGTGTCCGGATATTGCTCCAGGCATCGTCTCTCTTCAGTTGATGAGTGAATGTTAGCGGGCCAAGATCGTCGGCTATAGTAATCATGTTATCATCACTATAATCGATTTCGTCATAGGTGACTTTTTGTTGGCCACTATGCATAATATTTGTTACTGGGTGAAAGTGGAGGTAAATCGTACCCGAGTTACACGAACCCCCCATTAAACAGGATCTGTAGGGCAATGCAATCTCCGCAACTTTGTCCTGAATGGACAAGTTATTGATTATGTAGTTGGTATTGACCGACACGGTCGTTGAGTCTCCTGCTGTCCAACTAGCTTGACCTCCTGTAGTACGGGCGTGCAACATTGTTTCGGAAAGTCTCGCATATCTAGCATCTACTTCGTACGTAGCCCAACGATCGCCAACTATATCGGAAGAATAGACTAGGCGCTGTCCCTGGAAGTCTAGGCTATCACTTTTGCCATCTGATTCTGGCAAAATAATATCACCTGATTCTGGCAAAGCTTGCGCAAACATCCCGTAGGTTGCATTGCGGATACTCGTAGGTACTGTTGAGCAACGCTCTTCGAAAGATTTATAGTTCACGTGAACATATTTCCCGCCAAACTTTTGAATTGCTTTGTCTATGCATGCATTGTTCGAGGCGGCAAAGGCATTATCGGGACGAGTAACAAATCCTAGCACCAGTAATAATACAATTGCACTGAAAGCAAGTTTAGTTTTGTTTTTACGCGAAGACATTTTTATCCTTTTTGGAGTTTTTATTTTATGACTTTTATGTTTTTATAATATCATCCTACGGTAATTTGTCAATATATCATAAGCATTGAACTGCAAAATCCAAAAATCCGCCCGAAGGCGGATGGAAAATGTGCTTTACTCTAGATCGACTTCGTAGACGAGATCTACGGTTCCTTCTGGTGCATAGATGATATTGTAATTTTTGTTGTGGAAATTGGCGGCATATATCCATGTATACCAATGGTTAAACTTAGTGGATCTATATTCCTCGATATGAGGGTTCGTGCTATCGTAGCGGATGTAGGTCTTTGAGGCCGGGATTTTCTTTACGGAAATGCCTTGCGCTTCTTCTGCGGCGTAATAATAGTGTAGCTCACTTTCGACATGTCCGCTGAAGATAAAACGTTCCCCGGTCAAACCTTGGTTGTCTTTCATGGCGATGATGGGCGTGTTGTTCATTTGTTCAAAGTTGTATTCGCTCGCGGGAACGAGACACGTCGTAAACGCCATTATCAGTCCACCCACTAGTGCGCCAAGCAAACCGGTCAGCAGGCAAAGAAAAACGTCCGAGACACAATCAATACCTTCCTGCTTCACGTAGATGAACCCACCGATGATGAGACCGATAACAACAAGCACCATATCTATTCCCCTCCTATAATTATGGTCGTCGATTCCAGAGTAAAAGTGCCGAGTAATCCGATATGATTACTTCATCATAGCATAAGTAGCTTGTATTGTCAATATTTACTGGGGTAGCAGCAGGTTGTTGTACTATTCTGTTTTTACTCGATAATAGTTATGTTATAATGGCATTATGGGTAATCATGAGAGCATCAATAATTCTGGATTAACACCTGAAGGACAGACCGATACCGCAGAATCTGCCGGAGAGAGAGACGCAGAAAAGTCTTGGGTAGAGGAGATGGCGGAGGTTGGAGAATTCGACAGAGAAAAGGCAGAAGAAGCTGCGGAAATGGATAGACGCTCGCCAGAGGAGCTTGAGAGAAAGACGACGGATATGTATGAGGTGGAAATATTGGCGCTTAACAAATTTGTCGAAAGCGCAGATTTTCTTGATGAACCGATAGAGGAGCCGACGGAGACAGATCTCGTGCGAAAGTGGCAAAAAGGAATGGTATTGCATATGCACGCGGAAGAAGTGCAAGATTGGCTGCGCTCGAAAGGACTATCGGCGGTAGACGAAGAATACCGCAAGGAGCTGCTTAAATACGGCGACGTAAGAAAAGAGCGTAGATTGTTTTATAGACCAGATGACGAAGTAGCTGAAGCCTGGAAAAATGACAAAAAAATTTATGTAAACGCAGCACGCAAAGAAAGGATTCAGAGGTTTTCTCAGGAACAAGATCGTTCCGAACATGCGCTAGAAAGTGCCTTAGCCGACTATGAACCATCGAGAGATGGACAAATGTCAGAAAGAGGAGAACTGGTTCGTAAATGGCTTAAAGATGCCATGGAATCAGACCCAACGAAAGCGGATTTGATTATTGATTGGCTAAAATCAGATGATGGCGACGATTTGGAGAAGCGCTATAGAGCTTTAACGAGGGTAAGATTGAGCGATAAATTTGCTAGGCTGCGTGTTGCGTGGGACAAGGAATCGTTAGAGAAGACGTCAGTGGATTGCATGCGTATTCCAATTTATGTACGTAGTTCCGATAGACAAGTTTTTGTGGATAAATTAAAATCAGGTGAAGCGAGCCAAGAATTTGCCGAGTTATCAGATGAAGAAAAAGAGAAACGATGGAAAGAAGTCATAGAAGCGGAGCGACAAAGAGTCCTTGACGAAGAGGATAAGCGCAAGCAGCGCGCAGCGGCTAGACGGTCCGAGGAAGAAATAGGTATAGCTGATCAATCCTCTAAAAGCAGTTCCGAATCTACAGACAGTGAAACGTCTGAAGGTTATCAAGGATGGAAAGAGTCTACGTCTCTTCCTGATCAGGGCCCTGATTTAACTGATCCGATATCGTTGACGAGTCCATTTTCTCTGTTTAATGATCCTAATATGTAATCAAAAGTCTATAGAAAATACCCTTAAAGTTGCTTAAGGGTATTTTGTTACGTGGTCATCTATGCGCCGACGCGATCTTTGCCGTTTTTACGTGGAGCGTTTTGTTCAATATACTCGATGATCTTAGAGGCAACATCGCGACCGGTGACTTTTTCAATGCCAAATCCTGGAGAGGCATTAACCTCGAGGACAAGTGGACCGCGAGAAGAACGCATAAGATCTACGCCACAAATATGAAGGCCCATAGCTTTAGCGGCTTTGAGAGCAACTTTTTTCTCTTCGTCGGTAAGCTTAACCTTCGTGCCTGAGCCGCCCTGATGAAGGTTGGAGCGGAAATCATCGTCGAGAGATGCGCGTTGCATAGAAGCAACTACGCGACCGCCAACCACGAAGGCGCGGATGTCGGTGCCAGCAGACTCTTTGATGAACTCTTGAAGAAGAATGTTGGTACCATCTTCATTGTATAGATAGAAAGCCTGGAGAGCGGACTTGGCGGCTTTCTTAGTGTCGGCGAGAATAACGCCGTTACCGTGAGTGCCGGTAGCAAGCTTGATAATGACCGGAAGGCCAATTTGCTCGAGCAAGTCGTCAATATCAGAAGTATTACGAGAAACGAGAGTCTTGGGCGTGTCAACGTCGAATTTAGCGAGAATCTGAGCGGCACGCAGTTTATCGCGTGCACGCGTAATAGCTACAGACGTGGCAGAAGTCCAAACACCTTGCATCTCAAACTGACGGACAACGGCACAGCCGTAACGAGTCATATTGTTGGAGATGCGTGGTAAGATAGCATCAAAGCCAGTGAGCTTTTCGCCTTTGTAGAATACATCGGGATGCTTATCGTCGAGAGCAAGATAACAGTTCTTGTATTTAATTACCTTGACTTCGTGGCCACGCTTTTCGGCTTCCTCAACGAGGCGCTTGGTGGAATAATTCGCGTCGCCATTTGATAATATTGCAAGTTTCATTAACTTATCTCCTTTATTCCCCGCTACATTGTTTTACCATATTTTTGGTGGAATGCATAGGGGTCTTTCTCAAGCTCACGATTGAGCTTGGGGGTACTTGGGTTGGATTCCTTAACAACAGACATCTTGGACACATCGACAAGAAACTTATTCTTGAGGGTGCGTCGGCCGATGAGAACCGGGAAATTGTTGCGTGAACGATTAGCGAGAGTAAACATGGTGTGTATTAAATGACCATTTACTCCGAGCATGAGCTCCGTGCGATAACGAATGCGCTCATCGCCATGGCCGCTACGAACTATCTTAACCTCGTATTCGTCTTTTTGACGCTTGATAGTCTCGCCAGTGTAAAAAGGTGAGCTTTTGTCAAAAAGGACAAAAGAAAGCGTGCCCTCTTTATCTACATCAATCTGAGATGCCCAAAGAGAGGACGAATCTGCACCAGTGTCAATTTTAGCAGGAATATGTTTAATCCCCGCAATCTCAACATACTCGGTTGAACCGATAATTTCCAGTTTGTCTTGGTCCATGTACTAATTATACCACAAACATTATCAGAGGTCAAGAAAAATATCCCTAATCAGCAGGCAGTGTTTCGAGGTAATCAACGAATTTTCTTACACATAACGCAGCGCTATCGTCAGGGGCGGGGTAATGAAGCGAAGGGGTACTATTAACCTCTATAATGTAGTTATCAAGAAAATCTATACCAATAACAGGGAGAGAGAAAGCGCGAGCGACTTTTTCGGCTAATGCGCGCTTGTCCTCTGGGAAGGTGTCGGTGAGATTCTCAATGGTGCCGCCGCAGCCGACGTTACAGATAGAGACAACTTGGCATTTTTCTCCTTTAATTGGGATCTTATCGGCGAGATTGTGCTTCTTGATGTATTCTTCGGCAAGAGTTTCGTCAATAAAAGCTAGATTTGATTGATATGGAGCGGTACGAAGAGTAGAGTTCTCTATTTTGACAAGTTCACTTACGGTATGCTTACCATCACCGGTAACAGCTGCAGGAATTCGGGCGAAAGCCGCTGTAAACTTATAGTCTATGCAGATAACTCGAACTTCATGAGACTTCGGAGTGAGTTGTTCTTGGACGATACGCGTAGCCTTATGAGTTGCAGATACGAGAGAGGCCTCAACGTCTTCGATAGATGTGAGGCCGGTGAAGACGTCGTACCCGTGAGCTCCATCGACAGGTTTAACGACTAGCTGATGATATTTATTAAAGAGAGTTTTTAGCTGAGTCTTACGTTCGTCCGGGTTGGTTGCTAAGAGTTCCGTGTATGGGGTAGGGGCGCTGATAGAATTCAGAACATTATATGTAGCGAGTTTGTCATCAGCAAGATAACCGGAGGCATAAATAGTAGTAGGAGGAGTAAGAGAATAAAGTGGAATAGTCTTGCCGTCGGGGCGTGTGACGGTGATAAAGTTATAAGCGCCTTTGTTTAGTATAGCTTTGGTCCAGCCTCTCTTGCGGATTTCCTCGCGAAAACAGCGAAGAGACATAGGAAGTTTGGATTCGTCAACACTGAAAAAATCTTGCATGTGAACCTTTCCTATCTGTGGTCAGCAGACAATAGCAAATTTGTTTTTGCCTTTTTTAATGAGAGCTGGGAAGTTGATGACTCTGGTATCGTCTAGGGTCTTTTCGCCATTTATAGATACAGCACCGGCTTTGATGAGCTTGCGCGCTTCAGACTTGGATGGAGCCAACCCAGTAGTCACTAAATCGTCGAGTATAGAAACACCGAGTGGAGCATCAGGAAGAAGACCGGCGAATGACTCTATCTCACTAGCAGAGAAGCTGAGATCCCTCCCGAAGAGACGGTCGGTAAGTTCGGCAACTTTGCCAGCCGTAACTTTACTGTGAACGACAGATGTAGCGCCGAGAGCAAGAGCTTTTTGAGCGATACGTTTTTCTGGGGCTTCGGCGTGATCTTTCAGTATTTGTTCAATGGTGGTTTTATCGTAGATAGTGTAAATCTTTAGCAAGTACTCAACAGCGGAGTCTGGTTGGTTGAGCCAGAATTGATAAAAATCGAAAATATTAGTGTAGTTTTCTGATTTTTCTCCGTTCGGAAGGCGGGCCGGGGTCGCGGCAAGCCAAATGGCATTCCCTTCGCTTTTACCAAACTTGCGACCGGTGGCCGGATCAATGACAAGAGGAGTAGACCAAATATCAGCCTCAGCATTTTCTAGGCGACGAATCAGGTGAATGCCGGAAGCACAGTTACCATACTGATCGGCGCCACAAAGCTGAAGATTGACACCGTATTTACGATAAAGATGGAGGAAATCATATCCTTGAATGAGAGTATAAGAGAACTCAGCATAGGAAATGCCACATCCGCCATCGCCAATGCGATTCTGAACAAACTGGCGGTCAAGGAGCTGAGTCATAGAGAATGACTTGCCAACCTCTCGGAGGAAAGTGAGGTAATTCATGTCTCTGAACCAGTCAATATTATCAACCATTACTGTATTTTCAGACCTGATGATTCCCTCAACCTGTTTCTTAATGCAGGCTTTGTTGAAATCGACTTCCTCAATAGTCTTGAGCTCTCTTTCGCTGTTTTCTTTAGGATCGCCGATCTGGCCGGTAGCACCACCAATGAGAAGATATGGTTTATATCCGTGACGAACAAAACAGGCGCACATCATGAGGGCAGCAAGATTGCCGATAGTAAGAGAATCTGCGGATGGGTCAGCACCCCAATAGAACTGTTTATTCTCCCGCGTATCTAAATCTTCGGGGTTTTTGATTGTAGTTTTGGCGGAAAAGCCACGCCAAATTAGTTCTTCGGATAGTTTCATAAGACGATTATAGCATAAAATCGCTGGAGAAATATTTCAGAGGTTATAGCTCGTAAGACTTATTGAGCTAGCGTGAAGCTTCGATTACCGATAGCATAGACCGACGTGCTTTCACCGTACCAGTAATCAGTTGTGTTGCTAATGCCATTGCCGTTGGTTTGTGGAATGGTTACTGACCAAGTAGTAGCCCCAGAACCGGCCCATTGAAACATCATATTCATGATTGTTACGTTATAGGTCTTCCAAGAAGAGAGATTGAGGATGAAATTGTTAGCCCTATAGCCGGCATAAGAAAACATTTGATACATGTCTGTTACATTAGAAGTATTCCAAGAAGAGAGGTCACCGATGGACC
>JAFWMR010000002.1 GCA_017513905.1 Candidatus Saccharimonadota bacterium
ATATTTTTATCTCGAGTGCTTCGAGACGAAGTGATTGGCCGGAAGTGCCGGCAAGTTCCCCATTCTTGACCCAATCTTGCCAGCCAATGTTTTGAACATGGGCACGATAATAAATGTCATAGTCCTTAGCGAGAGTCTCATCAAGCTTTATCTCGAGTGCTTCGAGACGAAGTGATTGGCCGGAAGTGCCGGCAAGTTCCCCATTCTTGACCCAATCTTGCCAGCCAATGTTTTGAACATGGGCACGATAATCTAAGCTAGCTTCTCTAATAGGCTTTTTGATAATTTTAATCTGAATGGCCTCTATACGGAGAGATTCTCCTTCCGGGGCACCAGATGGGACATCATTTTCTGACCAATCAGTCCAGCCGATATTCTGAACGTGTGTACGATATGCGATGTCGTATTTTTCAGCGAGCTCACCGTACAACCTAAATCGAATTGATTCAATAGGCAGGCTTTGGCCCGTAGTTCCCGCTTGCTCACCGTCTTTTTGATAGGTTGTGCCCCAGTCTTGTCCAATGACGCGTGCATTATATTCTATCCCTTTAGCATCGTCTGCAAATTTGGCTTCTAGTGCTTCGATGCGAAGCGAGAAGCCAGTTGTGCCGGACATTTCTCCTCCTTTGGACCAGTCTAACCAACCGATATCCTGAATGTGGGTACGATATTCGAGATTAAGTTCACTTTCAACGTCATCAATTTTTTTTACGTTGGCAAGTATTTCTTCTACGGTTGGCTCATTATTAGTAATAGTTGGATCGCCGAACCAGTCCATAAAGAATAGGTAAAAGTTGCGATTACCATAGGCGCCACAAGTTACCGTCCCATAGCCAGCATCTAATGCGCCTTGGTTTGGTTGGTATGGCGTGTAGCGATAAAGTGCTGATGTAGCAAGATTTTCAATATTAACAACAGATCCACCGCAGGCGCGGTTAGGGTTATAATAGATAAAATTCTCTCCCAAAGGATAGTTAGTCCACCCGCCGTCAAGGACCGTGCGAAAAAGCCAAGCAGCACTTTCGAGCTGATTTTTAAGCCCGTAATACTCGCTGTCGCAAGGCGCTGTGTCTGGGCAGCCAAAACCGGTTGCGGAACGATATTGGATAGAATTAGGCCATGAATCAGAGATAAGGCCTTGTTCTTTTTCTAGAAGAACTAATAGAACTTGAGGGTTAATCTTATAGTCTTGTGCTACTTCATGAATAATTTCGGCCGCAGTCTGGGATTCTTCGTCTTCTTCTAAGAGATCACCGTAGTTTGCGCCACTGGCCGAGAAGTGCTCATCGGCTAGGCAAACAAAATGGCCGTCTTCTATATGATAATGAAGTGATGGGTACCAGGATGCTTTAGTAATATTAGTGTCGCTACAGTTGCCATGAGAATGAAGAAAGGCATCAATGTCCGAAATAGACATAGTGGAGTAATTAGACATAACATAGTCGGAAATGATGTTTCCGGGATGGAAGTTAGCGAGTGAAGCAGCTTGAGAATTTTGTGGGAGCTTAAGAGCAAGAAAAGTAAAAACGGCGATAAAGGCGAATAGAAAAGAGGCTTTGTAAATTAGACCAGGATGGCGGCGATTAAAAAGCTCCATTATTCTACTCTCCCGGTAATACTACCAAATTTATCATTCGAGGCTAGACGTATGCTGATTTCGATAGGGCGATCAAAAGAGTACAGCTCTGAGGCTTGGATATCAAAACCTTCACAAGTGGATGTAGAGGCCACCGGAACAAGCTTGGAGGTCTTTTCTAGTTGATTCGATCCATCTGATAGTATCAATGTGCAGGTACCGCTGGATATATACTGATCGATGTTCACACGAATTATAAGTTTGTTGTTATCAAAGCGGGCTGTAGTAATATAGCCGGTAAGAGATTCGGACGTATTCGGATCTGTTCCTTCGTATTTTTCTGGCGTCTTGCCATCTGGAGAGATAGATTGATCGGTGACGGAGGAGCTAGATTCGGTAGGAGTGGAAGTGGATGCAACTATTGCATCATTGGTGGCTATAGGTTTTTCTATGCCGGAAGTGTTGCTTGTTGTAGAGTCAGTGAGCGTAGGTTCTTTTGCGCGTCTTGTAATAATAAGTAATGCGCTGATTACGAGAAATATAATTAAGAGGTAAAAGAGTGGGTGTTTATAGAATGCATGGCGTCGGGTAGATGATGTTTGATTTTTGTTTTTTGCCATATTGGATAATACTCCTGTATATATTATATATAGGAGTGATTAAAACTGCAAGATTATTATGCTTAATATGTAAAGATATACCAACCGTCAGACGAGCTACCTTCTCTGTCGTAATGATAGCGCCAGACACGGGACTGACCAGAGACACCAGTAGTTTTAAGGGTAGCTCCCCACGGATCGACATATTTGAATTGAACTTCACGACCATTTAACTTAATGTGCGGCTGATCATATGGCTCATAATGACCGTTACCTCCATTCATACATTTCCCGTCTTCGAAAGTGATTTCAATCTGGTCAACGTTTGTAGCGTTTACAAAGCTGGAAACGCCTACCATGGTAATGAAGTGACGGTTCCAGTGAGCTCCGTCGGCCCATTTCCCAAGAGTTTTATTAGCCGCAGCGATCGTAACTGGTTTACCGGACATAATTTGTTCGACGAGCACTTTCACAGCCTTTTTAAAGGCGATACGAGATACGCTTCGTCCGGTGGAATTACTGTGAATTGAGCCATTGCATAGTAGAGGTGAACTGTCTTCTCCAGTTCTTGCGTTGATCACGACTTTGTGAGCAACGGCGCCACCACCAATTGATTCGTGCACGATTGGGTTCCCGTACATCATTTCTTTTGCATTTATGCGTGCGAACGCTTCGCAACTACTTGACCATTCGGGTTTGTATGATTGGCAGGAATGATACCTTGAGCAGGCGTTTCTTACATAATCTGTTGCTAAAATATTGGTCTTTGCATAACAGTAGCCGTCAATTTCGACTGTGTTTGGATTTTCGGAACACGACATACCCGTCGTCCCTCCTCCCGGAGGATTGCCCCCTCCTCCTGGTGGATTAACTGGTTCCTCTTCTTCGGGGCAAGATGTTGTAGTCTCGTCTAATGTAGAATGAATAATACCTCCGGGGATTATGAATTCCATAAATGCAAAAATTGTACCATAGCATAGTAAACCTACAACGATTTCGAGTAGGCGCCGTTTTGCTTTGGTTTGACGAGCAACATCGCCAGATGAAGTCATATACATTATTCCGGCGATGATTATTCCTAGCACAGCAAGGGCGCCAATTAGAATGGTCAATATCTGTATACATTGTGCAAGGACTTTGAATATAGCTCCTCCGTCACAATAATCACAGACTTGACCGAAAAGGCTAGTGTCTACACATTGTTGAATTCTTTCTGCCATGTTATTCTCCTGTACCTATTGTAGCTGGATCAGTCCAAACATAGAAATGCGCATCGCTACTTAAATTATCAAAAATATCAGAGCTGCTGTAGCTTGCGTATATCGAAGTAGAGGCGCCGGTCCTGTTTAGAATTTCGTCGGATGAACTTGGGCAGTATATTTTCGCAGTGTTATATGTTGAATCAACTAACGAGCCTCCATATATCATAAACGCTGTGCTGATTTCGCCAGATGGATTATTCCATTTGCCAGAAATAATTACAACAGATCCATTATCGAGATATAAATTCAATATCTTCGGGTTCATAAAGGCAATACTTTTAATATCATTACACGAGAAAGTAGAAGGAAGATTAGAATAGCGAGTTTCCGAAGCTGTAAATTCATAGTTGAAGTCCGGATCATCCGTAAGTGCAGCAAAGAAGCGGTTTAGGTCTGCAACTTCATCTAATGGATTATCGTCAGTTATGGTATTGGGATCGATTGATGCGTCTTGCGGGTTTTCTTTCGATGAAGTTTGGGAGTCTGGGCGAGCGATAAGATTGACGACTAAGATGATTACGATGACGACGATCATTATCCCGAAACATATTAATATTATACGTGGCCAGTTTTGAGAAAGCTTAGGGCTATTCTGGTCTTCCCATGTAGGTTTAAGTGTTGAGTTTGCGGGTTCGACTATTGAGGCGGATGAGGTGAAATTGTGGGCAGTTGTAGCTATATTCGATGAACGACTGCGTCTTCTGAGGCGATTCGACGGATTTATGTTAATAACCTTTGTCATTAAACTTATTTTAGCATAAGCAAAAGAAGAAATTCAAGGATTTGAGAGTCCCTTTACTCAATGGATGACTCTAAATCAAGGCCTAAGATTGACGCAGCTTTTAGGAGTGTCTCAATGTCTTCTTCGGAATTGGAAGCGCTGATGGCATCATTAAATAAGGCAGTTGCCTCTGGGTATGTGCTAGTGATGACCTCTAATGAGCGAGCGGTTCCAGGTGTTTTTTTGAGGACACCCTTAGTCACGAGATTATCGACATGTTCAGCGACGGCTGAAACCGACGACAATCCAAGGCCAGACATAATTTCTCGGTATGAAGGAGAGTAGTTATTCTCTTTAAGGAATGCTGAAATATAGTCGACAATTTGCTTTTGTTTTTTCGTAAGTTTTTCGGACATCTATGTTATAATTGTATAATAGATGGTTGAAGAAGAAAAGACAATAGATGGGTTTTCTGTTCGTCATGCGGGCGATTCAAAATTAGTTTCGCGCTCAAGGGCGAATAAGATTTCATCGAATAAAATAGCTAGAAGAGTAAAAACAGTAACCGCAAATGACCCTTTGGTTAAAAAGTCTACTCAAGGTAAAGGCACATTGCCGAAAACTGCTACTTCTATGGATATGAAAACTATGAAGAAACAGCAGAAAGTCCGGAAGATTTCAAAAGCAAAGACTGCAGAGATGTTTGTTGCGGAGCCGCAAGCATTTAATTTAGATATTAATGCTTCTCATGATGAATCTGAGTTTGCCAATGAGGAGATGACTATTCACGAGAAAAACTCCGGTGAGAGCATGCTTGATGTAACAGACTTAAACTCGGATGCACATGATGAGTTTTTGGCTCCAGTTGAAAGCTTTGATATTGGAACCGATACTAGTTCAACCAGTGAAGGTGAAATTTCTGATGTCGACGATGAAGAAATTAAAGATATGAAAAAGATGAAAAGGGAGCTAAAGGAAAATAAGAAGAAGGCGAAGCAAGAGCAGAAACGTATAGAAAAACTAGAAAAGAAGCATAAAAAGTCTAAAGTTCGTAAGGTGATAAAGTGGGTATTTATCATTTTGCTGTTGGTAATTATTGGTGGTGGATTGTATCTATATTTTTGGGGGGATGGTATTATCCGTAAAATTACTGGTGGGAATGGAGACGTTTGGAGCGCAATTAGCGCATTTACGAGCGAGACGTATGATCCGCTAAAGACAGATGAAAATGGCAGAACAAATATCTTAGTGTTCGGCACGAGTGGTTTTGATTCTGAGGGTACTGGTTTTAGTGGTTATGAGCATGATGGTTCGAATTTGACCGATTCGATTATGGTCGTCTCGTTAGATCAGGACACTGGGGACGTAGCGATTGTTTCCCTGCCAAGAGATTTATATGCCGGCTATACGTGTACGGCAACTTCAAAAATTAATGAAGTCTATTGGTGTAATAATCAAAGTGGAGATAACGAGGAGGCTGGCGCAACTGCACTACAGGCAAAGATTAAGGAAATCTTGGGTATTGATACACAGTATTGGCTTCATATGAATTGGGGTGCACTAGTTAATATTGTGGATACTCTTGGCGGGATCACAATTGTTCTTGATGAAGACATTGATGATCAATGGTATACTGGCGCAGTATATTCAGCGGGTGTACCATACACAATTAATGGTTATGATGCATTGGGGCTTTCACGGGCTCGACATGGAACGGAATATGGCGATTTTTCTCGTGCAGCAAGTCAACAAAAAATTCTTATCGGCATTAAGAATAAAGTAGTCGAAAAGGGCTTGGGTCTTTCCGATGCACTAAATATTATTTCGTCTGTAGGCGATAATCTTCGTATGAATCTAAACATGTCCGAGATAAAAACTGGCATGCATCTATTAGAAACTTTTGACCTTGATAACATTCGCCAAATTCCAATCTGGGATGATAACACAAAATATATGTCGTTTGGTAATAAAGATGGCATATCTTACGTGATTCCATCAGCTGGATTTGGTGTGTATGGCCCACTACAGGAATACATTACACAACAACTTAAGAGCAATCCTGCTGAACGCGAAGGTGCTATTATTATCGTTTATAATGGGTCGGGCGAAGATGGCGTTGCTGCTCAGGAACGTGAAATGCTTGAGGATAAGGGTTATAAGGTGAGAGACATCGCAAATGCACCAGAGGGCGAATATAAGTATACGGAGGATATAGAGATCTACGATGCAAGCGAGGGCTTGAAGCCAGATACTAAGAAAGCGCTCGAGAAATTCTACGGTGTTGAGGCGAAAGATATGAGTTTACTTCCGAATGGCATTTCACCGATTGGATATGACTTTATTATCATTGTTGGCGGAATGGTTGAAACGGAATAATTGGAGCCCATCAAAATAGCCCCTCGTGAGGGGCTTTTTTTGATAGGTTAACTACTCTTCATCTTCTGGATGATTGACTTTTGAAATAATAAGGACACGGTCGCGGCCTTCTCCTTCGCTATGTGTAGTAATGTCAGAGTAGTCTTCTGCTAGCTTATGAACCACTCGACGATCGGCAGCATTAAGATTAATCGTCATAGGCTCGCCGGTTTGGCGGACTTTTTTTATCCAGCCTTCGGCTTTATCAGCGATGCGATCAGCACGTTGTCGTTTGTAATCGGCAATATCTACGTTAACGCGAGTAATTTCGGCATCTTTTGCGACGAGCGACATACTGACAATGTGTTGAAGACAACGGAGGTTCTCGGCGTTTTTCCCAATCAATAAGCTATTCATGCTAGTCGACGGGACACTGAGCTGTATTACTTCATCGTCGATGGTCGAGTAGACTGCGACATTGATACCGAAGAAGCTTAGTAAGTCTTCGAGGTATTTGGTGGCAAAACGGATTGATTCGTCTTTATCCATATTATTTATCTCCTTTTCTTTTTAATATCTTTGGCGGAGATACGGGTTATTTTTGTTCCTGTTTTTTTATTTTCTATCACTTCAGCTTCCTGAATGTGTTTAAGTTCTTTAAGTACGGCTTTATCGGCGGAGATTTCCATTTCTTTCTCTGCCTTGCCTAGAACAATTTTTTGTTGGACGAATGTAATGACATTAGATAAGAAATAATACAGAATAAGTGCGCCAGGGAGGTTAATCATGATAAGGAGAAGCATGATTGGCATAAATGTGCCCATTTGAGCGGATGTCATCTCGTTAATCTCAGCTTGGTCAACTTCTTTCCCTTCTCCAGCTTCTTTCATGAGCTGGCGGAAGCTTTTGCTTTTGTTTTTACCGGATGGACGAAGCTGTTTTTGTGTAAAGTATTGAACAAGACATGCAAGAATAGATAAGAATAGGGCTAAAATGGCACTAGGGCTAGTAAAACCAGGTGTTGCTTCGAGATTGACTATACCCAATAAACTCGGGTGAAACTCGTATATCGGAGCCTCTGTTGCGGCTTTCTCCTCGTCTGATTTAGACTCATCGGATTGGATAGAATCATAAGACGCTTTCGCTTCGATGTATTTGTTTTGGATACTGATAACGTCTCGAATATGAGAACCATCCTGTTTAACAAAAGAATAGGCGCGTTTGTCAAGATTAGAGTCGGTGGTTGGGATATTAACCATAACACGAATAGCGCCAAAGATAGCGATAAACATCGGGAGCTGAATAATAAGAGAAAGGAGAGAACGGAATGGTTTAACGTTGTATCTCTTGTATAGGTCCATTGTCTGTAGGCTTTCGAGTTGACGGTTACCGGCACAATTCTTCTTGATTTGTGCGAGTTCTGGCTGAATTTTACGCATCAGTTTGGTTTGATGAAGCTGACGTTTAACTAACGGCCACATGCATAGTTTAACTATTATGACAAATAAAATAATAGCTATCCCAAAATCACCAATAAGATTATAGATGAGGAAAAGAATGTTAGTGATAGGGCGGACGATTATTGTATCTATTAGGCTAAACATATCTTAATTATTGTACCATACTTTCCTCTAATAGAGAACGGATGGTCTTTTGGAGGTCTTGGAACGGTTGATCTTTAACGGCTTTAGAATAGATTACAAAGATATAGTCACGAGATTTTTTGAATTTGTCGAAATTCAACCGAATACCTTCGTAAACTCGACGGCGGATTCGGTTGCGGCCGACCGCCGATTTAAGCGTCTTCTTAGAAACGACTACGGCAAATCTAGTCTTACCTCGCGAGTTGTCGCAAACTATAAGTGAAATGTCTGGGCGACGAATTGTTTTACCGTGTTGATATACGTATTTGACGCCGCCACGAGAATGGAAACGGTAATTTTTGCTTAACATATATTATATATATTATATAACAAAGCTCCCCTTACGGGGAGGCTTCTGAATTAATAAGTAAGGTGTTTGCGTCCTTTGAGGCGGCGGCGTTTTAATACGAGGCGACCTGCATGAGTAGCGTTTCTTTTCATAAAACCATGCTCAGCTTTGCGTTGGCGCTTATGTGGCTGGTACGTACGTTTTGGCATAAAATCTAGAATCCTATATAGTTTTAATTATTGCAAATATTTGTTGTATTATACCGCAGTTTTCCACTAAAAGCAAGGAGTTTTCCACATATCGACCGGGGTAGTTGGTGTTAAGTGGAAAAGTTTCTCTCTGTTAATTATTTAAATATTATAAAATAAAAATTTATGTAATAAACCTGTGGAAAACTTTAGTAAGTTACGGTATAATTGTTGATGTTAAGGAGGTCCATAAGTTGTTCGACGTATTCCAGAATATACTAGCTGAGGTTAGAAAAGAAATCGGCGAGATGGCTTTTCAGATATGGTTCGAGAATGTGGAGTTGGTATCCCTAGATACTGATTTACACATGGCTACTATTGGAGCTCCCAATGTGTTCAAGATAAAGACCTTGGAGTCTAAATATCGCGACAATCTAGTTAAGGCTTTTAAACATAATGGTATAGAGCTGAAACAACTAGACTTTGTAATTAAGTCAGCTGAAAAGACCCGTGTACGTGCAAGGGAGGTGAGACCTAATGAGCCGGTACGGTTTAATAAAGCAAATCCAGTGAGTTCCGCTAGGGATGTCTTTGAACGAGAAACAATACCTAAAATTTCTTATAAAGCTCCGTCGAATGGATTAAATCCTAAATATACTTTGGATAATTTTGTAGTTGGAAGAAACAATGATCTTGCGGCTGGTGTGGCTAAGTTAATCGTAAAAGATCCAGGAGGAAAGTATAATCCTTTCTTCCTTTACGGTGGCCCTGGGCTTGGCAAAACGCACTTGGTTCAAGCAATCGGTAATGCTATTATGGCCGATTATCCGGATAAGAAAGTACTATACATCACAATGAACCATTTTTATTCGGAGTTTATAAACGCAGTACGCAATAATAAAGGGGACGATTTTGTAAAAAAGTACCAGAAGTTAGACGTACTTATCGTTGATGATTTTCAGATGATTATCGGTAAAGACAGGAGCCAAGAAGAATTCTTTAATATTTTTAATGATTTGCACCAGGCAAATAAGCAGATAATAGTAACAAGTGACCGTTTGCCAGACCAGATTAAGACTCTTGATGCGCGTCTCGCTAGTAGGTTGACGTGGGCTGGAGCATACGACTTACAGTTCCCTGGTTTTGAGGATAGGTGTGCGATTCTAAAAGTTAAGGCTGAGTTTATGGGTCAAACCATAGAAGACGCAGCTGTGGAGTTTATCGCCGAGAACGTCAAAACTAACATTCGCGATCTCGAGGGTGAGTTTCAGAGGATTATGGCGACTAGTGAAATTCGAGGAATGTCACCACTAGAACTAATAAATGAAGGTTATTTTTCTGGGTCGATGGGTAGAAAGCCGAGGAGTGTTGCGCCTAGAACCGTTGTTGAGAAGGTTGCGAAGTATTATAACCTTTCCGTTGTGGAGATGACTGGCAAGAGTCGAGTAAGTAACATTATGATTGCTCGCCAGGTGACGATGTATTTACTTTCGAAGGAGTTCGGGATGAGTACCACGAAAATTGCCCTTGAAGTCGGCGTGAAGGATCATACCACGGTAATGAATGGTCTTAAGAAGATCGATAAACTAGAAAAAACTAACCCCCAGTTACATGATCAGATTGAACAAATACGTGAGGCGATTTATGGATGATTTGTGGATAAGTGTGTGTAAAGGTTTGTGGGTTTGCTGTGGAAAGGCTGTAGAAAAGTTTGTTGAAAAGCCTGTTTTTTGTAAGTTTGCCTTTTTTGGTTGTGAAAAAACCCTGGGTTTTGCGAGAAAAAGTCTCATTGGTGTGGGGAAAGTTGTACTAATTGGTGGAAAAGTTTTTAAGGGAGGAAGAAGAGTATGTTTCGCTGTTTCCACGATATCCACATAGTTTATAACTACTATTATTAATATATTTAAATATAAGAAAGGAAAGTTATGGAAATTGAAGTTGAATCAAGTAAATTAGCAAAAGCCCTCGCGATTGTAAGTAGAATAGCAGTAAATGGTAAAGCTACTTTACCGATTTTAAGTAATGTATTGATTAGGGTAGATACGAGAAAAGTGAGTTTAACTACTACAAACTTAGATATGGCTGTAGTGGACTATTTACCAGTAAGCGAGAGTAAGGATGGAGTAGTGACGGTACCAGCAAGGCTTCTTGCGGAGTTTGTAGGTAACTTACCAAAGGGTGCGCCAGTAAAAATACTTGTAGACGGAACGAAGGTTGTAACGAAGTCTGGAAAATATAGTTCGACGCTTAATGGGTCCGCAGCGGATGACTTTCCAGAACTTCCAGAGATTGATGAAGTGAAGATGGTAAAGTTTAAGATGGGCGCTGAGGAGTTTAAGGTTGGGATTAATCAGGTAATGATGGCTAGCTCAAATGATATGACGAGGCCGGCGCTGACCGGTGTGTATTTTAATACGAACGAAGAAGCTCTATACATTGCTGCAACAGATGGGTATAGATTAGCCGAAAGAAAGTTTATTGATGAGGTTAAGAGTGAAGTAAAAGCAATAGTGCCGACAAGCTCGCTTTCTGAAGTTATGAGATCTCTAAGTGACGAAGATGAGGAGATTGAAATTTTGTTCGATGAGGCGCAGGTTAGGTTTAGATTTGGAGAAATTGAGATAACATCTAAACTAATTGATGGAAGTTTTCCAGACTATCGCCAACTAATACCAAAGACGAGCGAAGCTGAGATTACATTGGAAAAGGCTGAATTGCTACGTGTTACAAAGTTAGCAGCGCTGTTTGCGAGAGAGGTTGGCGGATCTATCGTATTAGAGTCGAAAACTTCGACTAAAACATTTTCTGTAGCTTCTGTGGCGAATGAGTATGGTGAAAATACCTCGGAGATAGAGGCGGATATCACAAAAGATGAAAGAATGACGCTTAATTCAAGGTTCTTAATAGATGCGCTAAATGCAATTGATGAGGATAAAGTAACATTAGGATTCTCTGGAAAACTGAACCCAATACTAGTAAAGAACGAGAAGAGTAATAGCTATACGCATATTATTATGCCGTTGAAGTCGTAATGATAATTAAAAGCTGCAAGATAACAAATTTTAGAAATCATGAATTTTTTGTTCTTAGTTGTTGGAAAGAAACGACGATGATTTCTGGTGAAAACGGAAGCGGAAAGACATCTATACTAGAAGCAATATACGAAGCAATGCGTGGTAAAAGCTTTAGGGCAGTAGATAGAGACATTTTAATGAAAGGCGCGGACTTTTATAGAGTAGAATTAGAATATGTAAACGGTGAAGAAATTGTAGTGGTTTATGAAAATGGTGGGAAGAAGAGCTTTCTTGCTGGTGAGAAAAAAACGGCGAGGCTACCAAAAAAGTACAAATATCCAGTAGTACTGTTTGAACCTGATGATTTGAATTTAATAAATAGTTCTCCATCGCACAGACGAGAGTATTTTGACAGGTGGTTTGGGCAACTAAACGATAATTATAGTAGTCAGATTAATAGGTATAACAAAGCATTAAAACAGAGAAACGAGTTATTGAAAAGCGAGCTTGTGGCGCCTAACGCGGTTTTTTCTTGGAATGTATTGCTAAGTAGACTTGGTATAGGAATTTGGAAGTACCGAGAAGAAATGATAAAACAGATTAACGAGTGTTTAACAAAAGTATATCGCTCTATTGCAGATAATGATGACATTGTGCAGATTAGATTAAAACGAGACGCTGAGATTAACGAAGAAAGTATATACCTACAGAAACTAGAACAAATTTTTAATAAAGATAAGGTACTTGGACATACGAGCTTTGGAGCTCATCGTGATAATTACGAATTTTGGTTTAATGGAAGGCTAGCTGATGGCTCGGCGAGCCGTGGAGAAGTGAGGTCGATAGTGATAGCGCTGAAGTTTATTGAAGCCGATATGATATTTAAGACAGTAGGAAAAGCACCAATTGTGTTACTTGATGATGTATTTTCTGAGCTTGATGAAGCGAGACAAAAAGCGTTAGTCTATAATTTCAAAAAGAACCAAGTTATTATTACTAGCGTAAACGCCGTGGAAGATATTGAAACTAGCTGATTACTCTTCGATTTTTGTGTAAATTATTTCGTAGTTTGATGGGGTGTATGTTGAGAACTGGCTCTTTAGGAGATCTTCAGCGGCTGTTTTTCCTTCTTCGGTGTTATATTCTATAGTTAGTTTAAATGAGTACCCTTCGCTTTTAGACCCAGACACGTCGTAGCTAAGACAGAAGTAGGGGTCATCGTTGATAATAGGTAGATAGTGCGATATTGGGTGTTCTGTGTAGGCAAACTCTTCTGTATCATAATAATAGTCTTCTACACTAGAAGAATCAGTCTCAATAGTGTCGTTGTTTGGATTGATGTTTGTGGTTCCAAATATGAGAATAACTATAACAGTTATTGTTATGACCGCGGCGGCGGCAATGAGAAATTTTTTATTTGTAAGTAGGCTTGGTTTTTCTTCATACATATAATTATTCTCCTGTCCAGCGGTAGACTTTATATGGCATACATCTTTCGCCGTTACCGAATGTTTCGCTGGCGAGACACATTTGTAGTCTACTGATTTTATTAAGGCTTGGTGATCGTTTGTGGAAGGAAGAGCTAGCGACATTGATTTGGCAAGTAGAGCCACCACATGGAACAGATTGATTACCTAGCCAAATCAAAATATGACCATGTCCACTATCGGAAAGAGCTAAAACATCACCCGGATGGAGGTTACCCCAAGAAAAAACTTGGCCGTCAGTGGAGACCTTAGTCCACTTATTCGAACGATTCATATAAGGTATTTGGTATTTGATACCGGAAGCCTGGAAGCTGGAATCAACGGAATTACGCATGACTATACCGACGAATTTACCACAATCTTGAACTAGATTAGTGTAACCGAGACTCTTAAGGTAATCACTCATTGTGTCGAGGCAAGGTTTCCCGTCTAGACTAGAGAGTGCCGGTTGCCAAGAGACATAACTACCAGAACGGTTACGACAGGTTCCTGCCGTCGTTGGCCAAGACATAGCGCGGGCCGTAGAGACGATGAGATCGGCACCCGATCCGGATGGGGTCATAGGGTCACCTGGATCGCCTGGTGTACTAGGGTCTCCAGGATCGCTTGGAATACTTGGGTCTGATGGGTCTGATGGGTCACCTGGATCTATATCGTCATAATCTGCGTACGGGTTATTACAATCTACGTCTGAGTCGCACGGAACATAAAAAAGAATATTTTGTTGACCATACTTTTGGTTTTCAGTGTCTGATAATCTCCGTGCGTACGCTTTTGCACCGATGAGTAAGGTAAGACCGATAGATAATATAATAAATGATGAAGACTTTAATCTTAGCATTAACATTATTATAACACAGAAAGCTATTCTAGTGAATTTAATGATCTTACTATGTCGTGGTCGAGGTAAGGAAGTTCGTCATACGTGAAGATAAGTTGGGGCATGGATTTTGGTTCGTCGTTTTCCAATACGTATCGGTAGATGTTAGTTGATCCATCATAGAGATTGTGGATGAGTGTGCGAACGGAATATTGAGAATCATCGAAAGAATATAGGCTGCCTGTAGTTATATTGGTTGGTAGATTGTTGTTTTTGAGATCATTTAGAGTATATTCGCTAAAAGGATTGTAATAGTTAAGCAGTTCAATATGGTAGTTGAGTGGGTCGTATTTTCCGAAGTTTTCAGAAAGAAGACGGTTAATCATAATGGTACGCGAAGAAGCAGAGAGGGCATAGAGAGTAAGACTAAAGTTGTAATTCCCTTCTTCGTCGGTTTCTAGAAGATAAGAGATTTCATAAGAAGGGCTTTTGGATATTATGGGCAGATAAGTAGAGATTTTAAAAGCTTCGGTTTGAGACAGAGCTTTTTGATCTGCGGCTAATGATGCATCGTAATTCTTAGAGCTGTCGCCTTCGATGCCATCATCGTCAGTTTTTGCTGTAAGAACAATCGATATGAGTAAGATAACAATGATAAAGATTCCTGTAGCGATAAAGATAATGGGCTTATGTTCTTTGAATAGAGTTTTAAGTGGTGAGTTTTGGGACTCCATTAGGACTCACTTTCTGTAACCACCTGGTCGGCAGGAATATTGGTCTCTGGGTTAGAAGCTAGGCGGTAGACCGAAATTGGATAGGTGGTGCCATTAAATGAGGAAGCCATACGGGAGAGACGATTGAGTGATGGGGTCCAGGTTTGATAAGAGGCTGAAGCGATATTCACTTTGCAGGTATTATTTGGACAAGCGGAGCCTTTGACTGTCTGTTCACCGATCCAAATTTGAATATGACCGCCACGGGGATCTCCTGAGCCTGAAGAGTAGGCGAGCACGTCGCCAGGTTGAAGGTTGGACATTGAGAAGATTTGGCCGTCAGTGGAGACCTTAGTCCACTTATTCGAACGATTCATATAAGCCATCTGCGAGCGCACGCCGACTTTTGGAAAACTTGCATCGACTTGTGAATAGATCATAACAGCCCCAACAAACTTGCCGCAGTCACGAAGTGATAATCCACCTACGGCTTTTTGAGCGAGCTTAGCGGTAGCATTGAGTGTATTTGAACATGCTTGGACGCCACCGTCGGCGCGAGGCTTCCAAGCAACGAGACCATAAAAGGATTCGCAGCTACCCTCGGTGTTGGGCCAAGACATAGCAATGGCGGTTTCAACGATTTTGTTACTTCCTTCGGAGCCACTATTAATACCATTACAAGAAACAGAGCCGGTTGAGGTGGGAGTGGAAGTGGTGGGTATTTCGCCAATTTCAGCGAGGGCGGACTTAGCCCATTTAAGACGATTCATGAAGGCAGAATAAGCTGATGATGTTTCTGTTTCGGAAAGATCTGCATATGTGCTAGGGGCATAGTTATTGTAACATCCAGCACGGTCATTAGTGGTACAGAATGATGAGCGTGGGGTTTCAAAGCGGCGATACATAAAGAAAGTGGCTTCCTCTAGCGAAGAGGCATTCATATTGGTAACAGAAGAACCGCGGCCGCGAACTTCGCGTTGAAGCTCATCGAAAAGATAGCCGAGCTGTGCTTCCATAGAAATAACTGGAAGACCATTAGTATCGGCGAAATTCTGAAGCGAAGTTTGACGACCAGATGAAGTCCATTGAGCAATACCGAAGCCGCGTTTGCCGAACTTTTCCCAGGAGGTGAGGCGCCAAGTTGGGTCTGTTATAAGCTCTCCTCCCTCCTTTTTGTTTGGGACTACGCTTGATTCGGCGATTAGATTGCCAACGATGGCTGCAGCAGAGGTGGAAGAGTAGCCTTTTTGAATGAGATAATTTAAGGCTGTTTTAGAGTTATCTCCTAAATCAACAAGATCACCATCGAGACAATTTCCTGAATTTGAATCCCCATCATCTATGAACATAATGTTGTTATTGGCATAGAATTTAAGGTCGGCTTTACTGATGGCGAAACTGTTTTTGGCTAATATTACTGGCGAAGCAAAAACAAGCGTGATGGCTAGAAATAATAAGAGGTAACGTCTGACCATATAATATGTATATTATAGCATATTCACGAAATTGAGGAAATGTCGCTGATGCGGTTGACGCATGACTTAGCGTTTTTGATTTGTGGCGCCTGGATTGGTTGTAATGAGTGATTCTTCAGTCTGAGAGGCGATTATTTGGATATGAACGTGATTAGAGCCAGCGAAGAAAAGACCCTGGCCAACTGGGAAGTTGGCAAGACGTTTTTTCTCTTCGTCAGTGAGTTTAAAGACGTCTGAAAGAACGTCGACAGCGGAAGACGATTGTTTAAGAAGGAGCTGCATGGAAGAGTTGGTGACGATAGCTCGCCCCATCTTAGTAGACATGAAGTCTTCGACATCTTGTGTAATAGTAGTAAGGCCAAGATAGTACTTACGTGCGCGTTTGGCAAGCGAGAAGAGGAAGTTGGCGGAATCTTCAAATTGCATAAGCTGCCAGGCTTCATCTACGATAAGGAGGCGACGTTTTTGCTCGGCGCGGACGACGTTCCAGATATGAGAAAGTACAATATACATAGCGACAGGACGAAGTTCGTCTTCGAGATCACGAATGTTAAAGACTACCATTTGATTGTTAATATCGACGTTGGATTGTTGTGAAAAAATTCCAGCGAAGGTGCCTGAAGTATATTTGCGAAGCCTCTGTGCGAGTTGTGGTCCGGAGCCTTCCATATGGAGAAGTGTATCGTAAAGATTGATGATAGTTGGAGGGGTACTTTGGTGGGTAAGTGGGTCGGAAGTGATACCGGCGCGGGCATAAGTATCAATGAGGGCTTGGTCGAGATCGGCCTCTTCATTTGGAGTAAGTGGTGCGGCGGGTTGACCGTTAATAGTGGCACCACCAAGCATGAGGCGGAGGAGACCATGTAAAGTTACGAGGTTTGCGCGAAGAGCATCGTTGGCGTCTTCGGTGTCAACAACTTTAGGCAGATCAAATGGGTTAATACGTACATCGGAGTTTAGACTGAGACGGATATAAGAACCACCTACGGCGTCACAGAGCTTCTGATATTCGTTTTCTGGATCGATGATGATAATTTCGCTGCCGATCATCATGGAACGGAGAGCTTCGAGCTTAACGGTAAAGGATTTACCTGCGCCGGATTTAGCGAAGACAACCATGTTTGCGTTTTCGAGCGAAAAGCGATCGAAAATGACGAGACCGTTGTTATGCATGTTGATGCCGTAGAGGATCCCTTTTTCTTGGGTTAAATCTGCAGAGGTGAACGGGAAGGAGGTCGAGATAGCTCCGGTATTCATATTGCGACGGATTTGAAGCTGGTCGGTACATTGAGGTAAACAAGACTGCATTCCCTGTTCTTGTTGAGAAGAGGCAACTTTTGAGAAGACCATCTGTTGACCAAAGAGAGTTTCAATTTTTTGTTGGACGAATCTTAATTCTTCGAGCGAATCAGCCCACAATGTAACGTAAAGACCAAAACGAAAGAAGCGTTCTGCGCCAACTTGGAGCTGGTCGCGGAGTTCCTCAGCGTCGTTAATGGCGGCTTCGAGCTCCGGATCGCGGACGCGACCTTTATCGGCATTGACGTTCATGCTAGCTTCGAGCTGAGTGACCTTCTTACGGAGGTTCTTCATGACAACGCCCGTATCTACTGGATAGATGTACATGGAGATGTCTAGGACTTCATCGATATTAATTAATGGTGAAAGCCAACCCGTATAAAGTGAACGTGGGTATCCGTAAATATAGATAGTGCGACCGTACTTAGTGCCCAAACGAAAATAGTCAGATTGGATTTCTAATGAAGATGGAGAAATTAGGTCGCGAAGGGTAGTAATGCCTTGTTCGAAAGCTTGCTGGATCTGTTGGTCTTCGTTGATCTGGCTAGATGCGCCGATTTGGGCGGCAGTTTGTTTATTCTTTTTAGGCATTGGGTTGTCCTTTCTTTACATACGTAGTTGCCAGTTGCGTAAAGTCAACGAGCGGTTCACGAACGGCCGTATCTGGGTTATTGAAGTCGTAGTAGAGTTCAGCGAGTTGTTTCGTGTTGAGACGGATGGAGCGAATACCGATTTGGAATAGGCCAGAAGTAATCGTTTCGACACGGTTGTTAATTTCGGTTGCGGCTTTATCGTATGTTGCACGGTCAATGCGGGTGACGGGTTGAATTTTGTTCTTTTGGAATACGGAGATGAGGTTTTTAGTTTCGTTGATTTGTTTTTCGTATTCGGCTGATGGATAGTATGGAACAATAATGAAGAATGATTTATCCATGATGTTTGCTTCTTGAGATAAGATATCGATGAAGTTGATGTAATCATCCATGAGAACACCGAGCAACATATTGTCGTTGTTGCGACGAATATCGGCAAGGCGAGTAATGTATGGGCCAATATCTACGCGCTGAGAACGTATGAGAATCTGAGTAGTGAAATTGAGAGAGTTTAGGAAATTTTGATAAGAATACTCAACGCCTTCGCGTTCGGTTTCAGACATGAGATCGAAGTTGATGGATTGGCAAGCTACGACGGCGCGAAATGATCCATCCTTCATAATAACCATACCGTCGCGGAGCTCGGAAATGAGGAGTGTGGTTTGAGTAGATTGAGGGTGATCTGGAGTGGCTTGTTGAGAGGTAATTGCCTGTTGGGGTTGCGCAATAACTTTGCCATTGACGATCGGGGCGGAATTGGGTAAAGGCTGACCTGGATAGACGCCGGCGGCTGCAGATGCATTTGGTTGTGGTTGGTTGGGATTCATGGGTTCTCTCCTTCTTAATGTAAACTAATATAAACTTCATCGCGACTAGACTGGCGACCGTGACTTCTAGGTTTGCGATTTGCTTCTTTGGCAATAGTTGCGATAGTGAATTGCTTGTTCTTGGATAGCTCAACGAGACGTTCGTGGGAAATGGTCGCAAGTGGATTGGACGGAAGCCTGTCTTCGGGAATTTGATTAGCGTCGGTAGCTTTGGCGGCAGAGATGAGCGAAGATGGTGAAGGTGTTGAGGCTGTCGTTGTGGCTGTTGGAGCTGGTGTCGCTGGGGCTGGAGTAGTTTGGGTAGTTGGGGCGGTAGTTTTAGCTGGTGGGGTAGGATAGGTTGGGACGGCTTGGCTGAGTGTAGCAGGGTTAAATTGAGGCATAGCTGGTTCTGGAGTGGAGTTTGATTTGGGTTGAATAGGATTGTTGGCGGCAATAGCAGCACGCATTTGCTGAACGATTTCAGCACGTCGACGATCTGCTTCGGATGATAGATCTGTCGATAATTGTTCTGATCGATAGTTCTCGAAGATGTCGGGAGCTGCTTCGGCTTCGGCAACAAATTCATCACGAACGGCAGTGTCGGTTGGTGCTGAAAATCCTTCTTTTATAGATAGACCCTCTTTGATGGACATACCCTCACTATCTACAACATTAGCCAAGAAAGAAAGGCGGCGTCCAGCTTCTTCTTCGGTAATGTTTTTAGTGAGGACTTTTTCTACTGTCTTAGGGGCAGTAATCTGGATGGTTGATTCTCGTTGACCTGGGAACCAATAGCGTTTATTAGGTTTGGTGTAAAAGCTGATGAGAGCGGCAATATAGGTTTCCATTGGTTGGTCTTTGCGTAAAGGGAGAGCAAGGACAAGCAAAAAGAGAGCTGGGATTACTGGAATAATTGCAAAAAGTGGAAATATTTGTCCAATTGCCCAGGCAAGAGCTATAAGGGCGGCAACGATGAGCAAGTAAATGAATTGACGAAAATTAAATGGGCCTAGAAGCTTATCGTCCGCCTCGACATCCTGAGGGACCTTATAATTCGCCATAATGTGATTTTACCATAAACGTAACTAAATTAGAAGTTGGAATCGTCGTCGATGCAGCGGAGGATAAAGTCGAGAAGTGCCTCGTTAGACTCAGAAGAATTGCGTTCATGATGATCGCGGACTTGGTCAATGATTTCGTATAGACCGAAACGATTGAGTTCGCTAATACAGTCTTCATAGAAGCTTTCGCCTTCTGGATCGGTATAGTAAGCTTGGTTGATGGCTTCTTTGAGTTGAGAGCGCTCGTCGGCGTCTAGGATGGGTTCACGGCCGCCATCGACAGTTTCAGAGCCTGGCTCAGCTGGAGCTTCTTCTGGAGGTAATTCTTCTTCAGGATGTTCTTTGCGGCGTTTGCGATCCTCGCGATGTTTGCGTCGACGCTCATTAATCTCGTCACGGTAATCATCGACGAAGTCTTCAGAGTCGAGACCGAGGAAGTCACGTACGGAGGCTTTGGTGCCAGCTGTGACGCCAGAGCGGCGGCTGGTCATGACCTGATCGAGGGTCTTGTTTCTGAATAGGATATCCATAAAGGAAACTTTGGCAAGTTTGTCACGGAAGGCTTTCTTGCGCTTGGCAAGCTTTTCGTTGTCTTCTTCTTTTCGTTTCTTTTCTTCTTCAGAATCAGTATCGAGAATTTCTTCAGGTGCTTGATAATACCAGGCAGGAATTTCCGAAACGGGGCGATCTTCAGGCGGCATAGTTTCAAGAAGATTAGGAGAAATCTTAGTAACAGGATCTGGGTAGTCTGGATTGTCTGGGTGAGCAAGATGCTGTTCGAGTTGCGAAATATAATCGGTGCCAAGGGTCTCGACGATTGGGTAGAACACATCGGTGCGCAGACCGAGGATTTGGGATGGTGTTTGCCACTTAAGATAATGTTTGACGCGCTCAGTAAAGAATTCTTGTCCAACGCCATAGAATGGGTCTTTCGGATCGAGCCAGCGTTGCTCCCAAGTGCCGTTCTTACCGCGCTTGAGACCGGTGAGATCAGCAGCGCCATTAACGATCTGTTCGGAACCGGACCCATATTTAAGCATAGCGGAGATGTAAGCAGGGGCCATGGCGGATTCGATTTCTGACATCTTTTTCTTGAATGCTTCGATGGCTTCTGGATTATCTGAGCCTGGTCGAACATATGCATTGCGAACACGGGCAGCCATGTTATCGAAGTATGTGCGTTCGATTTTATCGAGCGGAGTACCTTCGACGAGTTGAGAGAGGGAGAGTTTGGATTTACCCGTGCCTTCGACTAAGCGACCGAACTCATCATATTCATCATATCTACCAGTAATATATTCATTAAGGCTGAGAGTGGTGTTTTTGCGCTTAGGTTTAGACTGTCCTTCATTGAAGACGCGTGCCGTTTCTAGATTAATGTATTTGCCAAAGCGGCGTAGGAATGGATCGGAATCTTTGGCGGTGAACATACAGAAGTTGGCAAGCGATTGTGAGGCATGAGTGCCTAGTTGGATTTGTTTGCTGTCGAGCATACGTTCGACGACATCAGTTACGAGATCGGTATCGCCACGTAAATTAAGAGCGGTTAGACCGGTAAGGATTGGGTCAATATCCTTTGCGATGTGATCAGTAGCAGTGAGTTGATAGAGACGATCATAAAGCTCTTGAGTGGCAGGAATGGCTGTGAAGTAAGAACTGAATTTTTTACCAATTACCTTAGTTTGACTATCGAAGTCGGCAGCGGCGTTGGCACCAACAAGGTGGGTCCCCATAACGTCGCCTTCTAGTGCAGAAGAAATTTGCTGATAGCGAGCTAGGTCGTTGTAGTTGACTGTGCGGGCGAGCTCTTCAGCGCGTCTATTGGCATTGAAGATAGCATTACTATTGGCGTCGAAGGCGGCATTAATACGATCTTGGCGAGATTGAGTGTTGTCAAAGCGTACTTTTTCTCCACGAGCTGTCTCGTAGTAGAGTGCGTCTGCTGCGTTCATATTGCCAATATCGATGGCCTTGAGACGTTCCTCGTCTCTATCGCTGACTGCATAATTGGCGAGACCTTTTTCGACATCGTTAGTATTTTTAAGGACGCGTCGCTGATATTCGGCATTTTGGGCAATCAGAGAGGCTAGATCTCTGCCGCGTCTAGTAATTCCACCTTTGCGGTTGCGTATATCGGAGGCGTAAGCAGCACCGCGTAGTTTGGCCGTTTCGAGATATTTTTGCGTATCAGATGCTGTGCGGAATTTGCGGTCTTGGAGAGCTTGACCGAACTTGCGACCATATTGCCACGTGCGTGGCTTATCGCCGAGATATTTAGCGCGTCTGAGAGCAGCTTCGTCGCCAGCCCAGGAACGAGCAGCGCCGACTGGGCGTTGGCTGAATTTGGTAAGCATGGAGTTGATTTGACCTGGGAGCGTACCGGACATTTTGAGGAGAGACCAACAGGCAAAAAGAGGAACAACCTTTACTGCAATACCAAGAATGAGAACAAGCACGTCTTCGGCGGCGGCTATGATAGTCCAACCTACGAGCGAGCATGCGCCAAAGAGGGCGGCGAACATTGGGTAGAAAAACAGCATTTGGTAAAGTGATTTTTTCCAGGTTGTAAACCATTTTTCGGTATTAGGTAATAAGTTGCATACGAAAGCCAGTGGGCTAACCATGATAAGAAGGTAAACAAAAGCTTGACGAGCCGCAATGGTGATATAAGCGATGACGACTGCAAAGAATGCTGCGAGGAGGACTGGAAGAAGTGAGATAAAGATGGCACCGAGACCACCAGAGGCTCCAATGGCAAGACCAGCGATAAGACCGCCGCCGATAAGGCCGGAGACAATGTTCGAGAAGTCAATCTTAGTTCCCTCGGCTGCGCCGGCGATAATGCCAGTAGCCGTGACGCTTTCCTCGACACTCGAGAAAAGGCCTTTCAAAGAGGCGCCGACTACGTTAGAAACATCAACTAGGGCTGCGCAGATAATGTAGCTTAGGTTGATGAGAATAGCGGAAACGATGATTTTTGGGAGAAGTTTTTTGACGCCATAGTTTGAGATGCCGATGCCGGAAATCTGAGAGAAGATGATAATAAGGAAGAAAATGCCGAAGACGACGTTGGTAATGTCTCTGAAGATAGACCAAATTTGGTGGTATGGAGAATCAGAGTCGGAAGTAAGGGGTTTTATGACAAGTAGGTTTTGGATAATATCGTAAAGGCCATCAGTGACGCGTGCCAAAAATCCAGTAGTAGGACAGACGAGCCAACCAAGAGATCCAGATTCGTCATAACAAGTATTGGTGCTTTCTTCGGATGTTTCTTGAGTTTGGGTTTGTTGCCCTTGACTTTGAGTTTCGGAAGTGGTTTCGCTTTGAGTTTGAGTTTGAGTGGTTTCTGGGTCAGCAAAAACAGGGGTAGAAAGGACGTTTAGCATAAGAAAGATACTCAGAAAAACCGCGCCCAAGGAGATAAAAAATCGTTTTGTCTTGTTTAACACACTCATAGGATATGTTTATCTTATAAATTATAGCATTTTAAGATAAAAAAGTCAATATGGAATGCTTAAGTTTTGGCTTTTATGAGTGGATAAGCTATTTGTCCATCAAGATGGATCGCACTCTTGCTTGCGTTACGATTAAATATGTTATAATGAGGTTATGAGAAAGAGACTTTTAAGTTTGATTGCGGGGATAATGATATTAGTGGGTGCGATGGTCCCCCGTATGGCATTTGCTGATAATTGTGCCAATACGACGCTTTTTGGAATGGATGCATGGTATTCGGTATTGGAATGTGAAAATGGGGAAATTGCGCAGAGCAATTTTCAAGGTAATAAGTTGGCGGAAACGATAGGCAAGATAGTTGCTGTGGTAGTAAAAGACGCCTTGTTCTTGGCTGGGTTCGTCGCTGTAGGTTTCGTGATGTATGGCGGTTTTTTAATGGTGACGAGTTCAGGTAATCCAAGTAGTGTGGAGAAAGCTAAGAAAACAATATCTGGATCGATTATCGGTCTAATTATTTCGATATTGGCATATGCGATTGCTACGGCTGTTTTAAGTTTGACGACATAATTAAGCAGGGAGATAAAAATTGATGTGGAACGTCCTTAACAAAGTTGCTGAGACTTACGAAGACATAAAAGCTAAATTGGCTAACCAAACTCCGGATGGGACTTTGGCGGATAATCCGGAGCGTATAATCAATGTCTTTTTGTATATTGGTGGGTTGGTCGCAGTGGTGATGGTTATTGTGGCTGGCATACAAATGACAACAAGCGCTGGCGATCCGTCAGCAGTGAAGAAAGCAAAGAGCACGATATTATGGTCTGTGGTGGGCTTAGTAGTAATGATATTGGCTTATGCTGTTGTTAACTTTGTTATTTTTAGGGTGGTAGAGTAAGCTACTAAGCGTTTCAAACTAGGATTTTTTGTCGTAATTAACTTTACAGGCTATGTTTTTATAGTTATAATAAGCTTAAGTTTAAAAGAAAGGAAAAACTTTAATGAGCTTATCAAATAAAGTTAAAACTGCGGTGATGGCTTTGACGTTAGCGGTTGCGGGTGCAGGTGTGTTTTTGGCACCAGCGGTATATGCGGATTATAACTCATGCATGCAAGCTGCTACTACGGCTGCGGATAAGGCAAAGTGCGGAATGAATGACACTGGCCAGAGGCAAACTGATGCAAGTGGTCAAGAAGTTAAGCTCGAGAATACCGTTACTAACATTATCAACGGCGTTCTCTATGTCATTGGTATCCTTGCCGTAGTCATGGTAATTATCGGTGGTGTGAAATATACAACTTCTGGTGGTGACCAAGCTGCAGTAACGAGTGCTAAGAATACTATTCTTTAC
>JAFWMR010000018.1 GCA_017513905.1 Candidatus Saccharimonadota bacterium
AGCTTCAGAAGGTGTAGTCATTGCTACTACTAATGCAGAAGATCCTAAGACCAATACTCACGATCTTACCTTTGGTGCTAAGACCGATACTACTACTCCTGCTGGGACGTATGAGCAGACCTTTACTATTTCTGCGGTGGCGAATGCAGCGGCTTATCAAATCAACTACAATAAGAATACCGAAGAAACCGTTAATAACTTCCCGTCTAATACAGAAACTACTCTTTCTGGATTGGATGTAATCCTCTCCAACAAGATTCCAACTAGAACAAACTTTAATTTTTACGGTTGGAATACAGAAGCAGATGGATCCGGTGATAGTTATGCAGCAGGTGAGTCAATCTCAATCGATCCAGAAGTCGATAATAATATTATCCTATACGCGCAATGGAAAACCTCAAAACTCACAATCGTTTACGACGCTAATAATATCGATCCAGATAATACTCCAACAGAAGGCTCTATGGAATCTGTAAGACATACTGGTGTTAAAGAAGGGAGCACTATAAACCTAATTGCTTCTAACTATTCTCGTCCAGGCTTCGGTTTTGTTGGCTGGAGCCCAGTAGCAAGTACAAATCCGAACGAGGAAGGTGCTGTCGTGTACGGCCCTAATGCTACCATAACTCTTCCAGCAGGTTTTTCGGAGTATGATACGGATAACGATGGCATTATCAAACTTTACGCCATTTGGCTCGAAGCGGAAAAAGATACCAACAATAAGCCAATCTATTTCCAAGGTTGGATTAGTTGTTCTAATCTCTCTGTTGGTGACGTCACGGCGCTTACTGACAGTCGCGATGGTAGCGTCTATGCTATTGCTAAACTCGCCGATGGTAACTGTTGGATGATAGAAAACTTAAAGCTAGATCCAGCCGGAAGAACCCTAGATAGCATTAACACTAATCATCCTACCGCAGATTTTCTCTCCAATATCCCCACCACCGCAGCAGGTGGCTCCACATTCGCTACCTGCCTCGTCAATAGTAAAGATTGCTACGACCAATTCTCTCTCGGCCTCGGCAACCTCGATCGCTCTAACACAGCCTCTGCTTATGCGAACAATCAAACCTCCCAGTGGTATAGCTATGGTGGTATGTATAATTGGTACACTGCTACTGCTGGTCACGGTACCTATAACGTCAAGTCTTCCTCCGCTGTTCTAGATGGCGATATTTGTCCATCTGGCTGGCATTTACCAAGCGGCTATAATGCCTCCGGTGACTTTGGCATGCTAGATGTCAATATGGGCGGCACGGGATCCTACCAATCCACCACCGCTGCTTCAGGCAGATGGCGTGCATACCCCAATAATTTCCTGTATTCTGGGTATTATACTGGTTCGTCCACCGACGCTCGCGGCATTTCTGGCAGTTACTGGTCATCAACCTCATACAGTAGCAACAGCAGCGCCTATCACCTGTACTTTAGTAATAGTAGTGTCTACCCTGGTACGTACTACTACAACAGGCTCGCCGGGTACGCTATCCGTTGTCTTGCGAAGGATCCAGAAACCTTCACACTGGCCTATGACGCTAATGGAGGCAATACGACCTCAGTCCCCCAGGCACAAAACGTTGATGCTAATGGTGTTTACACCTTCACTCTAAGTTCTACGGTCCCCACTCGCTCTGGCTATACCTTCTCTGGCTGGATTGACGAATCTGGAGTAGAGATCTCCGCGTCAGCAATCGTCTCCGGAACAGCCAGCTATATCGCAACCTCTACTAACACCACTCTCTACGCCATGTGGACCAACGATTCTTGCCATCCCTCTGCTACTACTATCACCACCGGCACTCCAGGTGATACCGACGCCGTTTGTCTACAAGACATGAACAGTACGGTAAAATCTGCTATGACAGCTAAGGATACCTATAATCTTATCGATGCTCGTGATAACAAGAGCTATACTGTTTCTCTCCTCGATGACGGTGAGGTCTGGATGACGCAAAACCTTAACTTTGGCGGAGATAGTAGCACCCTCATCTCATCCCACGATTCTGACCTTCTATCCGGCTATACTGCAGTAATTCCAGCCTCCACTTCTTCTTTTGAGACTACAAATAACGTCGCAGCTTACACCAGTAAAAAACTCTATACCGACGCAGCATATGGCACCTACTATTCCTACGCTACCGCTATTGCGGATGCTAGAGATCATTCGACTAGCGCAGAAAATATCACTACAAGCATCTGCCCATCAGGTTGGGATCTACCTACTAGAACCCAATTCAATAATCTTCGCACTACTGCTGCATATGACACTACTACGGCCTTCGCAGTTCCTTACAGTTTCTACAAAGCTGGATATAAAAATGGCACAAATTCGCCAACTAACACCACATCTGTTTATCTCTGGACTTCAACCAACAGTAGCCAAGGCGTAGCTTATTACAGTCTTGCCACCGCAAACGCTACCACCATGAGTTACAACAAGCGCTTCGGTATGCCTATTCGTTGCATTGCAGGTAATGGCGTGACTACAATCCACTACGATGCAAATGGTGGTTCCGGCTCGATGAATGACCAAGCCAACGTAGAGATTAATGCTGCTACGGCTAACTATAACACTTTTATTGCTCCAGACGATCACAAAAAATTCCGCAACTGGAACACTAAGGCTGATGGCACAGGCGCAACTGTCACTGCAGGCGGTTCTATCACCGCTGCAGCCAGAGCCGAAGGTGTGGCTAGCGGTGGTACCCTCACTCTATACGCCCAATGGGACGATATCCACATTATGACCTTCGTTAATACCAATGGTAATGCAGAACGCACTAAGACCGTTGTCCAAGGTAGCGCCACTACTGTCGCTCCGACTTCGTCCTTCTCTCGTACTGGCTATAAACTCATCGGCTGGGATACTGTCACTAACAACGCTGACGGTTCCACTGGTACTGTGGTTTATACAAACGGCCAAAATGTCACTCCGACCGAAGACATGACATTTTATACAGTCTGGAGACCAGTCTATACGGTTGTCTATAACGCTAACGGCGGCAGATGTGAACTCAGTGGCGACACTATCACTACGACCTGTATGGCTAATGTTAAACATACAAACGTTGCCGAGGGCGACACCTTTGATCTCTTCGCGTCTAACTATAGCCGAGAGAATTATGGCTTTGCCGGATGGTCAATCAACCCAGAAGCTGTCGTTAACGGCACGGATATTATCTACGGGCCCAACGAGACTATAGGAGCCACCAATACTTTTATTGCAAGTCATGATGCAAATAATATTATTACCCTCTATGCAGTCTGGGTATCAGCAGAAACGATTACGATAAATGGCGTTACTTCTCCGTTATATCTTCAAGATTTCGATTCAACTGTTGCTCCATATTCGGCTTATGCAAACGATACAGTTATCGCCTTAACCGATAAACGCGACAATGATGTTTACGCCGTAGCTAAACTTGCTGATAACAATTGGTGGATGATAGAAAACCTAAGATTAGGTAGCACTGCTATTACGCCACTCACCGCGGTAGATACGGACATTCTTTCCGACTATTCCTTACCGGCTTCTACGTCGTCATTTTCAACATCACCTGTTGCGTATCAAATCAATACACTAAATAAAACCTCAAGAGGTACTAACCCAACAATTACCAACAACGTTTCATCCGCGAATTCCCATGCTAATCTAGACGCCAGGATCTACTCATACGGGAACTACTACTCGTGGTCTGCGGTAACTAGCGTCAGCAGCTCTTCCGGACAAGACGTATATGATCCAACCTCCATATGTCCACGAGGTTGGCGCTTGCCAACTGGAGCTGGAAATGGCGATTTTGCCAATCTCGATAGAGCGATGGGTGGATTAGGGCGCACGCAAACATCTAATTACGAAGCTGCGCAACGATGGCGAGCATTCCCAGTTAATTACGTTTATTCCGGAACGTTCGGCAATCAAAGTGATGTCAAGGGTAGCGCAGGATATTACTGGTCAGTGACTATTGATACCGGTAGCCTATCATATGACACAGGGGTAACTCCTAAAGGTATTTATCCAGGTTCGGGCACAAATTATAAATATATTGGATTATCAGCCCGTTGTGTCGCAAACTAGTTACACTACCTACTTCTCAGACCTTTCGAAGTACGCTTTTATTACAAAATAGTTTTTTTAACGAGAAGGTATTATTTGCCTATGTCGCAATCATCTTGCGAAACTTCCGTAAAATTTATCCAAATATTTGCAACACCAGTAAAATATAATCAATCGAAGCCTACTACAACTATCTAACTTATGTTAATATTAAGTTATGAAAAACAAGATTGATTTAGACTATAGTTTAGCTAGTGAGCTAATCGACAACATCAAAGACGATCCGATGGGCGATTGGTTTGCCCTCCCGGAAACATTTTCTGCGACCGAGCTCAAAAGAATCAAAGAAGTAGCCAAAAGAGTCCAAAACGATTCCGATTATCTGGTTTGTATTGGCATTGGCGGGAGTTACTTAGGTGCACGTGCTGTTTACGAAGCACTTTATCTTGGTGATTCTGCCAAATGTAGACTTCTTTTTGCCGGCAACAATCTTTCTTCGCCCGAACTCAAAAGGATTCTAAAGACCATCGATGGCCATGACTTCTCCGTCAATGTCATTTCTAAATCTGGCACTACTCTAGAACCGGCTGTTGCTTTTCGTGTCTTAAAACAAGCCCTTATCGAGAAATACGGAGAAGAAGAAGCGAAAAAACGCATTATTGCTACTACTGATCCAGAATGTGGAGCTCTCCACGACGAGGCTAAAGAAAACGGGTACGAGACTTTCGACGTTCCACTAGGTATCGGCGGACGTTATTCCGTCCTCACGCCAGTTGGCCTTTTCCCGCTCGCTGTTGCTGGATGCAATATCGATAAATTACTAGAAGGAGCACGCCACTGCAAGGAAACTCAGATATCTCACCTAGAAGATTCGATGCTTGTCACGTACGCATTTACGCGTTTCTATCTTTACGATGAGTGTGGTTGCGACGTTGAAGTTCTTGCGAGCTTCGAGCCATGCCTCATGTATTTCAACGAATGGTGGAAACAACTCTTTGGCGAATCGGAGGGGAAAGACAAGCAAGGGATCTTCCCGGCTAGTGTTATTTATTCTACAGACCTTCATTCTCTAGGGCAATATATGCAAGACGGTCGCCGCAATATTTTTGAAACATTTCTCAAATTCTCCCCGGAAAAATCTCCGCTTACCGTACCAAGTTTCAAAGGCGCCGCAGATGGCCTTGATTACCTAGAAGGTAAACCCATCACCGAGATTTCCGATAAAGCCCTCACCGCTACAATCAAAGCACATGATGCCGGTGGTATTTCCACTATGATAATTGAGGTTTTAGACAACGAATCTGAGCGTGGCGTCAGTGAGTTGTCTCTCGGCTTTCTAATCTTCTTCTTCGAAACAGCTTGCGCTATTTCTGCCATGCTTCATGGCGTTGATCCGTTCAACCAGCCTGGCGTAGAAAAATACAAAAAAGAAATGTTTAAACTCTTAGGGAAGGAGTAAGTACATGCCAACCAAAAAACGTGTTGTTATTGCTCTAGGCGGCAACGCTCTTCAGAAGAACGGTGAAGTCACTGCAGAAGCACAGAAGGCCGTCGCCAAAAAAGTCGGCGAGCTAATTGCGGAATTATCTAGTAGATACGAGATAATTGTTGCTCACGGTAACGGACCACAGGTTGGAAATATTCTTATCCACGAAGAGCAGGCCTCGTCGGAAAAAGCTCCAGCCATGCCACTCGAAACTGCTGTCGCGATGAGCCAAGGGCAGATTGGCTACTGGCTTGCCCAGTCCATTCAAAATGCATTTTTGCGAGACGGAAAAAACAAGAAAGTTGCAACCGTCGTAACACAAGTCGAGGTCGACAAAAACGACCCAGCTTTTAAGAATCCTACCAAGCCAGTCGGCCAGTTCTATACCGAAAAAGAAGCTTTGAAGCTCGCTAAAGAAAAAGGCTGGATTGTTAAAGAAGATGCCGGCCGCGGCTACCGCCGTGTCGTGCCGAGTCCTAAACCAAAATCCATCGTCGAAAAACGCGAAATCCTTGATCTCGTAAAATCAGGTGCTATTGTTATTGCCGCCGGCGGTGGCGGTGTCCCAGTCTACCGCACTAAGATCCTTCGCATCATCAAAGGCGTTGATGCCGTTATCGATAAAGACTTTGCTGCAGAAAAGCTCGCAGAGCTTATCAAGGCTGACATGTTCATTTCTGTTACCGCCGTGGACTACGCATACATTAACTTTGGCACGCCCGATGAATCAGCACTAAGGAATTTGACATCAAGAGAAGCGGAATATTATTCCAAACAAGGCTTTTTCAAAGCTGGCTCTATGCTCCCGAAAATTACCGCCGCTACTGAATTTGCTAAGAAGGGTAAAGTTGGTATTATTTGCTCACTTGACAACCTTGAGGAAGCGCTAAAGCTCAAATCAGGCACCATCATTACACGTTAAATCCATCAATTTTGTCGCAATTTTCATACGCGCTCTATAAGCGTCGTCATCTCTATTTTTTTAGGACAAATTGCAAAAAGATAAAAAATACTCTTGAAGTAGCTTATGTTTATATATATAATTAGCATGTGAATCACAGTTTTTTTTGTAGAAAAACTAAGACGTTTTTTAAAACAGTCCTCATTGCGCTATTAATTCTCTCAAATGTCTTTAATGTTTTTAAGTTGGCAACACCCACATTTGCAGATGACAAAAAAGTCGTTATTGTGATTAAGCTTATTGGCAATGGTACAGAAAAAGAGTTTACTCGACAAATAACTGTCAATGATTACGTTCTTCAACAAAATGATGATACTTATCGACAAGGGCATAGCGGCAGAAGACTATTTTATGTGAGAGCCTATATTGATCGGTCTACAAATGGACAGTCTATTTCTCATGAGGTTAATTTATTTGCGGCTACTCATTCGGATGCAAGTTCTAATGGTCACGAAATAGGCCGCGAAACACTAAGAGACGTCTCTCTATCTAATATGATGGATATGACTATAGAAAGTGATTCTAGGGGAATTTTAAGCTTGAAATATACTGCCGAAATAAGATCTATAAGTGGCGCCGTTCTTGCGAACTATAATGGGCAAGCAAATGCCGGCACAACAGGTGCAACGATTAGAATGAGCTATGATATGGAGCAGCAGGTTTTCTATACGGAGGGAGGAACTCAAATATCCGAGGAAGCTGGAACGCAACCACCCGCAAGTGAAGAGTCGACTGAGAGCACTTGCCACGGTACCGCCGGCGCCATCGGCTGGATCCTTTGCCCTGTTTTGGAATTTGCCGCCGATGCTGCTCAATGGGCCTACACAGCTGTCGTTGAGCCAAGTCTTCACACTAATCCAGAACTCTTCCAAATCGATGGTGAACGCAACGGCACCTATCAA
>JAFWMR010000019.1 GCA_017513905.1 Candidatus Saccharimonadota bacterium
AGCAGCAGTCGTACAAGTAACTGTTGTAGTAGCACCTGATGGGAATGTACCGCCATTAGCATTGAGGGTTAGAGTGAAGGTAGAAGTAGGAGCATTTTCATAAACTGCATAAATAGTCTTGTTAGCAGTCAACGTAATGCTGTCACCAGCTGAGTATTGCTTAGCAGTCGCAGTAGCAGAATCCGCCCAACCTTTGAAGACTTTACCAGATTTAGTTGGTGTAGTATTTGGAACAGTTGTATTACAGCTAGTACCACCAGCAGCAGTCGTACAAGTAACTGTTGTAGTAGCACCTGATGGGAATGTACCGCCATTAGCATTGAGGGTTAGAGTGAAGGTTTGGGTAGACCCACCAGTATCGTTATCTGTAAATACATTCACATAATCCACTAAACGCTCCGCGCTATCAATCGTGCCGCTAGCTACCAACTTGACCACAAAATCACCATTTACCACCACATTATCAGGAATCACAATCCGATTAATTCCAGCATGCAATTCGAATTGTCCTATACTTGTAAACGTGGCCCCCCTTCGCAAATCAGCACCGCTCAGATAAACTTCATGGTTACCCCCGGTAAGAACCATCGCAGTTATCTCTTTCACTTTTTCGCTACCATTTGAATGAAGCTCAAAGACCAACTCATTGGAACCAGGAGTAATTGAAGAGTCTTTATAGTCACTAACCGAATAAACATTATCATAAGTACTCGTCTTCTCCACTGAATCAACAACTACCACATCAAGCGCTGAATTATAACTCAAATATGTATATAAACGAACGCCCACCGAACCAATGCCTTCCACGGACACAGTTTGAATGGCATCCCCCCAAGAGTTCTGCACAATAAACGCACCCGTCTTCGGGACGCCGTTGTCTAGATACTCCCACGAATCATCCCAACCTACAATTGTCATTTGATGACCTGTCGTCAGGTCGCATATGGGGTTACCGCCACTGTCAAGTCCACGATCAATCACAGTAAAGTTAAGATGGTATCTACCGTCGCTATCCTGTGGACCAGACACATTAACGTCTGCACAATTATTTTCATCCCACCACGAACCAAAAGACACCGCACCATACGTCTTAACGGCAGACTTTATGGCATTGACCGCAGATGTTTTTGCAGCATTTTCACCATAGGTATAATTATATATAAGCCCAGCATCAGTTACTACATATTTAGTATTAGCAGCATTATTCATGACCGCATAACTTTGTTTCTTATCATACGCATCATTTGAATTCAATACGGACGTCAACCCTAAATTCCAAATATCCTCATAAATAGAAATCGACGATATCCTACTGTCATTTGCCTTAATTGCCGATGCAAAATCCGCCTCACTCATAATCGCAAGTGGATTCGCAATTGCCGGAAGCATATATATATCATTACCACCATCGCCAAACACCCTTTCAACATCCGCTCTCCTAGCTCCTCGCGCTAAATAATAAGCTATAACCCTATCGTATATAAGATTAGATTTACCACTTTCGTTATATGCAATACTTCCATCGACCATCTGATAATCTATATGCTTCGGCGACACCGCTCTGTCACCAGTGTTAGCAAGGCCGTTCTTGGCAATATAAAACTCTATAACGGAAGAAGGAGAATACAGCCAACACAAACCTTCTGTATTCTGGTTCTTTATAGATATATTAGAGCCAAATCTCTCATCACGTGAGTTATAGTAGGACGGTAAGTCTGTGCTATTGCGAATAACTGTTTCTCGAAAAGAATCATAACCATGATTCTTAAAGACATTGTCAGAATAAATTCTTCCGCCAACCTTTTGGGATCCAAATGGGGAGGCGGCAATCACCGCATCTTCAATTTTTTTCCAATCTTCTTCCCAGTTTGCATCAGTCTCCTGAGCATCACTCCCCTCTCCTTCATCCGGCTCATCTTCGCCTTCTTCTTCGGCTTCTCCGTCCTCACCTTCCTCTATATCCTCATCGCCATCTTCCTTCGTTTCACTTTCACCTTCAATATCAGATTCATCGTTTTCGACGTCATCATCCTCATCCACAGCATCAACAACATCACCTTCTTCATCATTTTCGCCTGCTTCCTCCTTACCATCCTCTACATCCTGAACTTCGCTCACCCCAGTACTCTCAACCAACTCACCATCTTCAGCAAAGGTCAAGCTTGCAACAATGGGCGCCGTCAAAGCCAGTACACCTACAATCAAAAAGTACTTATATTGTCCAAAAAAACGCGACAAATGCGCAAAGAAACGCTTGCTATTAGATATTTGCAACGCAGAATGTGAAGACATACTTCCTTCCCTATTAGTTAATAATCCTTATGCTAATAATAATACTACCCGACAGTCGACAAGTCAATCACTAAGCATTCACAAAACTACACGCCAACAACCAGTTCTACGTCAAATTCGTTTTTTATATCTTCCTCTATTTTTGCGCTAATTTTCGCTAGTTCCCTTGCGGTTAATCTCCCACTGACCTTTATTTTTACTGCCCCACTGACATCCTCTGGTCCATAATCATGCAATACTAGGCTCTCTATACTTTTTACACCTTCTGTTTCCCGAATTCTTTCTCGTATTTTTCGAGTCAATTTTTCATCCACTCGTCGCCCAATAATATCCGTTATGCCTTCACTCAAAATCCTAAATGCAGATCTCACGATAAAAGCAGAAATAACTATCCCAATCCAACCATCGACCGAAATGCTAAATAACATGCTTATCGCAGCTCCAACCAACGTCCCGAAACTTAATAGTGCGTCAAATAATGCATCTATACCAGAACCTTCCAAGCTCCGCGACTTTGTCAACTTGCCAACTTTGATTAAATATCTCCCGTATAATACTTTTGCAATTACCGTCACAAAGATAATCACAATTGTCCAGACAGAATAGTCAGCAATACTAGGCTTAATAATCTTTGGTACACTCTCAAAGGCAGCTATCACACCAACACTAAGTATAATCAGACCGACTATTGTTGCTGCAACATATTCAATTCTTCCATGCCCATGCGGGTGTTTTCTATCCGGTTTACGTTGGGCTAATTTTACACCTACGAGCGTTACTACAGCAGACATCGTATCAGTCAAGTTATTGATAGCATCCGTCAAAATCGATACCGAACCAGCAATAGCGCCGAGTACAGCCTTCACTACAACTAAAACAATATTCAAGACTATGCCTAGCGTACTTGCTCGCGTAATTTTTTCGATACGATTATCCATAACCATATTATAACAAAAAATAAAGCCCTTAGGCGGGCTCTATTTTATTCTACACTAACAATCTTACCTTTATTTCCGTTCGGAAGTGTGTATTCCTCTCCGGCACGTTTTCCGAATAGCGCCTTACCAATCGGACTCTGATCGGACACCTTCCCTTCTAACGGGTTAGCCTCAACTGGACCAACAATATCATACGTGTACTTCTTACCAGAAAGCGAAACAGTAACTTTCGCGCCTATTCCAACCTTTTCATGGCCACGATTAGCAATGATTTTTACGTTCTTCAAAATATCTTCAATCTCTGCAATTCGACTCTCATTGAGTTTCTGCTCGCTGCGTGCCGCAGAATAATCTTCGTTTTCCGACAAATCACCAAAAGCTCTAGCAGTGGCAATCTTTTCTTTAATCACTTCACGTTCTTCAATGCGCCTCTTGAGCTCTTTCTCGAGTTCCATCTTACCTTCTTTGGTCAGATCAACAGTCTTCTTTCGCATATAGGCCTCCTTCTGGAAGTATAAACGTTTTCAATAATACTCACTAGAGTTTACAGATTCTCTACAAATTTGTCAATAGAAATTCTCTCAGTCCTCCCAGTCGCACGTTCCGTAATTTCAACCTCCTCAGACTCAAGAGTCCTATCAGAAACAACAACTCTATATGGAATGCCAAGCAACTCCGCATCTTTCATCTTTTCGCCAAACCTAGCATCTCGATCATCAAGAATCATCTCGTCTTTTTTGCTGAATTCGTCGTATATCTCTGTAGCTTTCTTCATGCCCTCCTCGCCTATCGCCACAATATAATACTTATATGGCGCAATTCCTTCTGGCCAAACTAGACCTTTATCATCCGCATATTTCTCAACAATCACACCAAGCACTCGACTTACACCGATACCATAGCACCCCATAAACACAGTTTTTTGCTCGCCTTCCTTGGTCTGATACTTCAAATTCAAAGGCTCGCTATACTTATACTTCAACGTAAATATATTCCCCACCTCCGCACCATTATCCTCAGTCAATTCCTCACGCTTTACGCCAAGATCATCCAATACCTTATCTTCTAGTACTTCTTTATTAAGCACGACGGATTTATCACTGTTATAATATATGGTGTCTTCACCCACAGGCAACAGTGTCTGATACTCGTGCGAATACTTAGAAAACACTCCGCCACTCGCAAAGGTCTCATATGTGTCATCCCCAATTCCCAATCGATTATAAATCTTCGCATATGCACCTTCTACAGCACTGTAAATTTTCTTATGTGTTTCTTCGTCCGGTGAGAATGAATATAAATCTTTCATCAAAAACTCTCTTGTACGCAAAATCCCACTTTTGGCCCTTAATTCATTTCTAAACTTCGTCTGGAATTGATAGACTAATACTGGCAAATCTCGATAGCTTGAAACATAATCTCGCATCAAATTCGTTAATGGCTCCTCATGTGTTGGCGCAAGTCCTAATTCCCCACCACTAGCCAACTCAGTCTTAAACCATACATCCATCTTCTGATCATCCCATCTATCCGTCTTTTTCCATGGTTCTGGGTTTTGCAGTGCTGTCAATTGCATTTCTTCCGCCCCAATTGCATTTAGCTCTTCTCTAATAACCTGCTTAATTTTCTCAACGACACGAAGCCCCATCGGCAAATAGTCGTATACTCCAGCCATTTCCTTATGAATATAGCCGGCTCGTATCAAGAGCTGCGCATTTTTTGCTGTCTCGTCTTTCGGAGCTTCTCGCAATGTTTTTGCAAAAGTCTTTGATAGTCTCATAATACTAAAATTATACCACAAAAAAAACGCCCCCTAGGGGGCATTTACTCTTTAGTGTTACTCCTTATCTTTCATAATAATCTCGACGCGTTCTCCCTTCACTTCTTTCAGCGTAATCAGCAGCTTATCTTTGTCATCGGCTTGCTCACGGAAAACGAAACACGGAGGCTTACTTGCATAGGTACGGACCTCATACAGATGGTAATTCAAAGTCCCAAGGAAGACATTTCTGAAGTACCCCACATGATGCCCATCGGCAAACCAGCCTTTTTCGCAAACTTCAGCAAACGTCGCCAACTTAAAACAAGCGCGGGCATAGCCGTCCGCATCCGAAGTGTCAAGGTCCGGAAACTCGAACTTCATATAGTCGGTTCCCTCTTTCCGCGTCACCACTACTCTGAATTCTTTCTCGCTCATCAAGATGCCCCCTTATATTATTTTGAGAGTAACGAAAAGTACAGGCTAGCATTTTAGCCAACCACCACCCCTTATTATAACACAATTACCAAAAAAGTAAAGTAATAATCCCCCATCAACACCATACTTACTGTTTTACAACCTTCTTCGTAACGTCAAAATTCTCCATATATTTCCCAATCAACAGTCTTGTCTGGGAGTAATATGCTGCCGCAGAAGAATAAACCAAGGCAATTATTGGCGCCAAAATCCATTGCAAAACCATCATGATCTTCTTTGTTTTTCTATACCTCGATGGCCTCTCTGGAAGCATTCTTAAACTCATCAAAACCGTCACGAAGATACCTAAACTCGCAATCGTTTGCACTACCGAAACCACCATCGGTAAGTTAAACACCGTCATACCACGATCCGACAAGTTCATAATCATCGGCACCCAACCACCAAACGCTACAATCGGCGCAATCATTGCGCCCGTCACGTGCGAGTCAAGCAGTCGTACAAACTTAGGTAATGTCTTTAAAAATGACACTTCCCTGTTCTTATCAAACAACAGATTCCCCACATATGCTACATCACTTGCCCCATAATCCCACCTTCTCAACTGAATAAATTGCGCCTTTAGAGTTTCCTTAAATGTATCATTCAATACTGCATCTTGTCCTATTGGCACTCTCACTGGCACTACATCATAATTCCCCTTAAAAAAGAAGTAACTTCGCCAATACTGGTGTCCGTCTTCTACAATCGTCCGCTTACTCCAATAGTCCATATCCTCGAGCGCCGCTAGTGGCTGTGAATGGCTAGCAAAGTTACGCAACGCATGCGGACGCATGGTTTGGATTACGTTAAAGAAAGAGTTAGAAACTGCAATTACTCTCATTGGCGCTGCTGCATCCCATATGTTATTAGTAAACACACATACCGGCTGGTAGCTGCGATGCTGTCTAGTCTCACTATCTCTCACACAATACTCATACGCCAAAGCATCTAAATACTTTTCGCTCACACGATTGTCGCTATCGATCGTCGTAACAATCACTTTCTCTCTGTTGATATGCCTCTGAACAATATATTTACTCAGTGTTTCGCCGGCATAACACAAGTTCGGTCCCTTCCCTTTTATCTCACCCTTTAAACCATCCGGATGCTTTATAATAATAAAATCCTTAAACGTGTCCTTAAACATCTTCTTTAGTTCTTTGGCCGTCTGCTCTATTTCTTTCCCGCCTCGTTCTTCGTAACCCAAGACAAAGATAATCTTTTCATTCGGCCAACTCGTATCTCTCACCGCTTCAATACTCGGCCTCATCGTCTCGATCCCTTCGTTATAAGCAACCATAATCACCGCTTGGTACACTTCGCTCGGCCGCAAATACTTCTGCTTTGCTTCAGAGTCACTCGTAATCTTTTTTAGATTACGTATGTGCTCCGCAAAGTTATATTCCATCAAATGTTTGTTGTGTAGCCTTTCATAAGCTGCGTGTGGATCTTCCAAATCTTCGCAACGCTTTCTCCAATCAACTTTTTCCGCCGCTCGCATTGTATTAAACCCACCATACGTCCTATATGCAATACCTACGGCTTTAACCAATGTCATAGAAATCACCACTATCAGATAAACAGCACCAGCAATCGGACTAAAATACGACAACAAAAACAACAATATCACGCCAACATAAGAAATCGCCCCCGGAAGAATCTCTAGAAATCGATACTTCCACGTCCGCCTACCCAGCGGTATCTCCAGACTGCGTCGCATCTATATTTCCCCAAGCAATCTCAAAAGTAATACAAAGGCTCCTGCAGCAACCAATATTGACAATAGAATCACAATAGCTGCAAAGCCCTTACCGCGACGATTATAGGCTTGAATTGCAAACAAATTATGTAAAACTCCAAGCGCAACACCTAAAATCGGAAACACTACCATTTCAGCCCAACCACCAGTTCTGTATCCTCCCGAGTTCCAAAGCGATAGAAATTCCCCACCAGTGAATTCGCCAATATCTGAATAACCAATATACATCGTCGTCCCACCACTTTTAAAATGAATCAATGTATGCAGAGCTAACAATAACCCCATTGCAAACAGTATAATCATCATCAAAAGCAAACCCTTATCCTTCTGAAAAATCCTCTTCAGCCCTACACCAATTTCTTTCATAACATCATCATTATATCACAATAACAACCATTAGCGTGCTAAATATACTAAACTAACCACTTCGCCCTTTACGGAATTAGTATGGCTTAACATTAAATTACGAGGATAGTCATTAATAAAACAAAAAACGCCCTGCTCTCACAAAACGTCTACTTTCTAAACTGGCGGATCCGACGAGACTCGAACTCGCGACCTCTGCCGTGACAGGGCAGCGCTCTAACCAACTGAGCTACGAATCCACAGCTAGAGGATATTATATATTATTGCACTCCTTTTTTCAAGAGACTTTCTTACTCATGTACTATACCTATAGCCTGTTCAAATAATTATCACAAAAAAGATCTCTCTTCGGTCAGCTTAAGCATTGCAATAACGATAGTCCTTATGCTATACTTAAAATAATTATTATACAAAGGAGTTAAAAATGTATACAACAACAACTTTAACCCAAGGTGACGCTGCGCTTATCGGCAGCACCATCGGAGGCTTTTTAGCAGTCTATGGCATCGTCGCAATTGCCATCTTTGTCCTTATGATTGTCGCTTGGTGGAAAATTTTCACCAAAGCTGGCGAAGAGGGTTGGAAGTCTATCATCCCGATCTATAATGTATATATTCTCTGCAAAATCATGGGCATCAACTTTTGGATCTATGTACTCGCTATTCCAGCTGGCCTTGGTTTGCTAACATCCTTCATTCCACAAATTGTTTTCCTCACCGGTATATATGCCTTATTTATAGCCATACTCGTCGCCATCAAACTCGGCGATGCCTTTGGCAAATCCACCGGCTTCAAAGTCGGCCTCTTCTTCCTGCCCAACATCTTCGAGCTCATTCTTGCCTTTGGTGACTCCAAATACGTCGGTAAAAAAGCTGTTGCCAAGAAAAAATAACTACATCAAGCTTCATCCCCCGTACCTACGGGGGATTTTTATGTATAATTAAAACTATGAAAGTAAGACTTGCTAGCTACAATATTAGTGGTGACGTTCATCAAAAAGACGATGATCCCGTAGATTATCTTGATAAAAAACAGGCTGAAGATATTGATATCAAGCTATTAAATTACATCATTGATGCGATTAATCAGGAACACCTAGATATCATCTGTTTCCAAGAAATCATTACCACAAACCGTATCAATTATATACGCCGCATTGCCAATAAGACCTGCCTCAAACATGTCGAGACCTTCGAGCTCAGCCCCTTGCAATCTCGTCAAAAACACTACCTGTGGCCTCGCAATACTGTCCAAATGTCCTAAACTAAACTGCACACAACAAAAGTAATAAAAAATCCCCTCTCTGACCATTTCGTTATAATCACCGAAATCAACATCTAAAAACCATTTTGCTAGTCAAAACACGTCGGATTGGTGTTTTCTTCGTGCAAAGAGCACAATGTCTGATCGGACAAGCACGAAAAAACGCCAGGACGGCGCATCTTTAACAACAAATGGAGCCGATGGCAGGGTTCGAACCTGTGACCTGCTCGTTACGAATGAGCTGCTCTACCAACTGAGCTACATCGGCATGCCTCCTATTTTATCACACTTTACCAGAAAAAATGACCATAGTTGCATTCCAAACAAAATATTTATAAAATAAAATTAGTTAAACGGAGGAACTATATGAAAAAATACATTGCCGAATTTATCGGTACATTAGTACTGGTATTAATTGGTTGTGGAACGGCTATGGCAGTAGGATGCGATTCCCTGCAAGGCTGTGGATACATTCTAACAGCATTTGCATTTGGTCTTGGCCTTCTTACAATGGCCTATAGTATCGGTAACATTTCTGGATGCCATATCAATCCCGCTGTCTCTCTTTCAATGCTTCTCACAGGGCAACTCAAGAAAAAGGATTTCCTTGCCTACGTAATAGCACAAACTCTTGGCGCCATCACTGGAGCTGGCATTCTTGCTCTTATTTTCAATAACGGGGGCATAGCGGACCTAACTGGTGGACTCGGATCAAACGGCCTAGCAGGCGTCAATAACAACGCATGGATCGGCTTACTCGTCGAAGTCGTCCTTACTTTTATCTTCGTAATTTCAATTTTAGGCGTTACTGCCAAAAAGCCTGGGCATGGCAATGTCACTGGCCTAGTCATTGCTCTTTCTCTCATTGCCGTTCATATTCTTGGTATCGCCCTCACGGGGACAAGTGTAAACCCAGCCCGTTCAATTGGCCCTGCGCTCATTGCTTTATTCAGCGGGAACAGCGTGCCAATAAGCGTTATCTGGATCTTTATAGCCGGCCCATGCATTGGCTCGGCTCTTGCTGCATACACTTATCGTTATCTAGAGAAATAATCCACGTCACAGTATAAAGACAAGACGGTCTTTATACCGCCTTGTCTTTTTTTATCCATATACGTTCGAAAGAAAATAAAAAGATGCCCCTTAAAGAGGCGATCTACCTGGTGCGGGTAAAGGGAGTCGGACCCTTATCTTATCCTTGGGAAGGATACATAATAGCCGCTATACGATACCCGCAACTCCTCCCATTATACCACACTGATTCTCAGAAATCACCCTACAAAGGATTTATTATTCGTCAGCACTAGCTTCCTCTTTTGCATCTATTGGCTCAGTCGTGCTCGCCGTATCAAGTTCCGGTAATTCAATATATTCGCGAATCAGTCCTGCTATCTTCATCAGCTCAAATCTCTTAGCAAACTCCGTAAATTTAATATATAAGCTCACATAATTCACTTGCATCTCATTCTTATCAATCGTCTTTACAAAATAATAACCATCGCCATTACTAGATAGAAATCTCTCACTCATAGCCCCATTTTCTAAGCTCATTGCCTTCCCCGCGCGACCGCCATCGACATTCTTGTTATCAATTAACCCACCAGTACTCGCATACTCAATCTGATCGCCTAATTCTTCCTTGATTTGCTCAAAGCTACCACCATTCTCTGCCAATTTCTTCTCAACTGTCGCAGCTATCTGTTCTGCAACTGTATCAATTTTTTGTTCAACTTTGCTTTTCATTAAAGACAGATATAACATTCGCTCATATTCAGCCTTCGAAAGTCCAAAATTTGTACTCAACACCTTCAGAAAGCTCTCTTCGCTTCTTTCTGCCCCGCCAACCTTACGATGTTCATCAAACGCCACCCGTATCTCCTCATCAGATACTTCAATACCTAGCTCCTCCCCTAACTTCAGCGCATACGTTAGTTCTTCTACTTGGGTCAACGCTTGCCTTTTATAGCTGTCCTCAACCGTTTTAAAATCTTCCTCTCTAGCATCAAGCGCAGATTGTTGATCTAGCGCAGTTAGCGTGCTACGCGCTGTCATCAAATAATCTGAAAACCTTACGTCCTTGTCATCAACTTTCGCAACCGGCACTGGTATCACCGTAGAAATACGATACATAATATCACCCGTATCCTGTAGCTTATAGAGAGCTATCCATCCGACTATCATCAACAAAATAACACCCACTACGGCAACTAATACAGTATTAATCACCAATTTATGCTTCGCATACTGGAGCGGATACTTAAACTTTCGCCCACGAGACAACACTTCTTCTCTACGTTCTTCTACCTTTTCCTTCTCGGTTTTATGTGCTTCTCCATTAGACTTCCTTACTGGCAACTTTAGGCTCATATTATCATTATATCACATAACCCTATGCTATAATATATTCACAGCTCGACCACCGTTTCTCATCTTTTATATTTTAAAGTGGAGCGGAAGTAGATTTTTATCGAACTCGAGCTGTTTTAAGTCAGGCCCGGTAGCTCAATTGGATAGAGCAGTTCCGTCCTAAGGAAAAGGTTGCGCGTTCGACTCGCGCCCGGGTCACCAACCAGCATCAGAAAAAACGTACCCCGAAGTACGTTTTTTAAATTATTTCAAAACTGAATCGTCTCAGATACAAAATCATAGAAGTGCCCCGGCGGAAAACCACCGGGGCGTAAGGTGCAAATTATCTAATCACAGTATCAAATTGAATCCGGATCAAAGCTATCATCAGCTTCACCTTCAGTCTCCGTCGGAGGTACATTATGATCAGGATCCGACGGCGGTGGCGTATTAAGATCCTCACGGATCGGCGTAGGCGCCACAGTCGGACATACCTCTGTTGGTCTTACAACTGCCGTAGGCACCGGCGTAGGTTTAGGTGTAGGTTTAGGCGTCGGAGTTGATGCCGCAGGCGTAGGCGTTGATTCCACATGACTTGTCGTTTGTGGATCGGCTGAGTGCTGTGGATCCGTTTCCCCACCACCAACAGTCGGCGTCGGCCTAACCTCAGGATCCTTAGTGGGTCTGGGCGTTGGAGTCGGTGTCGGCTTGGGCGTGGGGGTCGGCGTCGGCACCGGCGTTGGAGTCGGTGTCGGCTTGGGCGTGGGGGTCGGCGTCGGCACCGGCGTTGGAGTCGGTGTCGGCTTGGG
>JAFWMR010000020.1 GCA_017513905.1 Candidatus Saccharimonadota bacterium
AGTAGAAACGTTAATAGTCTCAGTACCAGAAACAAAAGAACCTGGTTCAGCAATCAGGCTTAGAGTGGAGCTTGGAGAAATAGAAAGAGTAGTAGTAGCTTCTACTCCTGGTTCAGCATGAGTGGAGGAAGGGAGAAGAGAAGGGAAAGTAACCATAGATAAACAAAAGATTGCTAGTAGTGAGATAGCAAAATAACACATACGAGATGTGTGTAACTTACTAGTGCGTAACGCTAACATTATTAACTAAAGCCTCCGAGAAATGCAAAGCAGAGAGGACGTATCAAATACCTCTTCTTCGCATATCATGTTCTATTGTTAAGTCTTTTTATTTTGAAAGGCTTAGCCAATTTACACCAACTATAACTCTACTGATTCTATTATACACAAGCTTTTTTCGAATGCAATGGTCATTATATATATGATTGATAAACTATGATGTTTAAGAATGTAATCGATTTTGAGAGATTCTGGATTAGCCTATTGATGGCTTCCTCATCCATTCCGATGGACAATAGATAGGCTCTTACGTATGCAGAATAGTCAGAAATTTTGGCCAGATTTTGTTTTTCTTCTTCATCGCCAATGACATAGTGTAGCATAAGGTCGATGTTCTTTTCTTTGATTGTATTGTAACGTTCAGAGTCTGCAATCGGCGTGATGTCGTAATAATTGTCGTAAGTTATCATGTAATCATCAATTATTTCCTCATAGGATGCGCCGAGTAGCGCTTCGATAATCATTACGACATAGCCAGTGCGGTCTTTTCCCTCGACGCAGTGGATAAGATATGGACCGGGGTTGTTTGACATAGACGTTAGAGCCTTGGCTAAGCTCTCTATGAAACTATCACCTTTAAACTGAGCGTCCATGGACAATGGTAGAACATTTCCATTGTTGTATAGAGATAAGAAATAAGGCGAATCAAAATCGCTTTTGTTGATGTGCTCAATTAAATCGGTTTCACTGTCAGAAAGATTCACGATATATTTTACGCCAACCGATTGAACCAACTTATCAACTATCGGCGCACAGTTATGCGTGTTGTCGACTGGTGAAGCTGAGCGGTAAAGTATGCTGTCTTTTATGTTGCCTACTTCGACATTTCTGAAATTTGCAAAGGCTTCATCGCGCATACTACCTTGTACATCGGAATATTGTATATCTCTGGATTTCTGGATTTTTAGATATTCCCCGCGCTTATCTAGGCTAATAGTGGCAGTGTCGTCTTCAGCTAGACCGGCCGTAATCCATAAGTCTGCTCCGTAATCGACGCCTACTTTAATATAATCGTATCCCGGTTAGGCAATCAGAAGCGGTTCACCTATATCGCTATAGTAACCGTTATAGTATGGTAGGTTCAATAGCTCGTAACCGTTCGAGAACTTTACATCGACACTGTCGCCGTAATTAAACCCAAGCTCGTTGAAATCATTAATGTCAATTGTATATAGACACCGCCAAACTTGGTTTCATGAATAATTGAATAGTTCTCTATCGAGATGTTATCTTCAGCCCTTGGTATAATGCACAGTGCAATTATTAGAGCCAATATGGAGCCAAGTAGCGGCAAGTATCGCTTCGCAGAATTCTTCTTTGCATCTTTGGTATTATTTTTGTTTTGTTGCGGCTTGCCATACCGTTCCTTTTTTTGTTTGTTTTAATATTACTAGAAACTACTGAGGCAAAAGGAAGTAGACACCCGCACCAACGGCAGCGCCAAGGATGATTGTGATAATAATGATGAGCCAGACCGGCATACCATGCTTCTCGGTCTCGTTATCAACGATTTTGACGGCATCATTCTTGGAATTATCATCGGCCGACTCTTCTGCTTTGCGGCGATAAATGTTCTTGTGGGATGAGTCGTGACCTTGATCGCTAACGCCTAAGTAGGAAAGCTTTTCAAACTGTCCGTCGTTCTTCTTAGCAGGAACGGAATTCGAAAGCGGGCGTTTATCAATGTTGTAGTTCGGAAGGAATGGAGATTTGTTGCCGCCCGAAGACTTCTCGGCAGGCTTGGAATTACCCGAGAGGGCAGCCGAAGCTTTTATTGCGAGATCGTCTGGTGTCTTGTTTGTAGTGACAGGCTTGGCCTTGTTTGGATCGATAGCGTCAGCATAGAGATCACGCGAAGCGGCTGGCTCACGGGAAACAAGCGGGCGCTCGTTGTCTTTCTTTACGGTGAGTTCTGACTCTGGCTTAGTGACCTTGGCTGGAGCGCTTGCTGGACGAGCGGACCGTTCGATGTGAGCTCCCTTAGGAGGAATCTGGTCAGCAACCGATGGTGCCTTCGCTATTGGGCGAGGTCGTTGAGTGGGGCGAGCATCCGGACGCGAAGCTAATGGGTCGGAATTCTCGGAAGGCTTCCGACTGATGAAGTCCATATAGCGTACTGGTTTTTTAGCGTTGGGCGTTGGCATCTTTAACTCGTTTAGCGATTTCTATTATATCAGTAAATTCTGATGCAATCAAACTGGCACCACCAATAAGGAGGCCGTTACAATCGTCAAGTAGGAGATAAGACTCGGCGTTGGTGGATTTGACACTACCACCAAAGAGAAGAGGCGTATCTTCAGCCGCTTCTTTACCGTAGGTTTCTTTGAGGATTTTGCGAATAAGGGCAAATGCGTCTTTAACATCGAGCGGAGAGGCAACCTTAGCAGCCTTATCGTGGCCAGAGATGGCCCAAACTGGCTCGTATGCGACGATGCATTTGGAAATTTCTTCAGCGGATACTTCAGAAAGTCCACCGAGAAGTTGGTCACGGAGAACATCTGCGGTCTCTCCGAAAGTGCGTTCTGCGTCTGTTTCACCGATACAAAGGATAGGAGTGAGCCCATTTCTAAGTGCGGCGGCAACTTTAGCTCGAATGTCTTTGTCTGACTCGTTGAAGATATAGCGGCGTTCGCTGTGGCCAACGATAGCATAGTCAACCAACGAACGGAGCTGGGCAATGGAAACTTCGCCTGTGTAGGCACCAAAGTCTCGATAGTAAAAGTTCTGCGTAGCGAGCTTAATCTTACGACGATCGGTCTGTAGGGAGAGGGACTGAAGAGCCATGAGCGACGGAGAAACTACAACTTCAATGTCGCGATAAGAGTGGACCTTTTGTAAAAGTTTATGTAGGTAGAGCGAAGACTCTCCTACGGTAAAGTTCATTTTCCAGTTGCCAATAATATAAGTCTTCATACTGATTATTCTACTCTCTATTGTCTAAAAACGCAAGCTAAATAGGCGGAACTTGTCGCAAATCTAATACGCGCTCTAATAGTGCTGGTAACAGAGGTAGCTAGGCTAAATTACCAGTAATGCCGAGAATGCCACGAAGGGCGAATGCGGTGTCCTCGTGCGTGCGGACAGTAATGGTATCTATGCCCATCTGAACGACTGGATAATCGTTGCCGCCAGGTTGTGTCATGTCGCCAAAATACAGAATGTCTTTCTTCTTGACGTCTAGCTCTTTCATGAGATGGGTCATACCGAAGACTTTGTTCATGCCGGGAGTAATAGCGTTGATGGAAGTAGTGCCACCGATTTCGTAATCAAACTCTGGAGCGAGCTCTTTGGCTCGCTTAACGATTTTTTCACGTTTCTTGCAGTCTGGGTCCCAGGCATATTTTTCTTTGGTGCCAGCTTTCTGGCCGAGGGCAGAGAAGGTAACCTGAGAGAGACGATTCTCGATAATCTCATCACCTGATTTGAGCTTGTCTTCTTCCCAATAACCGAGTTCTTGAGCTGCAGTACGAATAGCGTCGGTGATTTTCTTTACTTGTTTATCGGTAAGTGGGTAGCTATAGACCTGATCCCAATCTTTCTTTCTACCGTTATATCTGTAGTATTGTGTACCCTGAGCAACAAAGAGGTGAAGGTTCTTGAGTTCAGCTGCGGTAGCACCTCGCTCAACAAGACGGTCAACTATTTGGAAGAGGAATTGATCGAACTTCTGACCAGAGATTGGACAAATTAAGAAATCGGCGCGAAGGCAGCCGATTAGCAGGTCTGCGATTTCGTCTGGAATAGGGGTTTTGGCGACGTTGAGAGTTTGATCGACGTCAAAACTAAGTACTTTTTTCATGAGGTTACCTCCTTTTAATTACGATTGCGTTTGATGTAGTCGTCTTCTTTTTCGAGTTCAGCACGTAGTGTGTAACTCTTGCACTTACCATCCTTACAGTTGGTGGCTTCGTAGGTATAGGATCCGAAACTAGTGTTGATATAAAATCCGTTAGGATCGGTAAAGAGCTCTGGATCTATTACTGTCAGAATATCTTCAGTGATATCTTCTGGGTAATAATGATGCTCCTCATAGTAGTCCTCTTCGATGGCATAGTACATGGCATTGATGGCTGTTTTACGTTTCTCGTCACGAGACATTGCGTCGACGTTAGACTTTTGAATAAAGAACAGGACGAGGAGTAAAGCCGCAAAGGCACAAACTACTAGCATCTCTGGAACGGTGAAGGCTTTTTTAAAAGAATTTGACTTCATGCGTCTATTATAGCATAGACGGTTGTTTTGTGGTAAAATAATACGTGGAAGGGTGGCCGAGTGGTTGATGGCACTGGTCTTGAAAACCAGCGTACGAAAGTACCGCAGGTTCGAATCCTGTCCCTTCCGCCAGGAAGTTATTGAAAATTACCCCGAAAGGGGTATTTTTTTCACGTCTTTTTAAGATGAGTGAAGAGTCTGATTAGATTGTTCTCGATCAGAAATGTTCGCGCCTTATTGAATAATCATAAAAATACTCTCGATTGTTAATGGACGTAAAAAATAACCCCTTGTGGGGCTATTTTAAACTGTGTTCTTCGGTAATCCTAGTATTCTTCTGTTGTTTCTTCTGTTGTTTCTTCTGGAACTTCTTCTCTTCCAAGCGCTTTGTTGAAGTAGTTTCTAAAGAAGTTCTGAATACTTAATTTAGTCTGCTCACCAGATGCCCAATCGATCTCTTGGCCTTTAGAATCAAAGAAGGAAGGTGTTGCAGAAATCTTGAGCGATTCAGCGATAGCGCGATCGAAATTAACCTTGGCTTTGACAGCATCACCAGCCATATCGGCTTTAAATTTATTAACATCACCATTTTCGCCAGCAACTGTCTTGAAGTAGGTGGCAAAGTAATCAGTACGCTTAGAGCCAGTAGCATAGAACCACTCAGCTTGGTTCTCGAAGACTAAATCGCCGTACTCCTCCCAATAACCCTGGAGACCAGCGGCTTCGACAGCCGAAGCGGCTGCAATGGCGTTTGGATGAATATTGGTAAGTGGATCAGTGCGGTAAATAAGGGCCACCTCATCCTTATATTCCGCAAGGACTTCTTTAATCCATGGACCTACAGTAGCGCAGCCGGAGCATTGATAATCAGCATACTCAAAGATGACAAGCTTAGCGGTCTTGATATCTGCATTCTTGACATGGTCGGCGATGTTGCCATTGTCGTCGTTACCATCGATATACGCATTGACGTTGTATTCAGAAAGATCAATTTGGCTTGAGGAGCTAGAGCCCGAATCATCACCAGATGGCTTCTTAAGTTGCGGCACGAAGACTATGGCGCCTATAAAAAGTGCAACGATAACGATTAGAAATATTAAGAGAGTACGATTGTTTTTCATGGTGAAATTATTATATCACACTACATGTAGCTAAGAAAGGTGAGAAAGATTATTGATACATAAACAAAAACACATGCGGCGAGGCCGATAATGCCTAGAATTAGTCCGGCTTTGCCAAGTTTTGAAGCGATTGCGCGTGATGACTTAGCTCCGAATACGATGGCGAGAATGCCAGATGGAATAGCGATGTACCAAAAGAAGGTAGATAACATAGAAATGATACCGAGCACAAATCCAGCGATATGAAGCGATGAGTGCTTGCGTTCGTATTCTTTTGTCATGTATCGATCCTTACGTTCGACTTTTTCAATATTTATAGTTTTTTCTTCCATAGTTCTCCTCTTTCTTATTTAGATAAATTAAGTTCACTAATAGGCCCTAAGTCTGAAAGCCTGTTGATTTTAAGCATTTCTTCTGACACCGTTATGAGATTGTCATTGATATAGGCGCCGCGAATGAGATTAGATTCCTCGTGGACGATGGATCCTTTTTCCGTGATGCCATCTTCTAGGTTGATATTGTAAACTATGTATCCCTCTGAAATATAGTCGCTATCATCGCTAAATGCATATACGAGGTCGGAGATATCATCTTCCTCGCTTGATACTTCAACTTTGAATTCATCAAGATAGTCATTAACAGGGATGGCTAGAAGCTGTTTTTCCTTGGAGAAAAGTAACGCTTTTGGGTTCGCAAGAATGGCGGAAGTCGTATAAGAGTCACCAATCTTGACCTTAGATATCTCTTTAGGATTCTTGACGTCAGAAACGTCAAAGAGAGCTAGTTTCATACCCGTTACATAGGCGGTGGTCCACATAATGCGTCCGTTAATATCACGACGTGTTTCTTCCTCTGTCTCTACGCCAATACCTATTAGATGCGTTTCGTCGTATGGATGGAGATAGACGCTGTAACCTGGAATTTTGAGCTCTCCTAGAACTTTAGGGTTTGCCTCGTTGGATAAATCGATAACAAATAGCGGATCAGTATTCTTATAGGTAACTAAATAAGCCTTATCGCCAATAAAACGCGAGGCATACATCTGTTCATTCTTGGCAAGACGGCCGGATTCACCGATAATATTTAAGCCCTCATCTAAAATTGCGACAAACGAGCCATCGTCATCCTTGAGTGCAATGCGCAGATGCCCATCTTTTTCATCGAGAGAATATTGATTGATTGTCGTACCACTTATTTTGGTTTTGGCAGAATAGACAATATTGCCGGAATCTTTGATATCGAATTTATATATTTCGGTTTTATATCCATAATCAGGATATTCGTAACGATTCTTGTAGTTGAAATAGCCAATAATGCCTTTAAGGCCAAAAATTCTGCCGAGATCATCCAGAAGTGAGCTGTTGGTGGAACCGTAATCGTACTTTTCATCAAGAAGATAGAAAGCGTGTTCGGAAACATAAGCATTAGATATATCAAGGAGGAACGGCTCAAGCGCGACTTCTGCGTCAAGACTATTTAAATCAACACGAGAGATAATTGTTAGAATGTTAGTTTTTACATCTTTGAGATAGCGGACACTAGTAGACGGGAAAGACTTGGTCACATAATCTTCTTCATATTCTAGTAGAACTTTAGAGTTCTTAGCTTGCATAGAGCCAGATGCAATAACGTAAAGCTGATTGTCGATGCGGCGAGAAGTATAGTATGGTTCGTTCAGCTTATAGCTCTTCTCTAATCTAGGATTATCGCGTTCTTTTACGTCGTAAATACGTATGAAAGTGTTTTGGCTGCGGTAGTAATATCTGCTTCTAATATTAATTCCGCCACTAGGATATTCGGACGATATTACCGTGAGGGTGTCGTCCGCAAGGATTAAATCTACTGGCGCAGAATCATCTGGTGAAGTGATGCGAGATATGACGTTTGGGTTAGCAGTGTCACGTACATCCGTGATAACTACATCATTGCCAGACAAGGAGTAGATATAATTGCCATCATTTTTGATGATGTCAGCCTCGTCGACATTTTCTACTTGTATGTTGGTAGTAGAATAATCGCCAGCATCTGATTTAACGCTGCTAGGCCGACTCGGAGCATTGAGCTCAGCCACCTCGTCTTGCGTACGCACTCCTAAATCATCTTCCATGACGTAGCCACAATACGGGCAATCGTCATAAACAACATCGTGCGTCAGAAATGAGAACGGCATGGTCAAAAAGCGGAGCAATGGACTGTCGATGTTTTTGCCTGAACTGGATCCAGTATAGATGCTATATAGTTCTTCGTCAGAGGAGATGTATTTTAGTTCCTTATTGGAAGATTTAAAAATAAAGAATCCTGTAATAACTAGAGCCACCACAAGGATGGGTAAAAAAATTTTTAAGAACTTATGTTTCATAATTATATTATAGCAAATTTTGCACAAAAAAAGTTCCCTTGCGGGAACTGAGATTACCCCTTAAATTTCGATAAACTCTTGCCACGGGGCAGGAGCTATCTTAGACTGTTTGCGCTCGGCCTTGCGACCTGTGCGTTTTAGTCTGATACGCATTAGGCGAATTGCCTCCTGTTAATTGTTTTCTCGCCCCTATCGACAGATGATTAATTGAGAGCGATAGTATGTATTCTAGCAAGGCTTTTTGTTTCACGCAAGTCTTGACATTGTGATAAAATGTTGCAGTAACTATAGCCCAACGGTCTTAGTGGCTAGTTTTAATCTGTATTGCGGAAAAGAATTTTCTTTATTTTCTTAAATATCGGCGTCGCCTCTTGCACATTTAGGAAGTAACAAGATGCGAGATATGCGATGAGCGATGTTATTGTAATTACGCAGAATTTTGGAAAAGTAGCAAGGAATGAATTATCTGTCGCCATAAGGGGGAGGAACTTAGTCATAGAATAAGCGACGCAGCCAGTAATGAAACCGGCGAAGAACATTCTCTCGATGGATTTGAAGAACTCTTTATTAATTAGCTTATGGCCAGAACGGCGATTGAGGATAGTGAGAAGAATAATAATCTCAAATACTGCACCGATGCTTTGCGCCCAACCAAGCCCTTCTGGCCCGTAGCCGAGATTGTAAAGCAAAATCGATAATCCGATGGTGGTGCCAATAGCAACAATGCTAACTATCAGCGGTGTTCTCGTATCTTGATACGCGTAGAAGCCACGTGAAGCAATATGGAAGATGCTCTGAGCAAAGATAGCCACAATGAATGTGCCGAGAATGGTAGCAATGAGCATATCACCACCGTTCATAATAAAGTTTACGATGTAACCACGAGCGAAGAATGCAATCAATGAGACCGGTAAGGCTATCCATATAATCATACTTAGTGCTGTACGGAATGAATCCTGGAATTTGGCTTTGTCACCTCGGCCGAGCTCTTCAGTAAGTTGCGGAAAGAAAGCCGTAGAGATTGCTACGCCAATAAGCGATACTGGCATTTGATGCAGCGTATTTGCTTGTTGAAAGCTACGAAGTACACCTGCGCCCATGCGAGATGAAAGATTAGTCGAAACTAGAGTGTTTACATAATCAATTCCCTGGTCGAGAGAGCGGGCAGGTAAGAGTTTTAAAACGGACTTAAAACCCTGATTCTTGCGATTAATCTTGAATTCGTAGTCAAAACCAAAACCAAAAAGCCCCACTAGGGAGACAATAAGTTGCAGAACCGCGCCAAAAACGACACCAATAGCCACGCCCATGATGCCACCCTCGAAGATCTGCCAGCCGAAAATATTAATGCCACCAGTGAAGACTGTGATACCTAAAAGAATACCGATGTTGTACATAGCTGGAGCCAGCGCGTAGAAAACAAAGCGGCCAAGAGCTTGTTGAATCGAAGCGATGACTGTAGAAATCGAAAAGAGAAACGGGTTAATTGCAATTACACGCATCATATTAATGGCAAGAATTGTGCCGGATTCATCAAGACCTGGACCTACAACATAGCGAACGAGTGGGTCAGCAAAGATCATAATAAGTATGCTAGCGATGAGAGTAATGAGCGCAAGAAAGTTAAGCAGTGATGTTGACAGCTCCCAGGCGGATTTTTTGTTACCCTTCATGAGGCGTTCGTTAAAAACTGGGACGAAGGATACAGCTAGAGCACCCGATGTCAGAACAAAGAACATAAAGTCCGGAATAGTAAAGGCTGCAGTATAGGCGTCGATACCGGTTGGATAAGTTTTTAGGTAGTAGGAGTTTAAAAGCCGATCGCGGAATATGCCCAGAAGCGCCGACAATAACGTGGAGCCCGCTAGTAGTATGGCGGCTGCCTTTACCGAAAGTTTGGCGTTCGCAAGAGCTACGACGGATTTAAACTTAAACTTTGCCATGAGATTATTATAGCATCATAATCGGTTGGTGAGTTATTTTCCGTTGCCGTTTTTGTATTTGCGCGATTCCTTCTTAATCTTAGCTTGCTTAATGATGTAATAAATTATAACAACGACAAGTATAATGGCCGCCCCTATTAAGAAAAACTTGATAGCGGGTAAATATCTTCCATAGAGGAACTCCGCAATGGCAAGACATGCGACTAGTATAGCTAAGAAAATAGTGCGCCCAATAAGCTTGTCATCTAGGCGAACCAATTCGTCCCTACGCCAACGTTCTTTTTCGCGTTCACTTTCTTTCGATCCTTCAACATTCATCGAAATAAAGTGTATCTCGTTATACGATTCCGATTCGTCGTCGGTGTTCTGGACGCGGCCATGCGAAGCCTTTGGATAAACTGCGTCTGGATTCACTTTTGGCATATGCTTATTATAGCATTTATTCTCTATCTTCAACAATGGCGAGATGAGCTTCGTCGAGCTGAATCTGGTCAACGGTAGATGGTGAGTCCATCATGAGATCAATGCCTGAGCCGTTCTTCGGGAAAGCGATAATATCACGAATGTTCTTAGCATTTTCTAGGACCATAAAGATGCGGTCAATACCAAAGGCACAGCCGGCATGAGGAGGAGCGCCAAACTTAAATGCATTAAGCATACCGCCGAATCGTGCTTCAACATACTCGTTATTAAAGCCTAAGATATTGAAGACTTTGTACATGATCTCTGGGTTGTAGTTACGAACAGCGCCGGAACAGATTTCGAATCCGTTCATTACCATGTCGTATTGATCAGCTACTATGGCAAGTTTATCAGCGTCGGTTTTGGCATTTTCTAAAGCAGCAAGACCACCCTTTGGCATAGAAAATGGGTTGTGACCAAAGTCGAGCTTACGAGCTTTCTCATCCCACTCATAAAATGGGAAGTCAACAATCCAAGTAAGTGCGACTTCATCATCCTTCTTTAATCCGAAGTGATCAGCAAAGGAAATGCGGAGCTGACCCAGCACTTTGTTGACCTTGGCTTGTTCGTCGGCGCCAAAGAAGACGGCGTCGCCAGTCTCTGCGCCAGTGAGTTTCTGGACACCTTTGATTTCTTGATCGGACATAAACTTGAGAATTGGAGATTTAGCGCCTTCTTCTGTGTATAGAATATATGCCAAACCACCAGCGCCAAGTTTGCGAGCTTCGTCTGTAAAAGTATCGATTTGTGAACGAGTAAGACTAGCTCCGTTCTTAACACAAAGAGCTTTGACGCACGGCTGTTTGAAGACTTTAAAGTTAGTATCTTTAAAAACTTCGGTCAACTCAATAAGCTCCATGCCATAACGAAGATCTGGTTTATCAACGCCGTAAGTATTCATGGCAAAATCATATGGAAGGCGAGGTATTGTGTTCCCTTTCTCGATGAACTGCTTTGCCGGCTCAGAACGCAGAACAAGTCTTTTTCTAGCAAAATTAGTTGCTAATTTCTGAATTAGAGGTTCGGTAGTCTTGCGGACTACTTCGCCAGATTCAACAAATGACATTTCGCAATCGAGCTGATAAAAATCACCATAAAGACGGTCTGCGCGTGGATCTTCATCGCGGAAACAGGGGGCAATCTGGAAATAGCGTTCTACGCCACCAACCATGAGAAGTTGTTTAAACTGTTGTGGCGCCTGAGGGAGAGCATAGAATTTACCTGGGTGGAGACGGGACGGAATAAGAAAGTCCCGTGCGCCTTCCGGTGAAGAGTTGGCTAGAATCGGTGTAGTAATCTCTTCGAACCCAGCATCATACATATATTCGCGTAAGAATCGATAGTAGTGCGAACGATCTCTTAGTAGTTTTTGCATGCTAGGACGACGAAGGTCAAGGAAACGATACTTGAGGCGGAGGTCTTCGCCAGACTCAGTGCCTTCGTCATGGGTGTTAACTAGAGGCGTATCGGAACGATTCAAAAGTTCAAGTTTATCGACGACAAGTTCAACATCACCGGTAGGGATGTTGGGATTTTTGAGTTCTGGAGCGCGATTACGCATTTTGCCAGTAGCGCGGATAACATATTCATCACGAATAGATTCGGCTAGGTGAAAACTCTCTGGAGTGTCAGGGGTGACAACAAGCTGAATAATACCTTCGAAATCACGTAAATCGATGAAGATTAATCCTCCGTGATCGCGACGAGAATTAACCCAGCCAGCAACGGTGATATTTTTACCAAGAAATTTTTTTGTATCTAGTGATTTCGTGTAATCCATGGGGGAAATTATAGCACATTTTCCCTATAATACAAAATTAGTCGTGGAGTTTGGCAGTGGCAGGAAGAGTGGCCGATTCGAGGAGTGGAGCGAGTTCTTTTTCCTCTAGAGTCTCTTTATCTAGTAGAGCAGCAGCGAGAGCATCAAGAACTTTGCGGTTGGATCTGAGAACAATCTCAGCGCGAGCAGCAGCCTCATCGGAGAAGCGTTTAATTTCCTCGTCAATAAGTTCAGCGGTCTTTTCGCTATATGGCTTACCGGCTTGTATGGTATAGTATCCAACATCACCTTCCGGGAAGACGAGATTGCGAGTCTTGTTGCCCATGCCTTCCTCTACGATCATTTCTTTAGCAAGAGTAGCAACATTCGTAAGGTCGGAGCTTGCCCCGGTCGTAATTGCTTCTGGGCCAAAGACAAGTTTTTCCGCAATACGACCGCCCATGGCGCGAGCGAGAATATCTTTAAGCTCATATATATTCTTATAATTCTTATCTTCGGGCGGGAGGAACCAAGTGACCCCACCAGTACGTCCGCGTGGGATAATAGTTACTTTATGAACCGGATCTGAATCTGGTAAAACGTGGCCGACAATAGCGTGTCCGGCTTCGTGATAAGCGGTAATTTGTTTTTCTTTGTCGTTCATAACTTTGCTCTTGCGTTCTGGCCCAATAGCAACACGCTCAAAGGCTTCAGTAAGATCAGCATTAGTGATTTCTTTGTGTCCGACGCGAGCTGCAGTGATAGCGGCTTCGTTGGCGATATTAGCAAGATCGGCACCAGCACTGCCTGCGGTTTTCGCCGCAAGAGAGTCCAAATCAAGGTCTGGAGCGACTGGTTTACCTTTGAAGTGGACCTTGAGAATCGCGAGGCGATCTTTGCGCTCCGGCAAGACAACGTTGACGTGACGATCGAAGCGGCCGGGGCGAAGGAGAGCTTTGTCTAGCATATCAACGCGGTTAGTTGCTGCAATCACAATGACTCCAGATTCATTGTCGAAGCCATCCATCTCGACGAGAATCTGGTTCAAGGTCTGTTCATCCTCGCGTCCAGCGCCACCACGTGCATCACGTTTATGAGCAACAGCATCGATCTCGTCAATGAAAATAATCGATGGGGCGTTTTTCTTAGCTTTTTGGAAGAGATCGCGTACACGAGAAGCTCCAACACCTACGAACATTTCGGCGAATTCAGAACCGGAAATAGAGAAGAATGGAACGTTGGCCTCGCCTGCTACAGCGCGCGCCATAAGCGTCTTACCAGTACCAGGATCTCCGGCAAGAAGAACGCCACGCGGGATCTTAGCGCCGAGCGTCTCGTACTTCTTTGGATGCTTAAGAAAATCTACTATTTCTTCTAGATCCTGTTTGGCGGATTCATTACCTGCGACGTCTCTGAAGGTAACCTTTTTCTTATCTGGACCATAGACGCGGGCTTTAGCCTTGCCGAAGCCTATGTTTTGGTTATTCATAGACTGTGCTTGACGCATCATGTAGGAGAAGAATAGAACAAGTGCAATTACTGGCAAGACGATGAGGCCAATATCGAAAACCGTACCCCAAATATCCATAGAATGAATATATTCAATGGTTGGGTATGTTTCTTTACATGCGTTCTTTTCTTCAAGATCTTCTATATCCGAACAATAGTCTACCAAGCCTTGCTCGTAAAGAGTGCCAGTTGGGTCTTTGATTGATTCCTCGCTGGGAACATCTTGACCTTTAAGTGTAATTTTGAGATTGTCTCCATCAACGACAATCTTAGAGATATTCCCTTCTGGATCATTAGCGCGCGAGATTACGCTTGAAATTGGTACGGTTTCTAGCTTATTAACGCCGTTACCGCTGAACGAATTAATTAGAGTCGAACATAGTAAAACGACAAGAACAAAGAAGATAAGCGAGCGTGCAAAATTCGAAGCTTTGGACCCGACAGATTTCTTTGCTGGTTTAGGAGAGACATTTGATTTTGGCATACCTCTATTGTATCATGGTTTACTAATATATGGATAAGAAATTCTGGCTCAGAGCTGGGTTGATGGGTTTGATTTTAGCCGCGATTTTGTTCTCAGTTATAAGAGCCTTACGACAATCGAACGCGAGTACCCCGCTCTGGAATATGATTGGCGAGACCATCGAACTATCAGGGACGATTAGAGGCGATCCGGACATAGCCGGAAGCGCAAGCTCTGCAAAGCTTGAAGATTTGCATTATAACGGAGAAGTAATTACCGGAACTGTATTCTTGTATGGCAGGTTAAATTCAGACTTAGAACGCGGAGATCGTGTGACGGTTTACGGTAAACTCTCTGAGGGATTCGGTGTTTTTATAGGAGCTTTCTACCAACCAAAAGTAACGGTGCTCTTAAAACCAGAACCAAGAAATCTTGCTTTGACGATCAGAAATAGCTTTGCGGCAAACGTAACGGATGCGATTGATGAGCGCGAGGCGAGACTTGGTTTGGCGTATCTCCTGGGAATGAGGAACGGGCTTGACGACGAAACTATAGATTTATTAAGCTTAATTGGACTAACACATATTGTTGTAGCAAGCGGGACGCATCTTGGTATTATTGTTGATTTTCTTCGCAAACGGTTCGAAAAAGTATCAAGATTTGCAGGCCTATTATTTAGCTTGATTTGCATATTCATATTTGGAGAGATCGTTGGATGGACGGCCAGTATTACTCGCGCTGCGATTGTATCTGGACTAACGCTTTTTGGTTGGTATTACGGAAGAAAGCTAGGCGCCGGGAGAGTAATATTGGTCGCAATCGCGATTACTCTTATGATTAATCCGATGTATTTATTTGATATCGGGTGGCAGTTATCATTTGCTTCATTTGCAGGAATTATGGTTCTAGAGCCAATGCTCGTAGAATTCTTTTATGGCCGAAAAAAATCTAAACAAAAAATCGCAAAACGGCCTAATTTGGTAGCAGAGTTAGTATTAACAAGTATCGCGGCTACTCTAATGTGCATGCCGATTTTGGTTTATAATTTCGGATCGATTTCCTTAATATCTATTCTCGCAAATATACTGATTCTGCCAACGATTCCCCTTACTATGGGATTAATTGGACTCATCGGCATAGTGGGTTATTTACCAAATATCTTCTTGTTTGATTGGATAAGTTCTCTACTTATAAAAATATCCACCTTGTTACTAGATTATCATTTGTTCATAATGGAGCTATGTGCCAAGCAAACGAATTTGATTATCCACATAGGGGAAAAAGATCCTTGGATTTATTTACTGTATATTCCAGTATTGTTACCATTTGCAGTAATGCTAGCTAAGCGTACAAACACGCAACGTAGGGCCACTCTCCGGGTTCATAGCAACCCGGAGAAATACCTTCCTTTTACTATATAGCTCAGAATCGAATCTTGCGGTGTTTGATGTAGCGTGTAGTTACCCAAGCGCCAGTGATGAGGATAACCATACCACCAATAGTTACATAGAGACTACTTCTTCTGGCTTCCTCAAGTGGATGAGTGAAGAGACCAGTGTTTGGACCGTTCACCTTAACCCAGACGGTTTGGCTATCGTCGTTGAGGTCTTTGTGCTCCGCAATTTTGTTTTCTTCGATAACCTGTTCATCGATGTATAGCGTTTCAAAGACAACGATTTCCTTACCGCTCATACCTGTGGTATTGATAGTGAACTGTATCTCTTCAGACCCAGAATCACGAGTTGGAGTAAAGGTCCATGTGACTTCCGTAACACCTCCGCTGATCCGCTCTCCGGTATTTTTGTCGACGAGTACGCCGTAAAGAGTATAGGTAGTGCCAGCTGCGAGACCAGTGTATTCGACTTTATCGAGGATAATTACTTCGGCGTCATTCGCTAATTCTTTATCGTTGTCTAGTTTGTCTACTGCGACCGTATGGATGGTTGGCGTAGCTACGGTGATAGATTGATCATCATCGTTAAGATTTTTGTGCTCTGCTACGAGCTCTTCAGTTTCATCGTCGTTAATAATGTACAATTCTTCGAATACTACAAGATGTTCACCAATGAGGTTGCGCGAATCAAACTCGAAAGTAATGGAAACAATGCCAGTAGTTTCTTCGTATCCTGCACTACCAACAGTAAAGGTGGTGGATCCTTCTATGGTTACATAGGTTGGCTCCGCTGGATCATCACAACTGTCGTTATTACTATCGTCATCTTCTTCACCTTCTTCGCCGCTAGGTCCATCTTCATCATCTGTTGCTCCGCACGGACCTACTGTGTAATCAAAGCTTACGCCTTGAACTTTATCGCCCGCGTGATGACCGTTACCATCCGTCTTGTAAACGAGCCAGCCTTTGGCTTTGTACGTTTTGCCCATGATGGCACCTTCATATTTGAGTTTATCGATAATTTTCACTTTACCGACGCCGACGATTTGGTCGCCATCATATACATCTGCTGCGGTCGTGCCGATACGCATGGATACCTTAACTGTCTGGGCCGGGTCTGGGTTTTCTTCGTCTGCGTGCTTGGTGACTACTTGGTCGAAGTCGACAGAGCCGTCTGCTTTTGTTGGAACGGTGGATCCGGCAAATAGATACTCGAACACGACTATTTCTACACCAGGAAGATCACTTGCGTCCACATTAAAGTCCATTATGACGTCACCGTTATCGACTCTCGGTGAGGTTGTGAAGGTTGCAGTAGCAGTAATGAGATTTCCGTTCGCATCTTTTAGCGGCGCATGATTTGTTTTATCATATAGGTAGCCGTAAAGTATATAATCTTCACCCATGAGCAAACCATCGTAGTGAACCTTATCAGTAATGATCTGGCCGTTTTCGTGGCTGAGAACATTGTCGCCATCGGCCTTATCTGATGCAGTAGTGCCAATACTTGCAACCTTGACGGCTATGGTCTGGTCATCTTCATCTACGGCTGGCTCATGGACAGCAAGGAGACGCCCATCACCGTGTTTATCGCTACTACGATACAGTCGTTCGTAGACAACGAACTTACGTCCTTGAAGTGCGATGGTATTGAGGTTGATTTCCAGTTCGACTGTACCTTTTCCGTTGGGGCCAGCTTTGAATGTTTTGGTGTTACGAACAAACTCATCGTCGATTTCTACTGGTTCGTTTGTTTCTGGATCAATCATAGTGCCTACGATCATATACCACTCACCTTCAACGAGGCCTTCGTAGTCGACATAGTCTCTCATGGTGACGTCGCCAACACCGAGAAGGTGAGAGCCGTCGGGTTTGTAAGTTGCGGATGTTTTAATTTTCGGACGGCCGATGGTAATACTCTGATCCTCGTCATTAATGTCTTCATGCTGGGCAATCAGGATTTCAGTCTTGTATAGGTATTCGTATGCTACATAGAATGGTTGGGTCTCTGAATCATAGTTGAATTCTAGCGTAGTATCAAAGCAGTGGATCGTGGAGTTGCATGTAAAAGTGATGTCCACTTTACCACTAGATGCAGCAGGAGTAAAGGTTGTAGAGCCAACAACTTCGTTGCCGTTAACATCCCTAACTGGTTGGCCGTTATCTTTTCTCATGAGCTTCCCCGTAACGGTGTATGTCCTGCCAGGAACGAGATCACGATATTCGACTTCATCGATAATTGTCGTGGTTCCTACTGGGAGCTCTCTAGTACGATTCTGAGCATCATAAGCTACGGTACTAATAGTTGGTGTTTTGACTGTGATGATTTGATCTGTATCGTCTGGATTCTCGTGCGAGCCTATCAAAGTACTTCCGGAGTAAAGGTGTTCATAAACGACAAGATCGATGCCTATGAGATTTGAATCGTGAAGCGTCGTAGAGTCAAAAGCTGCACTTATGACAGTGGTTATATTGGTAGAGTCCGCCTGGAATGTCTTGGAGCCGGTTGCAATCACTACGGTTGGATCGCTGCGCTTTACGACTTTCATGACGAGGTCGTATGTCTGACCGTTAACGAGGCCGGAGTAGGTGACGGTGTCTTTAATCTTGATGCCGTCATCAACTTCGATTAGACTGTCTCCGTCAGCATTGTCGACTGCTTTTGTTCTGATTTCGGGAGCTTTTACGGACACAATTTGTGCAGTATCCGACGCCACGGCATGGCTAGCGAATGGCGTGTTGCCACTGCCATAGTAAATATATTCATAAACTACAAACTTGCATGGTGTTGATAAGCGGTTATTATCCGAACAGTTAGCGACGGTATCTACTGGGAATGTAACGGTTTCTGTGCCATTCTCAGTACTGGCAGTAAAGCTGTGGCCGGTTGGCCCGTTGGTGGATACCCTTGCGGTGGCGGCACCATTGCCGTCTAGTTTCCACACCTCACCAATAACCGTGTAAGTATTGCCGACAGTAAGGCCAGTATAAGATATCGTATCTTGAATAGTTGGAGAGCCGTTTGTGGCATCAACGGTACCGACTTCGAGTTCTTTGGAAGAGGTGTTGTGCGCATTTACTGCATTGGTACCAATGGTTGGAGTAATAACGGTAACTGTTTCTGAACGATCTGCTGGTGGATTATGTGTAGCGAGCGTAGTGCCGTCATTTGCAAGTTGCAGGGTTAAATAAACACTGAGATCCTGACCAACATATGGTGTTGAGTCAAGGAAAATGTCCATCGTAATGGAGACGGTAGTACCAGTGGCTGCTGCCATAGTGTAGTTTTCCGTAATAGATGTACCAGTGTTCCCGTTGGAATCTTTAATTGTGACAAGATTGTTTGAAGCGTCTTTAACTTGGGCTATAATTTTGTATGAAACGCCATTGGTTAAACCGGTGATGCTGACTGCATCAATAATCTTAACGCTTCCAGCCGTAAGCTCCTTGTTGTTGCTACGTCCAGTAGTGGCGGAGGAGACGATCTGGATGGTGCTGACTTTGACTTCTTCATCGGTGTCGGTTAGGTCGTTGTTATGAAGAGCGAGGCGGACCCAATCTGGGCTTGAGCTCGTGCCGTTGTTCTTAAACAAAACTTGTTTGATGGCGAGAGTTTTACCCATGTAGGCAGACGAGTCAAATTGCGTGAAGTTCATGTCTATACCAGCGTTGCCATTACACTTACCGTTCGAATCGGCGGTAAAGGTAATGGTGCCGGTGACATTATTGGTATTGGAGCTAGAAATTTTGACTTGTGCGGCTGGGTTAGCAGTCTTATCCCAAAGCGTGCCGTCGAATTTATATTCTGCATTTGCTTCGAGCCCAGAGCAAGTAATGTGATCAGTAACGCCCGCCGTTGTGGATATCTCAATTTCTTTGCTTGGGTTAGCAGCGGTCGAGCTTGTACTGCGCGCAACAGTATGAAGGTCTGGGTTGTCTGGGACGTCGTCACGTAAGGTACCGCCGTCGAGAGTGCCAGTGCCACTGACGATACTGATAGTAGCGGTGTTTGTGGCAGTAGTGCTGCTAGTGATAGAGAAGGTGAATTCTAGGAGTTTATAGGCGTTGTTATTGCTGCCAGCTTGGCGCAGCTCTTTGGCTTTGTATGTACCATAGACCATATCTTGGGTAGTAAGCGTACCGTCAGAAGCGGTGCCGCCTAAAGTATATTTAATGGAAGTGTCCGCTTGGTTAGTAGCTTCGAAATAGATACCGGCTAGGTTGCGTTTAGCGGCAGAACCTGAAGCAGAAAGCTCGTAACCGGTCTTAGTGAGGCTAATTTTACCCTTAATTAAGTCATTGAAGAACGTACAGGCTGCAGTTGAAGTAGTAGTACAAGCGGTATTGCTAGTGGAGTAATCAAGGATGGGATTATTAACGCCAACGTCACCACTTCCAATGGTAACGGTAAGGACCGCGCCGTTTGTCTTGTAGCCGGTGGTGGCAGTTTTCTCCGTAATAGTGTAGGTACCGGTGCCGAGCGGGCCGGAAGTACCGGTGCCGTCGTTGCCAATAGTAATAGTATCTACTTCGGCGTTAGAGCTATTTTTAATCGAAAAGACCGTACCGACGACCGTGAGTCCAGCATAGGAGACGGTCTGGTTTTCTGAGTTGAGTTTCTTAATTTTGATTCTAGCACCTTTGTTGGGAGTATTCTTAAACCAACAACCACCACTACCGTAGGTGAATGAGTTGCCATTTGAACAAGCTGTTGATGTGCCAGTTAGGTCGATAGTTCTTCCGTTGTCAGCGGTGGTAATTGTAACGGTAATAGTGGCGGTGTTCAGACCATAGCCCGTTGTGGGTGCGGTTTCTTTGATAGTATAAGTACCGGCGCCAAGCGCGGCTGATGTGCCAGTACCGTCATTGCCAATCGTAATGGTGTCGACCTGTACATTGCTAGAATTGTAGACGCCAAATTTGGTGCCAACGACAGTGAGCGAACCGTTCGTTGTTGCATTAGTATCAGCATCAACTTTTTTAATTTTGATGTAGGCTTCAATATTGACCGGATCATATTCGAGCCAGCCAACAGTTTGTTTAGTAGAATCTGCCAAGTACGAAACGTATACTTTGTAATCTTCATGAGCATTGGGATAATTTGCATTGAACCACGCTTCAATACTATCGGCGGTACCGGTCACTGTGCTAACATTGTTGACTTGCGAATTGTTAATTGCGTAGTAATCGTTACCATAGATACCGCTCGCCATCATGTGACCCATAGCAAAAATTGCATCGGACATATTGACTATAGAGCTAGATAAAGATGTGTTACAAGCAGAATCGTAAAAATGTCGGCAGCCGTAATAGTAATCTGTGTATTTAACTATCTCTTCGCCGTTAGAATTAAGTTGTGCGCGACCATCGTCCGAATCGTAGCGAATATTAGTATCGCGCGTGCGCAGATTTTTGATGCTTGCCGTAGCTGTATTCCAGTCGTAGTAGTTTTTGAAAAGGGTGTAATAATCTGGACCGCCGTTAGCAACGGAAGCAGCAGAATAGCTAGGGACAGTGGCTAGCATGACTCGTTTCATGCGGGTTTCTAAAGCTGCGTTACTGTACAATATAGCGGGACCACTACCATTAGGTTCGTTTTTTGAAGCCTGAAAACACATGGCGTCGTAGGTAGCATTGCCATTATTCGCATCAGTAGTGATTTTATACCAGTATGTCGACCAGGGTTTAAAGGTCGCGTTATCGTTAACGCCATAGTAAATAGGATAATTACCGTTATAGCTGTAGCCTCTATAAGAACGAGTACTAGTAATGTTGACAGTTGAGTTTACCGTAGTGGCGGCGCGGACTGCAGAGAAAATGCCGAAGCCGAGCGCGGTAATTATTAATGCAAGGATAGAGACGTAGAACGGTTTTTTATGATTCCGAAAAAACATACTAAATCTCCCTGGAATTTTTTCTTTATTTTTCATGCTAATGTTAACACCTTTTCTGCTATTATAACGCTTTAGCTTTTAAAAAACTAGACTTTTTATATAATTATTTCCAAGACCACTTGACACTTTGGGCATGTGCCAATGTCTTGTACCATTACAAGTTAGAAAAGGAGGGGACTTTATGGCTAGCCCGAAACCAAAGGAGTACCATGATTATCTCGTTCCTGGACTCGATGCATTGATTAGCGACCCTGACTTGATTGAATTCAAACCTGAGGAGCAGCGCGAAGCGAAGTGCAGACGACTGTTCATTCCGGAATTCTATCTCGACCAGCTGAAAGTGTTCGGCAGAGAGCATGACTATACGGCACGCGGCAAGAACTCGTCGATTCTAACCACCAATATTAATCGGATTATCGCAATGTCAAGAGCAGACGCGAATGGTGTGGCGACGTTCTACAACGGTATGGAGGCACAAGTGATACCTTACCGCTATGACCCGACGGACCCACGATTTGACCCAACTAGCTCTACTCAGCAGACTATTAAGACTGCTCAGTTCTTGCTAACTGGTGAAGGCGCCAAAACCATAACTTTGCCGTTTGGATACAGAAGCATTTCGCACGATTCACTAGCGGTATTGACGGGCGACGGATATCTTTCTGGCAAAACAATGATGGCGGGTGTGGATGTTGCATTCATTTCAAACGAACTCTATACTGGCCGTCGAAGATTGATTTTGCCGATTGAGGCTTCTCATCTGTGGTGCTCAAACAAGCGTATTACCGTTCAAGAATTTGCGGAATTATTCCCTGGTGAGCCAGCGTTAAGGCCGCAAGAATTTGTGGAATTCTACGGGGACTATCATCCGTTGAATAACCGCAAAAGCTTCAAGAACATCGGACGAATGGACCCAAAAGAAGGTGCCTTGGTGCCACTGAGAGCTCAGGAAATCAGTGGTGGTAGTGGACCTAAGAAAATAACTCCACGAACTGCTGGCCAGGCTATGATGGTAGAAGCGATGATGCTGCCTTGGGAAGAGGCGCCAATCGTAATCGTGCTTGGTGCACTCGGAACTGGCAAGACGTATCTGTCGGCTGGCTTTGGTTATTATGTTGGTTTTCAGACTGAAGATTCGCCTTACGACAAAATCTTCATCGTGCCACATGATCCGGCGTTGGGCGCAGATACTGGATTCTTGCCTGGCGATGCAACGGCAAAAGCCCGCGCAAACGCGATGTCGTTTGAAGACAATATGATCGAAATCATGCGGCGCCATTATGCTAACGGTGGAAAGCTGGGCGATTATGCAAGAGCTAAGAAGGAGTTTGAAGACTACGTCAAGGACGGGTTCATCAGCTTTGACTCAATCGTACGCATGGGCGGACGAACACTCCCAAATACTTTCTACGTGATTGATGAAGCTCAGGATACCGAGCGGTATCAAATCAAACAATTGGTCGGTCGAACTGGCGACGGTTCCAAGGTAGTGGTAGCCGGCGATCCGACGCAGGTGACTCATCGGCATCTTACTCCGGATAACAATGGTCTGGTCCATGCTGCAGCGCGACTTGCTAATAATCCGAACGTGGTCGTAGTGTCCTTCACTACTGAAGAAGTTACCAGGTCGGTAGCCGCGAGAATAGCAGCACAGTATCTGTAATCTTTTCTAACTAACTTCCTCCGCTCCGGCGGAGGATTTTTCATTTTAAGACAAACCAGTCATCTAAATTAAACTCTTTTCCAGAAACGAGCCCAACTGCTAGGAGTGGCGAGAATTCTTGATAATCTTTGTAATACTTTAGAAATGACTCTTCAGCAAAAATCATTTGTTTTAGTTTCTTTTTCGTAATCATATCGAGGGGAGTTCCACGATATGAGTCTTTACGATATTTTACCTCCGTGAAATAAATTCGGTCGTCTTTTATCGAAACGATGTCTATTTCATAGAACTTAGTTTTATAGTTGCGCGCAATGATTTGATGACCATGCGATTCTAGCGAATTCGTAACGATTTCTTCCGCATAATCGCCAAGCATTTTTGTAGACGGTGTAGTTGTTTCTTTGAAGTTTTTGTATGATTCTTTTATTGGGCCAAAACTCATGCGATGTTCGGGGCATGGACCAAATTTTGCCAACGCTTCTAAGTGTACTTTGGTACCATAACCGACATGCCGTTCAAAACCATAGTCGGGATACTGTTTTGCGAGCTCTTTCATATAATGATCACGAGCGACTTTGGCGATGATTGAAGCGGCTGACACTTCTTTGATAAAGAAATCGGCCTTTTTCAGATTTGTAACGTATTTTTCTAAGGATGTATCTTTGAGAAAATTCACCGTCCCGTCAATTATTATTTCTGTGAAAGGAACTTTGGTCTGGCGAATCGCCTCCACGGCACGACGAGTAGCAAGGCGCAATGCCTCCGCAAGTCCAATCTCATCAATTTCCTTGGCGGATACCCAACCTAGTCCGGTGGTAAGGGCGCGATGCGTTATTATGTCAGCATATTCTTCACGCTTCTTTTCGGAAAGTTTCTTTGAGTCCGTCAATGGAGCGACCCATTCTGGATAATTTCCCGCTTCGTCTTTCGGTAAGATACAAGCACCGATTACAAGTGGCCCAGCCCAAGGACCACGACCAACTTCGTCTATACCCAAAATTGACATATATATATTATATACTACAAGGTCTGATTGATTAGATATGTCCGTTCCGCAAGGTCGGCCATGATATATGTAGCGTTCCAGCGCCAACCTTCAGTGGAAAGGAAGGTCATGAAGAATGGACTATCAGCAAACATGATGCCGGATTCGTGATAGTTATTGCCATAAAGACCGTTTTTATACATATGAATAGGACTGCCAGCAAAACTGAGATTGTCCCAATAGTTATTGATAAAATACCATTTAAGCTCTTCGCCGTTTGGAAGATGGTTGATGAGCTCCCAAAGATGGGTCCACTCAGCCATTTGATCGGCGACTGTAGTGTCACAAAAATAAGTAACATCACCGTAATAGACTGAGCCTTGGAGATGGTGAGTCATGCCGATTCTGGCAGCATAAGAACGCAGGTTTTCTAGACCAAGACGCGATGCTAGAGAAGTGTGAGCGGAGTTGTTGCTATATGTAATGGAACTGCGAACAAGAGATTGAAGTTCGGCCGTGATAGGTAAATTCTCGTAGACATACATTGCGTCAATAGTCTTAACGAGAGAGGCTCCGTAATAAAGATCATCAGGACGGTATGCATATTCGACATTTTTTTCGAAGTTTTTGAATCCGAAGCTGATATTCCAACCATTGCGAACAATATAATCGCGTAACTCGTCGAAATTAGCTATAGGCTCAGATGAAAGAGCGGAATAATTATAGACGAAAACCCTACGCGATGCTTCGCTAGTGTTACCAGCAGAATCCGAAATTGTGTATTTGAGGTTATAGACTCCAAAGTTATTAGTATCGACTCCGCCCTCTACGGAAACTGCACTAGTTAAGTCGCCATCGTGATCATCAATGGCAGACCAGCCTGGCTCGGTATATGGTTCTCCGACGTAGAGGCCAATAACTGCCGGTCCATTCAAGGTTAGTTCTGGAGGGGCAGAATCAGTAATAATAATAGTGCGAATATCAGTATAAGTTTCACCAAGATAGTCGAGTGTGTAATTGATTTTGTATTCGCCTACTATATGATTTTTGAGTTTCTCTAGCTCTGGGATAGTGACAGCGACGTCGCCAGTCAAATCATGACAACGCGAAAAAACACAATGTCTAGCATAGTAGCCTGGTTCCTCATACTCACGAATCTCTAAATCAGAGAATTCGTATTTTTTTTTGCCAACTAATCGTAATTCAACAGTAGACGAATGATACGCGATAGCTCCTAGGGTTCCGGTACCAGCAAACATAATAAAAAGAAAGGCATAGATGAAAAATTGGTGAGCATGGCTATCCTTTTTGATCGAGCCCTTAGGAACCCTTCTATGGTTCATATGACCTTCTTAGCATAAGCTAATTATAACAGAAATATATAAAAACCACTCGTCTTGTAAACGGGTGGTTTTAAAAACGAGTTTTTCTAGGTGGATTATTCCGCTGGTTCTGCTGAGCCTTTTGGATTTTCGACAGTTTCTTCAACTGTCTCTTCAGTCTTAGCCTCGACTTCTAGAACTTCTTCGGCCTTTTCAAGAGTATTTACTGCAACACGATCGAAATCTTTATTAGCGAGACGAGCAGATTTACCTGAGCGTTCACGGAGATAAGAAAGATTATTTCTGCGGACTTTTGCGCGACGAATAACTTCGATCTTTTCAACGAGTGGAGAATGAATCAAGAAGGACTTCTCTACGCCAACGCCTGAAGCAATTTTACGGACAACGATACGAGCAGTATGGGATTCTTTGCGATCCATACGAACTACAATGCCTTCGAAGACCTGGGAACGGAACTTCTCGCCTTCTTTGATTTTTTGAGTGACTTTAACGGTATCACCTGGGCGCACGTCAACAACAGCAGACTTTTTCTGCGCATCACCGATTTTTTGTAAGATGGAAAAACTCATTTTATTAACCTTATATTAGACAATTACACGTATTTTATCATATTTTGCAAGTTTTTGGAAGGGGTATTTTAGGGGTTACCAACCACCCCCCCCTCCTCCTCCACCCCCGCCGCCGGATGAACCCCCGCCGCCTCCGCCGCCTCCGGAGGAGAAGCCACCCCCGCCTCCGCCGCCACTAGAGAACGATCCTAAGTGATCAGTGAAGCTAGAAATAGCGGCGCCAGCAGCTGCGCCGGCGATTGCAGAAATCGCTGAGTCACTAATGCTTGAAGTCGAATAGCTAATATGGTCAAGCATAGAGAAGTCCAATGCCTCCATAGCATCGTCGCTCATTTCAGCCATAGCGTAGTATTCGCGAAGTTCGTTGAACCAGGATTCTTCAATACCAAAGATAACAGAGTATGGGAGTAATCTTTCATAGAGATGAAGGACGCCTTTTGGTGAAGTGTCAGCGCCTTGGACAGACTGCAGAAATTTCAAACGATCTGCTTCGGCAAGCAACATGTAATCTTTCAACCCTCGCAAATAGTTTATTTCGCGAGCGCCTTCTTCGGTTAATACTTTTAATTCTTTGGTGTAATTAAATAGATAGCGACACAACATGATGGTTGCTACAATGAGCATGGGGATAAGAATTAAAACCAGCGTGCGACCAAGAAGGATGTCGTTTGGCATGATTATCTTATCAAACGCGGAAGAAATGCCAAAGTATGAAAATATAGCGAGCAAGGCAACGAAAATGCCGACGGGAGTGAATATATAGAGCGGAAGAATTATAATATTAACTAAACATTGGCCCAAAGCCCGGATAGAGAGTCTTGGTTTTTTTGGATCTTCATGGGATGATACAAAACCGTTTTTGATGAGCGACGACATTGTTTCTTCACGGAAGGATTTAATATGAGCGATAATGATTTTTTTCATATGTTTGCTGGGTTTTTCTTTCAAGATAGAGTATTCAACGCCCGGCTTTACATGCGAACCGCCATTGACGATATCCAAAACATTTTGTTCTTGAGGCAGAAGGTTCGCATCTTCTGGTTTATGCATCATCTTTGAATCGTCGTATTTGAAATAATATTGTTTTGGATCTGACGCGGAACGACGGAGATGAAGTATCTTTTTTACTACAAGGTCAATCAACGTAGCAACAAAGTCACGAGATTTGAGGTTCTTATGATAATAATACAAGCGAGCCGCTTCAGCAACACTGTACTTTGGTGGTAAATATTGAACTGGGCGAGGTTCTTTTAGTATAGCGCGGAATGATTTAGTCTTATTGTATTTTATGAAGAAAATGAGGATGGGGATGAGCAAAATTAAAATTACTATGGCTAAAATTTCTAGATAGACATAGTTATAGTGCAAGACAATAAGATTATCCGTTGGGAACGTGCCGCGCTCGAACTCGAGATCAAAGGTTAGATTTTCGCCCGCTCTTAGATTACTGGTTTCAAAGCGATAGCCATTATCTAGGCTAGTAGTAACGCAACGTTCAGTCCCCTTTGCGCCGGCACGTCCGACATAACAAGATGGGGATGTGGCTAAGCCTTTAGCTATGTCGTTATCCATCGTAACAGTTGCGGACAGTTTATCGAACCGTTGTTTCCAAGAGGTGCCGTTTGTATTCCAATATAATTCATCAAAACGAGAATCATCTGGGCTAATAATCATGTTACGATATTCGTATTCTAAAACATATTTATGTCTACCAGAGACGTATTCGTCTGCATTGCCTATACGATAGCAAATGTCGCTACCAGAATCATACGTTGTATAGTATTCGTCCGAATTGATAATTTTGGATTGCGTAAGGCGTGGGCCATCATCTACAGTAATAGGGATGCCGTTGATTTTACGGACAAGAATGTCTTCGCCTTTGTAGGTTCTTGGAATACAGCGATCGATACCGTGATTGATAGATTCCTGTGGGAAATAAGCAACAAGCGTTTCTTTGATTTTTAACGACGTACTATTCTCGGTTTTGGTCAAATAGTACTCTGCATCAAATGATTCAAAATAAAAATTCTGTGTTTCTTGGTCATAATTAGATTCTTTCTTTATAAATTGCTGTACAAAACTAAAAATCATTGGGCCAAGAATAATGAGAATAAAAAAACTAGTGATGAGTTGTTCTATGTTCCTATTGCTCATGGCGATATTATACCATAAGCTAAAAACCTATTTACTTCTAAGGGCAAGGCGAACTCTCTGACTAACCGGCAAGTTCGGGTCGACACGCTCAAGCGCAGCTGTGGCTTCTTTGAGTGGAAAGCCAAGGGCGATAAGTGCATCGAGGGCTTCGTCGTTCTTTGGGCGGCTACCAGGAGTCCTCATAAGCGTGGTTCCGTAATGCGTTGGAAGACCTACTTTGTCAGAAAGGTCGACAATAACACGTTCGGCGGATTTCTTCCCTACTCCAGGTGCTTTGGCAACAAAGGCAGAATCGGCGTTTGCGATGGCGTTACGGACTTCTTCTGGAGACGCAAGGGACAAAATCGACATAGCGGCTTTAGGACCAACGCCATTTACGGAAATTAAGAGTTCGAAAAGTTTCTTTGCAGCAAGCGAAAGGAAACCATAAAGAGCGATTTCTGACTCAGAAACTTTTTGGTAAGTATAGAGTTTTACGCTATCGCCGAGTTTGAGCGATTCAAAATCTGGCGCGGAAAGATTGACTTCATAACCAACGCCGTGAACATCAACAATAATACTATTATTAAATTTTTCTTCTAGAACACCTTTAATATGACTTATCATATTTGTATTATAGCATGCTATGCCTAGTATTGAATAAATAGTCCGGTCTAGGTTCGATAGCAAGCCAGGTTATTCAACAGTATTCTGCTTTGAAAACATTGAGTGCACTATAGCTATCGCTACTGCATCAGCAGCATCATCTGGTTTGATTACTTCGTCCATTTTCAAATAGACGCGCACCATTTCTTGCATTTGTTTCTTGTCGGCATGACCATATCCTGTCATGGCTTTCTTTACTTCGTTCGGAGAATATTCAAAAATTGGAAGTTTTTTCTGCGCGCCGACTAGCATGACAACACCGCGTGCTTCAGCTACAGAAATACCAGTGGTGATATTTTGCATAAAGAATAGTTTTTCAACAGCAACACAGTCTGGTTTATCTTCTTTAATAATTTCATGGAGCGAATTATAGATGTCTAGCAAACGATCTTTTACTGGCGTATGTGGTGGCGTTTTGATTGCTCCCGAATCAATCAAAATAGGAGCGCCCTTTTTTCTGACTTCAAGTACGCCAAAGCCACAAATACCTGTACCTGGGTCTACTCCTAAAATTCTCATTTGACATGGTCGATTAAAGTTTGACGAAGGTCTTTGACAGGAATAACAAATTTGTCCTTAACAGTAGCAGGAGCGATAGCATGAGTAAAACCAAGCTTCTTGGCCTCAGCAATGCGTTGATCGGGACGGAAAGCGGAACGAATTTCTCCTCCAAGCCCCACTTCGCCGAAAACAACATAATCCTCGTTTAGTTTACGCCCAGCAACAGCAGAGGCAATAGCAAGGCAAACTGCTAGATCTGCGCCACTATCATTCAGCTTCATACCGCCAACTACGTTAACAAAAATATCTTGCTCGGACAATTTTAATTTAGTGCGACGTTCAAGAACTGCGATAAGTAATTTGAGACGGTTAAGGTCGAACCCGGAAGCGGTGCGGTTTGGATAGCCAAAGGTCGTTTTACTTGCTAAGGCTTGGATTTCAACAAGAATTGGGCGTGTACCTTCTAGGGTTGCGAGAATGATTGAACCGTCCGTGTTTTGGCGTTCGGCCAAAAGCGCTGCGGATGGGTTTTTAACTTCTTTGAGTCCAGAAGATACCATTTCGAAAATTGCTACTTCGCTAGTTGATCCGAAACGATTCTTAATGGCACGGACAGTCTTAAATCCGCCATAACGATCGCCTTCAAAGTTAACAACAACATCAACTAAATGCTCTAGAACTTTCGGTCCAGCAAGAGTTCCTTCTTTCGTGACGTGACCGACAATAACAACTGCAGTATCAGTAGCCTTTGCGGAACGGATAATTAAATTGCCACAATTTGTGACTTGCGATACCCCACCTGGTGCAGAGGATATCTCCGCAAGTGACAAAGTCTGAATTGAATCAACCACAACAAACTCGAATTCCCCAGACTCGATAGTTTTAGCAATATCATTGCCAGAAGTAGATGAGGCAAAATTGAGCTTATCCGACTCGGCGCCGAGACGAACAGCGCGTAATTTAACTTGGCCAGCCGATTCTTCACCGGAAATATACAGAACATTATGATCTTTTGCTATGAATGCGCATATTTGCATGAGCAAAGTTGATTTACCGATACCTGGCTGCCCCGTTAGAAGTGTGACTGAGCCTTTGAGAAAACCACCGCCAAGCACGATGTCGAGATCTTTGAATGGAGTCTTGAGACGTTCCTTAGCGTCGGATGGAACGATAGACTTTATATTTACAAAATCGAGCCTTTTACCAGATACTTTAGCAAAAGATAGAGCATTCTTCCCTTCTGCGGTTTCTTCAGGAAGCGTCTCGATAATCGTGTTCCAGCTGTTACAGTTTGGACACTGGCCAGTCCATTTAGCAAAAGTCATGCCACATTCTGAGCAAGTGTAGCGTGCGCGAAGTTTTGCCATGATACCTCCAGGATTTTAATTGTTATTTGCTGCTACAAACGACATCGTTTGCGTGAACCCATCCTTCGATAGAACCACCGTCGAGGTACTCACCGGTAGTTGGGGCAACGCGAACAATGCCACCTTTTTTAACAAAGGTCGCTAGCGGATCTGTCGCTAAATATTCTTGGTCTTTAGGACCAAAGTTATTTGCATGCACGTATTCGACCATTTCTTGTATCAATTTTGGAGACATAATATATTTGGAAACATGCACGAGATTCGAAGTAACATCTTTTAAATCTGGCTTCTCGACAATACGAGTTAGCTTTCCATCTTCGACGTCGATCATGCCATATTTGACGACTTCTTCTTTCTTTACTTCAACGCCAAGAATTGCGGATTCCTTATCGCTTTTTATGGATTTGAGAAGTGATTCAGCTGCAGACTCACCACCAGGGTTCCAAATGAAGTCATCGCCAAAAAATACAAAGACCGGCTCATTAATGTTGTATTCTTCTGCAACCATAGAAACCGGCACGGCGGTTCCATATTTTCCAGATGGATCTTGCGAAGTGTAGTGAATACGAACTCCTTCTGGTAAGGTCTTAGCAAGTTCTAGACGATCGATTTTGCCGCGAGCTTCAAGATATTGATTAAGAGCAATATTATCTTTGTAAAATTCGCGCACTTGGCATGGTTCTACGTTGGAGATAACCATATAAATGTCTGTAACGCCAGCTTTGACAAGTTCCTGGACCGAATAATCAACTAACGGGCGGTTGCCGACTGGGAGCATGCTCTTTTCGATAATCTTCGTAATCGGAAGACGACGCGTACCCCAACCCGCGACTGGAATGATAGCTTTAGTAATAGGCATAAGAAAATCTCCGATTATTTTATAGGGATTATTTTACAACGATTAGTGAATCTCGCCAAGAGGTTGGCGGATTTTCTAATCCAAGCAAAGTCGTAATAGTTGCCGCAACATTGGAAAGCCCTTCGTCTTTAATGCCGGAGTTCTCTCTATAGTGGTCGCGATTCTTTGTATTGTCGTAAAAAATGCATGGAACGAGATTTGTAGTGTGCGATGTCTTCGGTTTGCCATCCTTGTCCAATATTTCTTCTATGTTGCCATGGTCGGCGGTAACAATCATCATCCCGCCAAGTTCATCGACTTTTTTTGCAATGCGAGCGAGTTGAATATCGATGGATTCCATAGCTGTAATGCCAGGCTCGATTTCTGCGAAGTGCCCAACCATGTCGCCGCCTGGGAAATTAAGACGAACAAATTTATATTTTTCGAGGTTATCCAGCACAACATCAGTGATCTCAGCGCATTTCATCCAGGGACGAGTATCGAATGGGAGCGTGTCGGAATCGATTTTGATGTGATCTTCGCCCGGAGCTTTATCATAGCTGTTGCCGTTGAAATAATACGTAATGTGTCCAAACTTTACGGTTTCAGAAACCGCTAGTTGGGTAATATTGTTCTGACCAAGGAATGTATTAAGTGGATCATGGATCGTAACTGGTGGGACAAGTTGGAGCTCTGGAACATGTGTATCGGAATTATATTCGGTCATGCCGGCAAAAACAACGTCTTCTGGGCGATAATCGCCGCGATCAAAATATGGAAAATCGATATATGTAAATGCCTGCGAAATCTCGATGGCACGATCGGCACGAAAGTCGTAGTAAATAAAGCTGTCACCTTTTTGCACTGGACCGACGGGGTGATTTTGAGCATCAACAATGATGAATGGTGGAAGATATTGGTCTTGAACTTCTGGGTCATGCGTGCGGAGAGATTCTATGCCTTCGACCGCAGAATGAAACTGATGTTCTGCCACGCCATGGAACATATCCCATCCACGTTTAACCATTTGCCAGTCATTCTCGTAACGATCGCTAACTACAACCATGCGACCACCACCGCTTGCGATTTTATAGTCACGGCCTTGTAAAAGAAATGGCTTTAGAAATGATTCAAGGCGAACAATGTATTTTGGTTCACTTTGCGGCGGGACATCACGGCCGTCGAAAACAAGATGAACTCGTATTTTCTTAATACCAAGCGTGTTGGCCATGATGATCATTTTTTCTAGATGTGCTATATTTGCATGAATGTTGCCGTCAGAAAAAATGCCAGAAAAATGTAATGCGGAATCGTTCTTTAAACAATTATCAATGGCTTCTTTCCAGGCGCGTGATTCCCAAATATTCCCAGTTGAAAATGCGTCTTCAACGCCAGCAATCCCTTGCTTGATAATCTGACCTGAACCTAGGGCGTTGTGCCCGACTTCGCTATTGCCCATGTCGCCAGGCAGAATGCCAACGGCTTCTCCAGAGGCTCTTAGCGGAATATTTAAATATTCTTTCGAGATACGATCGAGGAATTCGGTATGAGCTAAACTGACGGCGTTACCCGGACCATCAGGCGCAATGCCGACACCATCCATAACCGCAAGAACAATTGGCCCATCAAAATGCAATTTATTCATAAGCTTATTATAACAAAAAACTCCCCGTGTGGGGAGTTTTCGTTTTAGGCTTTTGGAACTTGCTGTGTGATGCAATGAATGTTGCCACCACCGAGCAAAATTTCACGAGCATAGACTGTTTCAATGGTCTTGTCCGGGAAACAATCCTGGAGGATATTGATTGCAGCTTGATCGTGCTCGTCGTTGAAAATCGGTAAGATTACGGCACCGTTGCAGTTATAATAATTTATATAACTTGCGGGTAAACGATCGCCTTCGTTACGTGGGAATGTGCCATCGACGATATCAACACCTTCGGACTCTTCCTTAGTGATAGTAATCGGATTCGGAACGTGAATTTTGATTACTTCAAGCTTGCGGCCCTTAGCATCAGTGACGGACTCTAGATATTCGAGATCTTTTACACTACGTTCGTGCTGTGGGTCCTCTTCATTATCTTCCCAGGCGAGAACGACTTTACCTGGCGCAACAAATTGACAAATATTATCAACGTGGCCGTTAGTATCTTCATCTTTATATACGCCGTATGGAATCCAAAGAACTTTTTCACCACCGCAATAGTCGAGAAGATACTTTTCGATTTCTTCTTTGGAAAGATCCGGGTTGCGGCCTTTGTCTAGACAGGTTTCTTCCGTGACGAGAAGTGTGCCTTCGCCATCACTATGGACGGAGCCACCTTCTAGTACGAAGTCATCTGTGCGATAGCGATCGACACCTTCAATGGCACAAACTTTGGCTGCGATTTGGTCATCAAAATCCCATGGGAAATAGATGCCATTCACGAGGCCACCATAGCCATTGAATTTCCAATCAACCGCGCGAAGCTCACCTTTGCCATTTATGATGAATGTAGGGCCCGTGTCACGGATCCATGAATCATTGTTGGATATTTCTACAACGTGAACATTTTCCAGATTCATGCCGAGAACATGTGCGTATTGAGATTCGTTAACACCTAGAACTACTGGCTCATGTTTAGCAATAGCTTTAATAACTTCAACGAATGCTTTTTGCGCAGGCTTGGCCCCACCCCGCCAGTTGTCGGGGCGTTCTGGCCAAAGCAGATACGTTGCTACATGCTCGGAAAGCTCCGATGGCATGTAGAAGCCGTCTTGTTTGGGAGTACTATCTGTGATGCGCACGGCGGACAGCCTTTCTTGCTTCTTCTTTCTTGCCGGCACGGAAGACGAGGACTTCGCCTAAGATGACGCAGACAAGAGAGCTAATGATAAGTATCTTATTGTCAAGGATGGCTTCCATATCGAACTCTGGAATAAGCGTAAAGAATAGCGAGATGACAAGCATGATGACTGGAATGATTCCCATGAGCGCAATTTTACCAGCGCCACCTTTAATCCAGTAGCCTTTCTTTTCTTGAATGCCTTTTTTATGGAGCTTCATAAAGGCGAAGAACATTGGAATGTAGCCAATGAGTAGGCAGAATAGCGATAGATCGAAGAACGCCCAGAACATATTCGTGAGCTCTTCGGCTTCTGGGAAGCAGTAAGCAAGAATGATGCCAGCTACCGCAAGAATACCAGCAACAACAGATGTCCAAATGGAAACCATGTAAGGCACGCCGTCTTTGTTGGTCTTGGTCCAGGACTTCGGGAAAATGCCATCTTTAGCTGCGTAAGCAGTAACGGAGTACACGCCGAATTGCCAAGAAGAAATGTTGGCAATAAGGGTATAGAGGAAGAGGCAGGCGACAACTGTCACGATGGCGCTGATGACTTCGGCAGAGAGGCCGACCGTTTCAAGAAGGATTTGATAGGAATCAAGCAAACCAGAATTGGTTGCAATTTCTTCGACAGGAACAGCAACGCCGATGCCGAAGCTTGGCAAGATGTAAAAAAGAGCGATCAAAACGCCACCAAGAATAATAGCTTGTGGAATTTGTTTCTTTGGATTATCCATGTCGTCAACGAATGTACCGACAACCTCGAAGCCTAACATATTGAAAATAATAAGCGAAACGAAGCTGATGCCAGTCCAATCAATTCCGCCACCTTCGGCAAGAAGAGGGACGAAATCGTGCCATGACTCAATTGGATTAGCGGTGCCATGTTTAATAAACACGTAAATACCGACGACGCCAATGCCGGCAAGGATGAGGAACTTCACAATCGCACCAAGGTTGGCAACCCATGCAGATTGAGAAATACGGAGCGATCCCAAGAAGGTTACGAGAACGATGTAACCGACTTGGATAAGGAGCGCCGTAACGAGAGTAACCTCAATGCCAAAGGCAGTCATTATGAGAGTCGTAGCAAGGTCGGCTAAGGATGCGATCCATAGTGGGAAGTTAACCCAGTAGAACCAAGCAACACGGCCAGCCCATTTTTTGCCAAGGGCTTTCTTTACCCAGGTATACATGCCACCTTCAGATGGATATTGTGTACCCAGCTCGGCAGATATTAATGCGTAGGGGATAAAGAAGCCGAGAATCATAATTATCCACCACGCGTACTGACTGTTTCCTATCGCTGCAGTCGGTGCGACGGCGTCGGCGACAAGGATAATACAGACTGTAGCGAGTACGGCGCTGAACAGCCTGAACTTTGGCTTTTTAGCTGGCATTAGTTGCCCTCCTTTTGTTGTTTAATATAGTCAAGCGTTTCCTGTGCTTTCTTGCCAAAATAAAGCACGAGGGCACGCTGAGCGGTCAAGCGGTTCTCCGCTTGGTCGAAGCAAATTGAGTTTGGACCGTCCATGACGGAGTCGGTCACTTCTTCGTTACGGTTCGCTGGCAGACAATGCATAAACTTGCAATCAGGGTTTTCTGTAGCAGCCATTAATTCGTCATTGACTTGAAATGTTGGGTAGAAATCTTGCATGTAGACTTCTTTCGGTGTTTCTTTGTCGTAAAGACCATACCAAACGTCTGTATAGACGAAGTCGGCGCCTTTTAGACAATTGCGGTCGGAAGTAAATTCGACGGAACCGCCATATTTCTCGACATTATTACGCCCAATTTTGCGATAATTTTCATCGAGCAATTTGTGGTCTGGGCCGTAGTGGACAAAATTCATACCTAACTTAGTCGTAATCATCATGAGACTGGCGCAAACTTGTGTGCAGTCTCCAACGAAGACAACTTTGACATCGTTCCATTTCTTTTCTGGTGAGAGATTATCAAGAATGGTGATGATGTCGCCCATTTCTTGTGTTGGATGATTGTAGTCGGACATGCCGTTAATCACTGGAATATCAGCATATTTCGCAAGGGCTTCAATTGATGAATGTCGATCTACGCGAGCCATGGCCATATCGCACATACGACCAAAGACACGTGCGGTGTCTTCGATTGTTTCATGTGCACCAAGCTGAATTGCGCCCGGAGCTAAATTAAGCGCGTGCCCACCAAGTTGTGACATTGCGACTTCAAACGAGACGCGCGTGCGCGTGGATTTTTGCTCGAAGAGCATCGCGAGATTTTTATGATACATTGTGTCGAGAATCCCACCCGACTTAATATAGTCACGCACGATAACGCCGGTTTTGACAATGTCGAGAATCTCGTCTTGATCAAAATCAGTCGTGTCGATATAGTCCTTATGGCTAGGGACAGCATGACTCAATTGATATAGGTCTTCCATGGTATTAATTATATATTAATTTTGATATAACCACAAGCGAAATGATAGTGTGAAGCCCTACATATAAAAACCGCTTAGCATATGATTAGAGATGCTATGTATTATAGAAGACAGTTCGTACTTGTATTATAGCGACGAATTAGACTATCTGGATGACTAATAGGTAG
>JAFWMR010000003.1 GCA_017513905.1 Candidatus Saccharimonadota bacterium
CACAGCGCCGGAATGACTATTCTGAGCTTGCGTACAAAATAACCAACTATATGATAGAGAACAACGGTGCACTTCCGCCAAATGGTAGCCTTGATGCTTCAATATTTAGCACCAAAGACCCTTCTGGCGACCCATACAAAATAACGGTCATCGAGTGCCCATCCAACGGAATCTGCCCAGGTAGTCCTAAACTTACCAAAGGGCAAGTTTATGTCGTCAAAAAAGCCAAGTGTCAAGACCGTTCTCTCACTAGCACAGAATCATCTCGTACCTTTGCCATCTGGGGATATATCGAGAACAGTAACCTCATTTACTGCAACTCGTCCAGTTAGCAAACCTATGCTATAATATACCCATGCAATCGGAGGTAAACGGAATTTTTGTCGCGGCGCACGAACTCAAGGCACCTTTATCTCTCATGCGCCAACTTGCTCTCTCACTTGACCCAAATAACCCCACAGAGATTAAAGAGTATCAAGCCAAGATGGTTACCGTTTCTGAACGTGCGCTTCGTCAGGTTTCCGACTTAACCAAAATCGCTCGCTTAGAAGATGGTCTTTTCGCAATGGAGCCTGTTGCCGTCCGCGGTGTTTGCGACGAAGTAACATCCGAACTAAAATACCTCTTCCGCTCCAACAAGAAACAACTACGTGTCAAATATTCCAATCACCAAAAACTCGTCATTGCAAATCGTGATCTCTTGCATTCCGTCGTCTACAATTTTTGCGTCAACGCTATTAAATACTCCGATTCATCAACCACTTCCGCCCTCACGGTCTCTGATCATCAAAACGGGGACGCTTCGTCAGTTCGTATACTTGTTCGCGATTTTGGACCAGCACTTCCCAAAGACATCTATTATAAACTCGTCCACAACCAACTCGAAGCACCGACAGGAATATCCTTCCGCCCTGATTCATCCGGTCTCGGCCTATACATCGCAACTAAATTCTCCCGTTTTATGCACGCAAACGTCGGTGCCATCCGCCACCGAGACGGAACATCATTCTATGTTGAGCTACCAGTTTCTAATCAAGGCACCCTATTCGCATGAGCCGCAAACCACCTCTCGTTTTCATCATCGATGACGACGAAATGTTCGCCGACTGCCTCGTCGCAGCCATTAAAAAGGGAAACAAATCCGCCAAAGTTCAAACTTTTAAAAACGCTATCGATGCTATGAATTCGCTCTCAGATCCTCTACCAGACCTAATCTTTTTAGATATTCTTTTACCTGGACCTGACGGATTTACATTCTTAAACGAAATTACATCCTATACTGATACAGCCAAAATCCCCATTATCCTCGTAACATCGCTCGAATTACCCGAAGCGGATTTGTCAATTTATGGAATTCAAGGTATACTAAACAAAGAAAGCATGAAACCATCGGAGGTTACTGAATATGTCAAACGATATACGAACTAAAGCGCTCGTTCTACGTCGTACCAACTTCGGCGAAGCTGACCGCATCGTAAACTTTCTCACTGAACAAGGCATCATCGCAGCCATTGCCAAAGGCGTCCGCAAAGAAAAATCCAAGCTCGCCGGCCCCGTAGAGCTATTTACCGTCTCCGATATTACATTACACAAAGGTCTCAACAATAAACTCTGTGTTCTAACCTCCGCCAAGACGCTAGAGCACTATGATCAAATCCCATACAAGCTTACCGAGCTTGAATTGGCCGGCCAAGTCATGAAACAAGTCGCCAAATATGCTGAAAATTCCACCGGCCCAGAATATTTCGATTTACTGAAACAAATTCTCTCCGCCCTCAACGCCGGCGTTAATCCAGAACTCGTAGAAACTTGGTTCTGGTTCAATCTTGCCAAGATAAATGGTGAACAAATCAATCTCGTCAAAGACACTGAAGGTAAAAAACTCGACCCATACAAGATGTACGTTTGGGATTCTACAGAATCCGCGCTCAAAGAACAGCTTGGTGGTAACGTTGGCCCTGAAGAGATCAAGCTCATGCGGCTTATGCTCTCGAACAATCTTAAGACTACTTCTCGCGTCAAAGATATTATCCCAAAGCTCCCAACAATCCTTTATATCGCTAAGATCATCAACAAACAATAGATACCAATCTATGCTATAATGTAAGTTATGGCAAATCTTGATTCAATAGTTAGTTTATGTAAACGCCGTGGGTTCATTTTCCCAGGCAGTGATGTCTACGGCGGTTTCGCTGGTACATGGGATTTTGGTCCACTTGGCGTCATGTTAAAGAAGAACATCATCGATACTTGGTGGAGCTACTGGGTAGATAAACGCGATGACATTTATGGCGTTGATGCCGATATCATCATGAATCCTCGCACCTGGCTCGCCTCTGGCCATACGGCCACTTTCGCCGATCCGCTGATCGAATGCAAAGCTTGTCACGGCCGCTTCCGCGCCGACAAACTTGCTCAAGGTCTGAACGAGCATGTCACTGATGGCGAATTCACTCGCCTCCATGTTAAATGTCCAACCTGCGGCCAAGAAGCTTGGGGACCAATTCGCATGTTCAACATGATGTTTAAAACCCATGTTGGGCCAGTCGATGGTGACGAATCTATCGCATACTTAAGACCAGAAACCGCCCAAGGCATCTTCGTAAACTACCGAAATGTTATCGACTCTTGCTACCCAGACATCCCGTTCGGCATTGCTCAGCAGGGAAAAGCTTTCAGAAATGAAATCTCTCCACGCGACTACATTCTTCGCGACCGCGAATGTACTCAAATGGAGATCGAATACTTCGTCCATCCAGACACGTGGGAAACTGAATTCGAGCAGCTCCTAAAAGAAACTGATACTTTCTTAGAAAAAGAAATGGGGCTTTCGGTAGAAAAAATCAATCATGTCGAAGTCGCCGAAAAAGATCGCGCACATTATTCAAAGCGCACTATCGACTTTATGTTCCAATATCCAAATGGAGAAGAAGAGCTGATGGGCCTTGCTTATCGCACAGATTTCGATCTAAGGAATATCGAACATGAATCCGGCAAATCCATGGAATATCGCGACAAAGTCACCGGCGAATCATTTGTCCCACATGTAATCGAACCATCCATTGGCGTTGAACGCCTCTTCCTCGCCGTCATCTCCGACAACTGGGACGAAGAAAAGGGCATTCTCCATCTTCCAGAAAACCTCGCGCCATATAAATTCTGTGTTTCTCCGCTGCTCAAAAACAAGCCCGAGCTAGTGAAGAAAGCCGAAGAAGTATATAAGCTTCTAAAAGACAAATACACTTTCGTTACATGGGACGATTCTGGCAATATCGGCAAACGTTATCGTAAGCAAGATGAAATCGGTACACCTAAATGCATCGTAATCGATTTCGACACTCTAGAAGACGGCACCATCACGGTCCGTGATCGCGACACAGCAGAACAAATCCGCGTCAAACCAGAAAAGCTCTAAAAGGAGGAGGCAATGGGTGGAGAAAGCCCCGAAAAAAGCACCGAAAGTCACAATCCTTGGGAGGATTTGGCAGAAGAGCCATCTTTTGACGAACGACTTTCAGACGAAAAGTCCATCGCCGAAGAACCACATATCGAAAAATTATCTGGAGAAGAACGGGCCGAGTACGAAGCAGAAATCCTTAAGGAATGGGACGAAACAATCGAAAGACGAAAAAAATACTCGTCGAGACCAATGGAATACCCCGAGCTCTCCGAAAAAAGAAAACGCGAATCTGCTCTTCTTTGGGACTATTCTAGCCGTTCAGTCGAACCACTCTCGCTTATGGAAATAAGCGACGAAAGAGAGTCCCAGATTTATGATTTCGTAGAAAACCATCTCCTTGACGAACTTTTGCTTGCTACCGCCGATGTTCCAGTAGATTATCCCCAAAAAAGCCCACTATACCTTCTACTAAGCCAAATCGTTAGAGATTCAATCACGCACTATAATCCAGCAGGCCACTTCGACGGAAAGCTCGTCAAGACTCTCAGAGATGGTCTTCAAGAATATTGCGACTTTGCTTTAGGAAAGAAAGAGCCAAAAAACGGAGAGGATCTTGCGCTCGAAACTTCTCTGCGAAGCGTTATCAAAGTCGCTTCTCGAAAAAGTACCAATCCCGACCTCCTTCCAGCCTACATAAAAGAAAGCGTCACTCTCCATACCGAGTACAAAAAAGTCAACACTACCGAAATGTGGGGCTCTCACGAAAGACGAGTCGCTGTAGACAAAATGGCTATGTTTCGTGGTTACTGCGAAGCTCATGGCCTAGACGAGGAGCGACTCAAGGGTTTCCGTGAGAGTCTCTTCCCACAACTAGAAGACATAGATAGCCCAATCCGTCAAGCTCTCAATGTCGACAGAAATTATGGTTCATCCGAGCACGATTTTGGCTCCACCGATTTCATCATCCACGCCCTAGTGCAAAAAGTCTCTCCTCGTGCAACCGCCGAACTCATCGCCATTTCAAGAGAACTTCCAACCACCGACATTCATTGTCTCTCCGTGAATCGTCAAGACGCTCTTTCTCTCAGCGGTACACTTTGGCGAAGTCGTGACTTTGTTCATAACGAACGCCCGGGGCTCCACGAACTTTTCTCCGCAATGGTCGACTATTACGATACTAAAGACAATCCAGAGGCACATGAATCCACCGAGTTACGCCTTCGCTCAATCATCAAAGACCGAGAAAATCCCGAGAGCGGCTATGAATACGATGGCTTCGACGGAGAAATGGCGCTGTCCCTAGAAAACTATGACAAAATGGCCACTGCTTCCTACAGTGGCGTCTCCGAACCGGCAATCGACATTCTTCGTCGCATGAAAGAAAACACCGAACCAATCCTTTTAACTCCTCCAAAAGTCGAAGACGCCAAGCTCCAAGAATTCCTTGATTCAATCGCTCCCACCCAAAACGAAACCACTGGAGAAGTCATCGTTGATTTCAAAAAAGTCACTGATCTTATCGCCTATCTGAACAGTATTTTGGAATCAAAGCAAGGAAAATACGGGTTAGAACCGTCTCTTATTTCCACCCTAAACTACGCCGAGCGCATGGCAACCTTCGCAATCCGCGGTATCGACAAAAAAGACTACCAAGAACTCGGTTTTGATCCAGGACTAAAAGAGCTTGTCAAATTCAACGAACTCACTTGCTCCAACAAGCCCTTCGACGCCACCGAGTTTGAGCAATTCTGGAGCTCTTTCACTCGAGAATTTGGCAAAGATTGGAGCGAAGACGCCGATGTTGCCGAACGCTACCGCAAGCTCTCAACTCGCGTCATTGGACATGTCCAAGATCTAGCCGAAAGTTTCCGTAAGGCAGGGATGCCATCTCGCCGCATCGACGGACTTTGGTCTGGCAATCTCACTCGCGAACTCATCGCTCTCTCATCCAAATAAAAAATACTCCCATATAAACCAAGACAAAAAATATCCCCCGCGGGGGATATTTTTTGCAACTTATTTAGTTGCGTTCTTCCATGCCTTTTTTGCTTCACTGGCTAAATTCTTAGCAGCTTCTTTTGCGTCTTTAGCAATGCTATCAAGCTCTTTCTTCGCTTTAAGCTCTGGATGCGCCTCAGCATATCGTTCAATCGAAGCAGCGATAACTTTCTTCGCTTCTTCAATACCGGCGAATTCTTTCACTTCGGTCGAGCCCGGCTTCTTGAGATCCTTATAATGATTGAAGTGGAAACGGATTTGTTCAATCAGCTGCTTTGGCAAATCCTCAAACGTCTGATATTTATCGCCATTATTACGATCATCTTCAGGAACAGCAATAATCTTATCGTCAACCTCACCACCATCAACAAACTTCATCACGCCAAGAATGCGGGCTTTTAGCCAAATACCAGTCGTGAGTGGCTGGTCGGTGATCATGAGCACATCAAGCTCGTCGCCATCTTCATCAATCGTACGTGGAATGAATCCATAGTTACATGGTTTTGCGAAAGCAATTGGCTCCACACGATCAAGCATAAAGCAAGCATGTTCTCTATCCCACTCAATCTTGTGGTTGCTGCCAGTTGGAATTTCAATTACAACGTTAAGCTCACCATTTTTATAATCCCCCGGTTCTAAGACTTTGTTAAAATCAGCCATAAAAACTCCTTTTAGTATGCACCAATTATAGCACAATAATACAATAGCATAGCCCCACATGTTATAATAAGCTTATGATAAACGAAGCATCTTCTGCGCCAAAGGTAAAAAATACCGATGCGCCAACTAAGCCAATCAAAAAAACACCGCCGGCTGAAGAAATTCGGCCATCACAAAACACAGCAAACACAGAAGCCGAACCAACTAATAAAGGCATCAGTCCAGCTATCATTGTCCTCATTGTGATATTATCTGCTGCGCTTCTCGCTGGACTCGTTTTTGGTATCGCAGCACTCTTTAAAAGCAATCGACCGTATCATATCGAAAGATTCCGAGAGCAAACGTACTATATTATAGATAGAGATTACGACGGCGAATACGATTTACAGTATAAGTTGTTTGATGACGACGATCTATATACCTACTATTTTTCCTCAGACAAAGAGCAACCTCTGATCGAACGGGACGAAGAATTAGAAGAAGAACCACAATACAACAATTGCGACGCATATCCAGAAGGTGAAGAAAGAGATAACTGTATTACTTTAAGCCCCGATGATGACGATGATGACGATGATTACTACGATGATGACTATTATTACGACTATCCAGACGTCTCCGAAATTGTCGATTACGATACTTACGAAGAATACTGCGCCAGATGGGGCTATAATCAGAAATACACCGATCCAACCAAGCGATACGCTCTTTTTTCGTACATTTCATACGGCTCCCCAACAATCCAAGCGCGTCTTTCGCACGTCTCATTCGACGACGATACTATCACCCTCTACGTGTGGGATAACACCAACGGAGTTACGGCTGATAATGTCGGTTACCTAATTGTAGTTCCATTCGACAATAGAGAAATAATCGACCTCGCAACAGTTGGCCTCTTTACACAAGAAGAATTCAATCAGGTTAAGCAAGGTAGAATCATTGATTATCCTGTCGCCGAAAAACCGATAGTCTACCTGTATCCACAAGAAGAAATCGAAGTTTCCGTTGAGCTCGGCCAATCCGACCTGCTTACGGTCTCTTATCCAAAATACAACAACGGGTGGAATGTTATAGCAAAGCCAAACGGCACACTTATCGATTTAAATACCAATCGTGAACTCTACTCACTTTATTACGAAAGTAAGACCATAGAAAAACCAGAGCTCACTGAAGGGTTTGTCGTTAAAGGCGAAGATTCGGCCAAGTTCCTCGAAGAAAAGCTCGAAACCCTCGGGCTTACTGAGCGCGAAGCTGAAGAATTTATCGTCTACTGGCTGCCAAAACTAGAAGCAAACAACTATAACTTAATTCGTTTTGAAACAGCTGAAGAAATCACCAAGAATATGCCGCTCAACATCTCTCCGGCACCAGATACGGTTATCCGCGTAATTATGGACTTCAAAGCTCTAGATGAAGAGATAGAAATCAAAGAGCAGGTCTTAAAAGCTTCAATTCGTACCGGGTTTACCGTGGTTGAATGGGGTGGCTCAGAGCTAAAATAATAAAATATTCTGAACAAATAATTTATACAGATAGCCAACACTTGGCTATCTGTTTTTATATAGTACTCTTAAATATTTTTTCGTCTTTAATCTCGTCGGGCAAATAATTTTTATCAAGATGAAAACCAGATTCCCATTTTTGCCCCTCACCAAACCCCAACTCCTTCATCAACTTCGTCGGTGCGTTTCTGAGCCACGTCGGCACAGGTAGCCCCATCGACTTCTTCGCGAGATCTTGCGCAGCATACCATGCATCGGCCGAGTCTCGATTCTTTTTTGACTTAGATAAAGCAATACATGCGTGTGCAAGAATCAAACCCGATTCGGGCATGCCAACTCGTTCTACGGCCTGAAAACACGCCGTAGCAAGACTGAGCGCGCCATTCCCGGCTAACCCGATATCTTCCGAAGCAAAAATTACCATGCGTCTCGCAATAAACTTCGGATCTTCGCCAGCCTCTACCATCCTAGCGAGATAATACAATGCTGCATCCGTATCACTTCCACGCATCGATTTAATAAATGCAGAGATGTTGTCATAGTGAGCATCACCTTTTTTATCGTAACCAGGGACCTTTTTCCCAGCCGCAACCTTCACGGTTTCAACATCAATCTTATCCCTCGCAAGGCTCATCGCAAGTTCGAGATCCCCCAGTGCACTTCTAGCGTCCCCACCGGATAACTCTGCAAGGTAATCGATAGCATCCTTCGTCAGCTTCTTTTCGATTCCTTCCATCTTGGCGGCTCGCTTTATTACCTTTTTAATCGCATCTTTACTAAGTGGGGAAACAACCACCACCCTACTACGCGACAAAAGTGGCGCAATTACCTCAAAGCTCGGGTTTTCCGTCGTCGCACCAATCAAAATAATCAATCCCGATTCAACATGTGGCAAAAACGCATCTTGTTGCGCTTTATTAAATCTATGTATTTCATCTACAAATAACACCGTACGTGTCTTAAGATTCCAGTTCACTTTCGCACGTTCGACTACGGCCTCAATATCTTTCTTACCTGAAGTAACCGCAGATATCTCCACGAAATCCGCATTATATTCTTTGGCGAGAATCTTTGCCATTGTAGTCTTGCCTGTCCCTGGCGGCCCCCAAAAAATCAGGTTCACCGGCTCGCCCTTCTTCACAATCTCTGTCAAAATCTTCCCAGGACCAATAATCTCGTCCTGCCCAATCACATCTGCGAGTTTCTCCGGTCTCATCCTCTCCGCTAACGGCACTCTGTTCATACCTCTATATTATAACACAGGTGTTTTTATGCTATAATTTCCCCATGAAACTAATAGTCGCTTTTGGTAACCCAGGCTCCGAATACAATTTTACCCGCCACAACTACGGCTTCTTGGCGATAGATTTTTATTTCAAAATTAACAATCTAGAGTGGGAAACTCATGAGAAATTTAACTCAATCTGGAAGAAGCAAGACAACACAATCTTTATCAAGCCTCAAACATACTATAACGACATCGGAACCGCCGTCCGCACCTTCATGGATTTCTATAAAATCTCACCAGAAGATATCCTAATAGTCTGCGATGATTTCAATCTGCCTTTTGGCGAAGTGCGCGAACGTGCTCATGGCTCCGCGGGCGGGAATAATGGTCTTAAATCCGTCATTTCTCATTTAGGCACTGAAAATTTTCCCCGCATTCGTCTCGGAACAGGAAATAACACGCTCCGCGAAAAAATCGGTGATACTGATTTTGTACTTTCAAAATTTACAGATAGCGAAAAGAAGCAACTCCCAAAAATTCTTCTATCCGTCTCAGAGATAATCAAAACAAAGATCAACTAATTCAGATACAAAAAAGCTCCACGGTGTAGGATAGGTAAGGGTGGGCATCACCTATCCTACACTGTAGAGCCTTCTTGACACCCCACAACGCTTCTATTTGATACCGGGGAAGCCCCGGAAGCGCGACCCACCTCACACAAAATTGGGGCCCGCCGGTTATGGGGGTTGCTATGCCTTCGAATACCTCTCAAAGTGGAGGTAATACTTATAAGACTTAAAACCATTGAAGAAGAAATTAAAAGTCCGAGGGGTTTCAAAAGCACGCAACGTCTGTTACACTAAGTGTGCAACATCTGTTATAGTTTATTTAGGTACAGTTTAGAGCCTTAAAAGCTCTAACTTGGATTCATTATACCACAGTAGTTTATAAAAGTCAATACTATTTTCACATTTTTTATGAAAATCAACGAAATACGACCCCAAGACAACGATTATTTACAGATATTAAATTCCATTGCGCTTACGCCTAAATTATTGTATTACTATGGAAATTGGCCAGAAAAGCGCATCAAAACCGTTGCTATTGTAGGCGCTCGTAAAAATACTAAATATGGAGAAGAAATCGCTTATAAATTAGCCAAGACCTTAGGAGAAAGGGGAATTATCGTCATTTCTGGCCTTGCATACGGCATTGACTCTATTGCGGCCCGTGGCTGTCTAGACGGCGGCGGTAAGACAATAGCTATATTAGGTACAGAAATCGAACGAATCTACCCTCGCGAGCATATACCACTTGCTAGCAGAATCGTTGAAAATGGTGGCGTAGTCGCTAGTGAATACCACCTTGGCGATGATCTCGGCAAACATCGTGCTAGTTTTTTATTCCGCAACCGTATCATCTCCGCACTAGCTGATGCCGTAGTGGTTATTGAAGCGCGGGAAAGATCCGGTTCTCTTAATACTGCCGCCCATGCAATCGAACAGGGGAAAGACCTCTTTGCCGTGCCAGGAGACATTAATCGGCAAACCAGTCAAGGCTGTAATCGCCTCATTATGAGCGGAGCAAATCCCTTCCTAGGCATCGAGGATTTTCTTAAAACGATTCTTCCAAATAATAAAACGCGCTCCAAAAAAGCCCAAGAAGCTCAAATCTCGCTCTTTGCCAGCAACAATGACGAGCGCGCCATTATGCAACTTTTATCTGAAGATATCCGCGACGGAGACATCATAATGGAGCAACTTGGCATGGACGTCTCGACCTTCAACCAAACGGTTACCACGCTAGAAATAAAAGGAGCGATTCGCTCACTGGGCGCCAATTATTGGACTTTAGCTTGACAAGTATGTTAATATAATAGTTATGCCCAAGAACTTAGTAATCGTTGAGTCTCCAGCCAAAGCCAAAACTATTGAAAAATATTTAGGACATGATTTTCGTGTCATGTCAAGCGTAGGGCACATTCGAAAAGACACCAAAGTTGATGTAAAAAACGATTTTGCCGTCACTTATGAAATAGATCCTGGTCACGCCAAAGTCGTATCAGAATTGAAAAAAGCCGTCAAATCTGCCAATACCGTTTGGCTAGCGACCGATGAAGATCGCGAAGGAGAATCAATTTCTTGGCACTTGCTCGAGGTCCTCAAGCTACCTAAAACAACACACCGTATCACTTTTCATGAAATCACTAAGCCCGCACTAGAAGCGGCCATTAAGGCTCCTAGAACCGTAGATATGGCCATGGTCTCATCTCAACAAGCCCGCCAGACACTTGATATGCTAGTTGGTTTCGATCTCTCTGGTGTTGTTCGTAGAAAAGTCCCTGGCGCCATTTCTGCAGGTCGTGTTCAATCTCCTGCATTAAGGCTTATAGTAGAAAAAGAACGCGAAATTGAGCAGACTAAAGAAAAGTACTCTTTCAAAGTTACTGGTGATTTCATCGACATTAAAAAACACGTTTTTATTGGATCGCTTGAAAAGACCGCGCCAGCAAGCGAGAAAGACGCCGAAAAGCTTCTAGATTCACTAAAAGAAGCCAAATATACTGTTTCTGCCGTAGAAAAAACTGAAGGCATTAAGCCTAATCCGGTTCCATTCGCTACTGCCGCTCTACAAATCGAGGCCAATAGCAGATTAGGCTTCTCTTCTAGCACGACGATGCGTGCCGCACAAGGTCTTTATCAGGCTGGCCATATTACTTATCACCGCACTGATTCACTTAACTTATCTAAGCAGGCTCTTGGATCTATTGCTCACTATATAGAAACTAAATTCGGCAAAGAATACCTCCACACGAGGAATTTCAAAACGCATTCCGCCGGAGCCCAAGAAGCCCACGAAGCTATTCGTCCAACCCATATTGAAATCGAGTCTGCCGGATCCAATGATTACGAAAGAAAACTTTACAAGCTTATCCGTGCTCGCACTCTTGCAACTCAAATGACAAACGCTATAGTTGCCAAAACGGTTATATCCCTCAAACCAGACAAAGCGCCGTCGAAAAATTTCGTCGCTCGTGGAGAAGTAGTAGTCTTCGATGGTTTTCTTAAGGTGTATGGCAAATCCAAAGATTTAGAACTTCCGAATCTAAAACAAGGTGATATAGTCAGCGCTATCAAGATTACGGCTCGCCAAACTTTTGCTAAACCACCGGCACGATATACCGAAGGCTCGCTCGTCAAGAAACTCGAAGAACTCGGCATTGGTCGCCCATCAACCTATGCTTCTATTATGACCGCCATCCAATCACGTGGCTACGTCAAAAAAGGAGAATCTGAAGGCAAAGATCGCGAAGTCATCGAATATACCTTGGAACATTCCACAGTTAGCAAAAACACTGTACTTGAGAAGACCGGCGCCAACAAAGGTAAACTCATACCGACACCGATAGGTGAACTTGTCTCCGACTTTCTCACAGAGAATTTCGACCAAATAGTCGACTATGGCTTCACCGCTGACGTGGAACAAAAGCTTGATCGTATTGCCGAGAAAAAGCTCGAACGCGTACGCATGCTACGTGACTTCTATACTCCGTTCTCTCAACTTATCGACCGTTCATCCTTCCTAGAGCGTTACAACTCTGCTACCGAATTAGGAATTGATCCCGAAAGTGGGAAAAAGATATTTGCAAAAATCGGAAAAAATGGTGGTTTTATCCAGCTTGGAGAAAACGAAAAGGAGACCGGCGAAAAGCCTCGCTTCGCCCCATTGCCAAAAGGCAAGACCACCAAGGATGTTACCTTAGAAGAAGCAATTAAGCAACTCTCTTTACCTACACTACCGAGAAGCCTCGGCCAAGCCAAAGACGGCACTGAAATTATTGCCGCGTCTGGCCCATTTGGACCATACTTAAAAGCAGGTAAGTACAATATCACGATTAAGGGTAAAGATCCTTACACTATCTCTCTTAACGAAGCTACGATTCTGTACAATGAAAAACTAAAAAGTATCATCAAAGATTTTGAAAATGGCATTATGATCCTAAATGGCGCCTATGGCCCATACATTAAAGGCTGCGGTCGACGCAATAATCTCAAAATTCCGAAAGAAATAGACGCAAAAAAAATCACAAAAAAGCAAGCCGAAGATATGCTCTTCAAAAAATTTGGCACTAAAGCGTTACCAGGGAACGATGCGCTCAAAAAGACCGTAAAAAAATCTAAAAAATCTGCTCGTAAAACCACAAGCAAAAAAGCATAATAAACATAAAAAGTAAACTTTTTTACAATTTTCTTGCAATAATTGTAAAATTTGTGATACAATAATTCGAAAGATAACGCGCACCTTAAATAACAGCATAAATCATTTGACATAGATGCCAATTTATGCTATATTATATTTTAAGTTTCAATATTATTAACGGGGTGGAAATAAGGAAATAACCAATGGAACAAAACGCCGACCTGGTCGCGAAAGCGATTAAAGGCAGTCTCAGTATTATCGACCAAGACCGCGAGCGCAAAATCGTTGAGAAACGTTTTGGCCTCGACGGTCAGAAAGAGACTCTCGAGCAAATCGGAGAAACATTATCCGTCACCAGGGAACGCGTTCGTCAATTGGAAAAAGTCATCCTCGTTCGTCTTCGCATCGCTGCCAGCCAAGGGAAAATACCGGATTTAGCTGGCGCCGAAAAAATCATCATCAGGAATCTAGCCGAGCTTGGACGCGTAGCTAAAGTTACTGAGCTTGCCAACAAAATCTTCGGGAACAAAGCCACTAACGCTAACCACGCCACTATCTGCTTCTTAGCTGATATATCCGCTAGCCTCACGGTCGTTACGGAAAACGACCGCTATTTTAACGCAATAGGCATTGCCGATGCAGGGGACGAAAAGACCATCCGTGGCAAAGTTGACGAAATCGTCAAAATCATAAAGGAAAATAAAGCTCCACTCACTCTTGATGATCTAGACAACAGGCTCAACTACGAACATCCATCCCAGATTGCAGCCGTAGCATCCGTATCTAAACAACTAGCATCACTCAATGGGCTCTGGGGTCTTGCTAAATGGCCATCTGTCAACCCAAAGAACATCCGTGATAAAATTTACGTCATTCTAGAAACAAACAAAGAACCGATGCATTTCAATGACATCGCCTCCGCTATTGCCGAAAGCAACTTCAAACGCAAGAATGTCACGACTCAAGCTATTCACAACGAACTAATCAAAGATCCTCGCTTTGTCCTCATTGGACGCGGTATTTATGCTCTGGATAGCTGGGGATACAAAAAGGGAACTGTTTCCGAAATCATCACCGATGCCCTTAAGAGAGCCGGCCGTCCTCTTTCTCGCGAAGAAATTGTCGCCGAAGTCATGAAATCCCGTAAAGTTAAAGAGACCACAATTCTGCTGAATCTTCAAAACAAAAAGCTTTTTGACAAAGTCGACAAAAACGCATTTGTGCTCCACGAAGACAAAGCATAAACTCTAGCCTCTTCGACGAAAATATGGTAAAATAGTCATAAATGCTATCGTCGATTATTCACATCATTTTGTCCCCTATCATTTGGATTCCGCTCGTTGGAGTTTTCGCATATCTTACTTACCGTAACTATCAGAAATCCAACCGTCTTAAAGTCCTCAACATCGACTCTGTCCTTCTGATGCTCGAAATTCCACGCACTAACGATAAAAAAGAGCTTGCAGCCGAACAGCTTTTTGCTTCACTCCATGGTATTCTACGCGACAAGAACGAGCTAAAAACCTCTGGTGGGGTTCAGGAACATCTTAGTTTTGAAATCGTCTCCGCTAAAGGGCAAATTCGTTTTTATGTCTGGGTCCCACGTATCCTCCAAAGCTTCGTAGAAGGCCAGATTTATTCTCAGTATCCCACCGTTCAAATCTACAAGATGGATGAGGATTATGTTGATAACCGCCATAAACACACCGTTGTTTACTCTAGCGAGCTTACTCTCACGGAAAACAGCGCACTACCTATTAAGACCTTCGATTCGTTTGAGGTCGATCCACTTGCAGGCATCACTGGAACTCTAGCTAAGCTAGATGCCGATCGTGGCGAAGAGCTATGGATTCAAATCCTCACTCGGCCAATCGCCGATGATTGGCATAAAAGCACGACCGACAAATGGATTACTAATATAAAATCCGGCAAAAGTGTCGATCTTTTCGGAACTGGCTTCGATTTACGTTGGCTAGCACAAATCTTTGCCGCACTATGGAAACCACCTGAAGGCGGCGTTGGCGGTGAAGTAAAGGCGGTAGAAATATCCGAACGAGATAAAACGCGCATCTCAAAGGCCGAAGAGAAAGCCACTAAGCTAGGCTATCAAGTCAAAATACGCCTAGCATATCTCGGAGCCGACGAAATAAACGCCAAGCTCAACATGCAAGCACTTGTCGGTACATTCAAGCAATTTAATTCTACCAATCTCAACGGCTTTAAGGTTTTAGGTTCTACCTTTGAACCGGAAGCCCTAGACTCGTACAAACTCCGTCAATTCACCGACGATGGATTCATTCTGAACATCAGTGAGTTGGCATCCGTCTACCACCTCCCCCACACATCCGTCGAAACACCGAACATCGTCTGGGCTGCATCAAAAACCGCAGAACCTCCCGCTAAACTTCCAGTCCTCACCGGAAATCCTGCCGAAGACGAGAACATTTCTGCTTTTGGCCTTACCAACTTTCGCGGCATAAACCATCAGTTCGGATTATTGCGCCGCGACCGCTCTCGTCATGTCTACATCATCGGTCAAACCGGTGCAGGTAAATCCGGCCTTCTCGAACTCTTCGCACTATCAGACATCTTCTATAACCAAGGTTATTGCATCATTGATCCTCATGGCGACTTCGCTGTCAATAATCTCCGTTTTATTCCGGAAAATCGCATTAAGGATGTAGTTTATTTTAATCCTGCGGATACCGCCCATCCGGTCGCCTTTAACCCACTCGAACTATCTGATCCAGCACGCAAGCCTAATGTCTCATCAGAAGTCATTGGCGTTCTTAAACGTATGTTCGGAGAATCTTGGGGTCCACGTCTCGAGCATATTCTTCGCTACACACTCTTAGCCCTTCTCGATCGCCCAGAAACCACACTTCTTGATATTTCTCGTATGCTCACGGACAAAGATTTCCGCAAAGAGACTCTCGAGTATTGCAAAGACGTTACGGTGCTCCAGTTCTGGAAACAAGAGTTTGGAACTTGGGGCGACAAGCAGGTTACCGAATCTATTGCCCCAGTCCTTAATAAGGTTGGAGCCTTCACTGCTAACCCAATCATTCGCAATATCATCGGTCAACCCAAATCATCATTCGATGTCCGAAAAATCATGGATGAGGGTAAAATACTTGTTGTCAATCTCTCCAAAGGTCTAATTGGTGAAGATAACGCCAGTATTCTTGGTGCTTTCCTCGTCACGAAAGTCCAGCTCGCCGCCATGTCGCGTTCCGATATACCAGATGTTAAAGATCGCCGTCCGTTCTATCTATACGTCGACGAGTTCCAAAACTTCGCAACCGACTCATTCGCTGTTATTCTTTCTGAAGCACGTAAATATGGTCTAAATCTAACCGTAGCAAACCAATATATCGCCCAAATGACAGATTCGGTTCGTGACGCCGTCTTTGGAAACGTCGGCACCACTATCAGCTTCCGCGTTTCCGCAGATGATGCGCCACTACTCGTAAAACAATTCGAGCCAACCTTTGATGCATCTGACCTTATCCAGATGAACAATCGTCACTTTATCATCTCCATGATTATTAATGGAGAAAAAGTCCCTGCTTTTTCTGCAACCACTCTATCAATTCCTGAGCCTCCACAAAACAATCTCGATGCTATTATAGAGTCTTCTCGCGAGAAATATTCTCGCCCCCGAGCCGATGTTGAAGAGGAGATTCGTGAAACTATCGAAGCATCCGAAAAGTACAAGAAAGAACTTTCAGACTCCGGACGTGCCGCTGGTGAAAAAGGGAACACGCAGGACTATTCTCATGCGCAGTTTATATTCCAAAAAACCGAAAAGAGAGCACCTGTAAAGCCAATCAAACCAACCGAGGTCGAACAAGAGCCAATCCAAATTACCGACGAGAAGGAAGACGAACCAGAAAAAGCCCAAGAAATCGTAGAGCCGCCCAAACCAGAAAAGCATTTTGATGACGAAGGTGAGTTCATGTTCCGATCTAGCAGAATCCACGAGTCGAAGTCATTTAATCCAAATGCCGCTAAAGAGAAATTCGTTCAAACAATTCATAAGACAACTTACGAAGACAATCGATCCGCCGCAGTCCAATGGAGAGAAGAACAGTCAAACAAAGAATCCACTTCTAATCGATTGAATGAACAAAGAAGAGACAAAAACAAGAAAAAGAACAAAAACCGAACTAAGAATCCTCGCCATCAACAGACGCCACAGCAGGCTCTCCGCGATCTCGGAGTATCTCCAAATACCGCTGAAGACAAAACAGATCGACCGACCCTTAAGGATCTAGGTAAGCTCGTTGAGCAGCAGCAAAAGGGAAACACTGAAAAGAAAAACCATTCTTCTGAACAGTAGGACGGAAGACTATGATATCATATACTAATAGGGGGGAGTACTTTCTTGTGAAAGAGGGATAAGTATGAAAATGAAGCTCACTATAGGGCAAATTTCTACAGAATTATTAGAAATGATGGATAGAGAGCTCCAACGCTATTTGAAGTGCACAATTCAATCAGTTGATGGCGAGACTCAGGTGTTATGTGAGTCTAACGATTTAGTTAAATGCATGGAAGTAGTTGCCGTAGTAGATAGATACAACCCTGATATCATAGAACCAGCACAACAAGCAATATCCCCCTAACAATCCACAGAGCGCAAACACATGCGCTCTTTTTAAAGCCCCTCATGCTTGACCCCTGTTCCACCTCTATTATATAATACAAAAAAATAAGGAGAGATTATGCCTTTAGTTTATCAACCAGCCGGGACACCTGGCACTCATCTTGGCGAAGCCAAATTATCTCGTGAAGCTTTAGAAAAAATTTCAGCAAACATCGAAAAGCAAAATGAAATTCTAAAGCAGATTCTTGAAACCCTCTCGAAAAATAAGAAAAAATAAGGAGAAAAGGGAACCACTAATTCCCTTACCTCTATTACGCAATTCTCTACCCCTGTTATCTGCATATAGACAAATATAATCCGTCCTTATATCACCCCTGTTATACCTCTGTAAATCCAGCATTCGGGGGCTTTTTTATGAATCATTTTGAAATCCAGATTCTAAGCAAGATTATCATAAAAAACCAGAATCATGGCACAAGTAGAGAACTAAGCATTCAAAAAACAGCCCAACCTGCGAATCAACGACGCGCGAATATTCACAGGCCTTTACCCACATTTCTCAACATATCAAATGTCGCACAATAACTATTTTAAGACATTACACTTAGACATATAAGACGATAACTTAATCGTCTACAAGGGGAAACATATAGACTTTAACTAAAGATTTGTGTCTTCGCGCCCATGTATACTTATATAAACATATTACATTTTAATACACATGTTCGCAATGACGACAGCAGGTTTATTGTCATATAACTACCAACAGAACTAGTTTATTGCCACGATCAATCTCTATATCAACAACAGCTATACGAACTTTTATCCCGCGCACAAACAAAAGCTGCATCATCGTCAAAAAAATCGTCAAGTCCGCATCTCGCCAATTCCAGTATTTGCATTTTACGCATTTTTATGGTCTTTCTTGATTTTTTTGACAAAAAATCAATTTTTCTCAATTCCCCATTTCCCTGTCCAATTTTAGCGTCCATAGAACACACAAACCAGCATTACAAAAACACGATTCCTCAAATTTTTGTTTCTCCAGTAGAACAAAAACCGAACATAATAGGGAAATAAATACATTTTTAAAAACCGGGCCATCTGACCCGGCAAGATATATGTTTATTGTCAACCAGTTCTTCCTACACTTCCTTCATATACCTAATAGCAATTATAGTTATCGTCGTCACAACAAACACAATTACTGATATTTTCCAAATAGATCGATCAATAAAAGTCAACCTTTCCCCAGATATTGTACCCTTTAGTTCCCTTTCAAATATCTCATCCTCACGCAATTCAGAACGTCTGTCTCGTCCCAAAAACGATATGGAATTATATCCTTCTTGATCACGTATTTCTTCGAGTTCAATTCCAGCTGCTACCTTCAACTCCTTTCTTAATCGCAGAGTCGCTACCTTTAAGATAATCAACGCAATAAGACCCGCAGCCAATCCGAAGCCCATTCCAATCAAAAAATTCACTTCTTTCACCCCTCACATTCTATTTCGAACCAGTCGACATTAAAGAACCAAAAACTAAGCACACTATAGCACAGGTATCTCTCTATTTCCAGTATGCCTTTCGCTCTATTCGTACGTCTATATACTCACAACCTTGAATTCCCTGCCCCTCTAGATAGTTCAGCATTCTTGATGCATCTTCAGCGGAAACAGCTGGACTTCTATCAAGAGACACTTTTATAATCCCTGTAAAACTCTCAACTTCCACATCAACCTCACGAATTTTTCCCGCCGGTATATGTGCTCTTACTATCTTTCGATCAAGAGCGACAAACTCCTCTTCCAAATTAGCTATATATTCCTTCACGCGAGAGCTTAAATTCTCGGCATTTTTACCAGTCGTCTCGTCTATCACCTCCACACTTGGCTCTTTCTCTATCACTATTATCTCTTGCCGCGTCGATGCCCATTTCGCCCATTCCTGAAATACCCTAAAAGCCAGGAATAACAGTAGTCCAGCGAGTAGAATCACAGCCAAAATCGCCATCAATTTCCGTCTACGAATGACTTTTCTAACCCTATCTCTTTCCGAATCCGCCTCTAGCCGTTCTCTTTTCGCGGCAATCGTCTTACCTGCCTGCATGCTCCATCTCCACCTTCAATGTTTTTTTAAATCTTTCATTGCAATTTCAGTCACCATTTCCGCCAGTTTCTTTGCAGAATCTAATTTCGCTTCCTCATGTAGCTTTGCCGCCAATTTAGTCCTCTCGGAAGGTTTCTTCGCCAATTCTCTCACCATCTCCAACAATTTCTTCGGATGTTTCACCATTACGGCATCGTCAATACACTTTGCTGCGCCAATCTCTTCCAGGCGCTCTGCGTTTCTTGTTTGATGCGCACCTGGTAACTCCGCAAATGGCACCAAAATCACAGCTTTGCCTAGACTTGCTAATTCCGCAATAGTCGTAGCACCAGCTCGCGACACAACAATATCCGCTGCTCCAAGTAATTCGGCCATATTTGAATTAAATTCCCACATCCTAAACCCGCTTTTGAGTTTAGCATCCTCCCATTCCTCATATTTCTTCAAATCAGTCATCTCTTCGTAATGTTTTCTACCAGCTATCAGGCCAACCTCTGTAAACTTCAACATCTCCGGTAATATTTCTTTTACTGCATTATTTATATGTAACGCTCCCTGGCTACCTCCAGTTATCACCACTAATGGTTTAGTAGAGCAAAACCCAAAAGACCTCTTCAGGCTTCCCTCTCGAGAATCTGTCACTTTTCTAAACTCATCAGCAATAGGCGTACCCGTCCACACCCATTTCTCGCGCCCCGGAATTGGTTCTTCCTTCATAACTTTAGAACCATCTTCGTCTTCGACCTCTACTTCACGCATAGTATCAAATCTCGCACCCATCGCCACTCTCTCGGCTTTTTTCATTAAAAGCCTATTAGCTAGCCCTGGAGTCGCATCACTTTCATGAATCACATAGGGAATCTTAAACCACTTGGCGACAATCCCCACCGGTAATCCCACAAAACCACCTTTCAAAAAAATTACGTTTGGACGATTCTTTTTAAGCAGCAGTCTAAAGAAACACTGTACAATTCCAGCCATAAATCCAAAGAACCCAAGGATATTCTTGAATACTAAATCAACCAATGTTATTCGCCACGCTACAAAGTAATCCTTCAATTTCCAACCTGCATATCGTCGAAACTTTCCAGAACACACTTTCTTTACCACCATATTCAAATCACCACCAGTTTTTCCAAGTACAGTTAATTTCAGAACGTTCTTATAGTATTTTCTATCAGTCCAAAACTCCACACGTGTTCGCGGACGATCAGCTAATATTTCACGCACTACAGCAATAGCAGGGGTGATATGACCACCACTACCTCCTCCGACTACGAGAATTTTCATTCAACCTCCTCTTCTTCAAATGCGAATTACTGAATTTCGCCTGCTTCATTTCTTTTTCTCTTTTAGTATAGCATGACAACTGAAATGTTATTCCTAATGCTATGGTCACAAACATCATACTTGTTCCGCCATAGCTTAATAACGGCAGGGTAATACCAGTTAGTGGCACCAATCCCGTCATCGCCATAATATTTACAGCCATCTGTACAGCTATCCAAGAAAACACACCCACCGCCACTAATCTTTGTTCCGAATCAGCAGCCAGCTCTGCCACGCGCATCACCCTCGTCAGTAATATTACGAATACTGCCACTACTAATCCTAATCCTATAAATCCAAAAGTCTCACCCATCACGGCAAACACCGAATCGTTAATACTTTCCGGTAAATATCCAGTCGCCTGCACGCTATTCCCTACCCCCACACCAGTCAAACCACCGGTTCCAATTGCGATCATTGCATTTTCAATATGATAAGTATCAGCACCATCACCGTTAATGAATGTTCTTACGCGCTCAACACGATGCGGACTTGTCACGATTACGCCCACACCAGCAACCAGAATCAGCCCCAATACCAACGCAAATTTCTTCAACTCTACACCGCTCGCAAAAATAGTTCCTAGGACAATTGCAATCAAAACCGTTCCAGTCCCTAAATCCTTTTGCACTACAATCACAAAGAACAATGAAACAATAGACGCCACACCAACTGGCAACCAAAAGTCACTTTTATTAATCGTCCCCTCTGCCTTTCTACTCGCTGCTAACTGCGAAAGATACATCAAAAGACCCAATTTCAAAAACTCAGCCGGCTGTAAACTGCCAAAACTACCTATATTAATCCATCGACACGCGCCCAATTCGCACTTTGCAAGACCAGAACCAACTTTAGCGAGTAACCACAGCCCCACAGACAATACCACACCAAGAACCAAAATCCATTTCCCCCATCTTCGCATCTTTTCATACGGAATCTTATAGGCCAACACAAACGCAACTATAGAGATAATTACATTGATTAATTGTCTCACAAAAAAATGATTCTCAGAAATATTTCCACCATATGCAGCATTTAAAAAATTCGCTCTCATCGGTCCAATCGCATATATAATGATCAACCCAGCAAATAGCAAAAGTAATGCCATTGCAACAATTATTCGATCTCCACGATGCCTTCGCATCTAAAACCCCTTCATTCCTTTCGCATTTTTCGTACGCGCTTCAATCACACTTCTACTTCTGTAAGATCGTCTAAATCCACCCAAAATGTACATTATGCAATCCCCGATGCACTTGCAATAAATAAGCCTAGTACCGCCGCAATTCCAGCAATTACCCAGAAGCGCATCACAATCTTCGCTTCGCCCCATCCCTTCGCTTCGTAATGATGATGTATCGGCGCGGAAATAAAAATCTTTCTATGGAAAAACTTCTTCGAGGTCATTTGTAAGAGTGACGAACCTGCTTCCACTACTAACATTACGCCAATAACCGGGAGCAATAAGAATGCATTAGTCATCATTGCCACCACGCCCAAACCTGCACCGAGAGCGAATGACCCAGTGTCACCCATCATAAATCGTGCTGGCGGCACATTGAACCACACATACGATAATAGCCAACCAACTACGGTAAAGCAGAATCCAAACAGCATCCACTGACCCTGAAATAACGCTATAACACCATAGGCACCATATGCCATCATCATCAAGCCCCCTGCTAAGCCATCAAGTCCATCAGAAATATTCACCGCATTACCGGTCGCCACAACTGCAAACGCGAATAGCAACATCATTCCCACCACGCCAAGCTCCATACTTCCAACAAACGGTACCATCACTTCAGTCCACCCAAGCTTCGCGGTAAAGAACCATCCCAATACCAATCCAACTAGCGAAATCAAAACCATCTTAGTAGGTGCACGCAAACCAGCTGCCCCTTCCCCGCTGCCAAACACATTAATAAGATCATCGATAAATCCTACAGCTGCACCACCGAGAAACCCTGCTATTGGCAACCAAGTCTGCCCTCGATCGAGGTTACAAATAAACGTCACAACCGTAACTACAACTACGCCAATAATGCCAGCCATTGTCGGAAATTTGCGCTTAAACTTATGTGCATGTAACTTCGTCATAATCGGAAGCGCAGTTCCATCAGCAGTTACCTTCTTTTGCTTTTTCCAAAACTTATATTTATAAGCAAAATATGTATAAAGTGGTGTCAAAAACATTGCCAAAAGAAATGATCCAAGCGTTAAGATCAATCCAAAGAACATTTCATTATTAATTTCTGTTTTCCACATATTATTCTATTTTACTCCATACCACTTTTTAAGTCTACGCTCCCGGTCTTATTTTTAAGTAATCAATCAGGTAGTTCGATATTTCATTAAACACCGGCATGGCGTACTGTTCTGCACCAGTCGTCTCTCCATCTTTCCATATTCTCACCATCGCTAAATATTGAGGCATTTCGCCGGATCTTCCACCGAATCCTATATATGTCGCTACCCACTCATCCATCGAATACGCCCCATTACGAATCACCTGCGCCGTTCCTGTTTTTCCACCAATATAATATCCATCTCTATCGACCCCATACGATCTCTGAGCCGATCGGGTTCCCCACAGCATCTCTCGCATCTGTGCACTAGTCTCCTCTTTTACCGTCCTCCGTACTGGACCTTTAGCTTCTTTTTCTACAAGAACACCGTCTTCCATATAGCCCTTTACTATTGTCGGCGTGTAATACTCACCACCATTTATGAGCGATGCGTATCCGCTAGCAACCTGTATCATCGTTACCATCATATTCTGCCCAAAGGTCATATTCGCATACATCGAATCACGCCCATCACCCTCTATCGGATCATTAATCAATCCCTTCGCTTCAAATAATTCAATCCCCGTCTCCTGCCCAAGCCCGAAATGATTCACAAAATAATCATAAAGAATTTTTCTTCCCTTCTCATTAATTTGCGTAGTATCCCCACCAATTGCTCTCAACGCATACATACTACCAGTATTGAGACTCCAGTTAAATGCATCCTGAATAGTCCTCACGCCAAGTATATTCGATTGCCCATAGGTAGAGTTTTTAATCATCCACCCATCAACCATTTCATACCCATTATTATAGAAGGTAGTCTGAGCATTTAATGCACCCAGATCTATAGCTGTCGCAAAGGTAAAACCTTTACATACGCTCGCTGGCTCATACGGGTCAGTCGTCACTCGGTTTGTATAGACTTCTGCGCCATCCACATTACCGTAATTTGCGGGATCATAACTCGGCAAATTAACCATCGCAAGAACTTCCCCGTTTCTCGGATTCATCACGAGCGCACTCGCCTGATCTTTACCAAATTCTTGCATCTTCTGCGCCACAATCTTCTCTACGTTCTTCTGAATATTTCGGTCTACGCTCAATACTACATTTTTTCCATCTTCAGCAGGTATTTTCACATTATCATTACCAATCGAAAGTGCAACATGATTAACGTCCGCGATTGTTTTTAGCAGACCATCCTTACCAGAAAGTTCTTCATCAAGCGAACCTTCGACGCCATATTGCCCTTCTCCATCATCATTAACAAATCCCAGGAGTCTAGCCGCCAACGTGCCCTCTGGATAAACCCTCTTTGTCATCCCCTTTAGCCACACGCCAGTCGGGTCCTTCTCTTCAATCTTCTTAGCTTGTTCCCTACTTACATTTTTTGCAACTACCATGTATCTTAGCGATTTATCAGCCGTTACGTCACTCAGTTCCACTATCAAATTATCTTTCATGTCATCAGTAAAGATAACATTCTTTAGCTCATCCTCATCTATAATCATTGGATCGACAATTATCGTATATACTTGCTTATTCATCACTACTGCTACCGGCTCGCTTCCGTCCATCATATAAATCTCACCGCGTTTAGCCTTGATTGTGTTCTCCATCGTGTGTTGAGCTTCAGCTTTGGCTACCCATTCATTTTTCTGAATAATCTGTATCACAAATAAGCGCACCAATATAACCGCAGCTACAGCATAAAACATCAACTTCAAAAACTTCAGACGCTTATCATTCATCTTATGCTTATTATATCACAAATCCCCTCTATTAATAGAATGAGGAACCTAACTAATTAGATTTAAAAATTGTTCCTCATCCATCGTTGGTATTCCCAACTTTTGCGCTTTTTCTAACTTACTCGCACCAGGTTTCGCTCCAAGAATAAGCGCCGTAGTAGCCTTCGTTACCGAGCTAGTTACAGTAGCGCCGAGCTCTCTCAATTTATTCTCCGCCTCTTCCCGTCCAAACCTTTCCAATGTCCCAGAGATAATGTAACTCTTCCCCGCCAGCTTTGCTTTTGACAAATCCTCAAATACCGGCCTTACACCCAATTCACTTAATTCGTTCAGAACTTTCAAGTTATCCTCATCCGCAAAATATGCAAGAATCGACTCCGCAACAACCTCTCCAATATCTGGGATAGATAACAGTTCCTCTTTCTCAGCGTCAGCAAGTTTTCCTATTGAACCAAATTTATTCGCAAGCGACACAGCCGTTTGAGAACCCACATGGCGTATTCCAAGCGCTGTAATAAATTTCGCCAATGCAGGATGTTTAGACTTCTCTAAATTGTCTACTAGCTTCTGTGCCGAAACCTCCGCAAACCTGTCTAGCTGCATCAATTTCTCTCGCGTTAATCTGTACAAATCAGGCAAACTATTTACTAACCCAGAATCAACAATCAGCGCAACATTTTTTTCGCCCAATCCCTCAATATCTAATGCTGACTTGCTTGCATAGTATTCTATTGCCCTCTTCAGAATATAATCCGATGTCTCTCCCTTTACTCGATACACAACTTCACCTGTCGCGCGCTCAAACTTCAACTCTGGATATTGCTCTTTCAAAGCTTTCTCATAATTGAATTCAATCGTTCCTTCTGGTCTCAATCCCACTAATACCTCTTTAATTTGCGGAATAATGTCACCGGCTTTATAAACAATCACCGTATCGCCAATTCTCACACCCAATCTGGCAATCTCGTCGGCGTTATGAAGTGACGCATGTCGCACTATTGAACCAGCTACTTCGACTGGATCAAGAATCGCTACTGGCGTTGCTGCGCCAGTTCGCCCAATCGATATCACGATATCTCGAACCTTAGTCGTTGATTCTTCTGCTGGGAACTTAAAAGCCACGGCGCCACGCGGCGTTTTACCTATTATGCCCAATTTATCATAAATCGCTCTGTTATTAATTTTAATCACCATACCATCAGTGTTAAACTTCAACCCTTTGCGATATTCATCTAGTTTACGAATATATTCAAACATTTCACCTAATTCAGCATATTTGAATACTCTATCCTCACCGGACGTGCGGAAACCCATGTCGCGTAGTTTCTCATAAGCCTGCGCATGTGTCGGCAAATCTGGCTTCACTAAATCATATGCGATAAATTTCAAATTTCGACTCGCGGCAATTCTCGGGTCTAATTGCCGTATTGTTCCAGCGGCTAAATTACGTGGATTTGCAAATTCCTTTTCCCCCATTTTGCGCTGCTTTTCCTGAATCTCTTCAAAATCTTTTTTAAACAAAATGATTTCACCACGTACTTCGACATCACCAAGCTCTTCAATACTTAATGGTACATTTTGAATCGTTCGCACATTCATGGTCACATCTTCACCAACCATTCCATCGCCACGAGTCACTGCCTGCACAAACAATCCGTCTTTATACTTAAGAGCACACGCCAAACCGTCCATTTTTATGTCTGTGAAGAACTCTTCTATCCTTCCTCCGGGTATCAACTTCTCATTGCGCGTAATCCAATCTTTTATTTCTTCTTCCGAAAAAACATCTGCGAGGCTAATCATTCGTTTTTCGTGCCGCACCTTCTCAAACTTATCAAGTGGTTCTCCGGCCACCCTTTGCGTCGGAGAGTCTGGCGTGATTAAATCTGGATACATCGCTTCAAGCTGAGCTAGTTCGTGTTTCAAAGAATCCCCAGCTGCCTCGCTCATTATGCTCTCATCCAGCACATGATAATGATACCGATAATCATCGATTACTTTACGAAGCTTCAGTATTCTCTTTTCCGCTTCTTCCCTACTTATCATCTTCATATGCTAACACTCTCCTGTAGTACAAATACAAATACGCCGCAACGTAAATAAACGTAAAGCATGTCATTACGAGCAGCAGAACAGGCACAAACGGCACCCCATTCAACCACTCAATCATTCCCTTTAACCATAAATCAATCGTCATCAAAGGCAACATCACTACTACCCAAACTACCGCTAATACCATAATTAGGAATATTATACGTATCAAGAATCTGATCCTTCGTCCGGCCATTAAATCCGATGCTGTCTTCAATGCCGTCAATGGATATAGCCCCGGAGCCGTTACTGCGACTAACGCAATAAGCGTACTCGATAGCAAATAGGCAGAAAGTATTAGCATTGCCGCAGCAAAAATGAAAAATACCAACGCATAAAATGGAGTTGAGAGAAAATCAGTTTGCACTGCAGTAGAATAAAGAAATACCACTATCAGAATCGGAATAGCTTGTATAGCTGCAGTTAAAAGTACCATAAAAGTAGAAATCAGCGGAGTAAATGCATTATAAAGCCCATCGCGTAGCTTCACTGTTTTTCCGGCCAACCTTAACCTAAGCAGATAAATCGTCACTAACCAAATCAACAAGAAAATTATTACAGCAAAAATCGTTTGCGCCTCACCCATACCTCCTGTAAGACCACCCGTCGTCACGGTTGAAATCAAAAGTAATCCGGCCTTCGCAAAGTTACCAATCTCCCCACCAGCAATACTGGCATTTGTATCTTCAAGCACTTCTTGGAATTGTACATATGTATCCTCGCTCATCAACCCCACCAAAACCACATTAAATATCACTGCGAAAATTATCAACGGAATGAATAGTTTCCAGTTCTTAAAAATTGCCACAAATGTGTCTCCTGCATGATGCAACAATCCAGGTACGGACAATTTTCTTACATAATCCTCGCGATAGCTTCGTTTGAAACTTTGATGTAACCTCACGCGTGCACGTTTCTGCGCCCAGACCCCCTCGCGTACTTTTTTATAGTTCTCAAGAAATGCGGCCTTAAACGGCCCACTCTTTTTTTCTTTTTTTTGCTTCGTCACTTTCTCGTCAGACAACTTCTTTTTACGTTTTTTAAAACTTAAACTTGGCATTTTCCAACCTCTCTATTCTTTTTTCAATCGGCGGGTGCGTCGAGAACAATCCATTCACTCCTTTTTTCTTTAGCGGATTAGAAATAAACATTGCTTCTGTCGCTGGGTTCTGTTGTTGCATCGGTTGTGAATGTGTTTCCAATTTCTTCAAGGCCGAAATCATCCCCTCTGGGTACCTCGTTAGCATCACGGCTGACGAGTCTGCAAGGTACTCCCTTTGTCGAGACGCAGCCATCTGCGCTAAACTCGCAGCGATTGGCGCTACGACAATCGCAAGCATCAACATTATCATCCCTACCGGACTGCTATCTTCACTACTTCGTCGATTACTACGCCATGCAATTCTCCATCCAATATCTGCGATAAAACCAATCATACAAACCAAGCCAAATACTATAGTCGAAACTCGGATATCGTAATTTTTCACATGAGACATCTCGTGAGCCATCACGGCAGTCAGCTCTTTATTATCCATGATATCGAGTAATCCGGTCGTCGCACAAACTAACGAATGCTCTGGATCTCGCCCAGATGCAAAGGCGTTCGGGGCTTTATCCTCAATAATATACACCTCAGGCATCGGCAACCCAGCTGTTATTGCCAAGTTTTCCACAGTATCATAAAGTCTTGGATTATCTTTTTTCTCAATTTTCTTAGCCCCAGTCATAGCCACCGCAATTCTGCTCGCAGCAAAATACTGAATAGTAGCATATACTGTCGCTGCACCCATAACCCACGCCGCAATCATCCAATCATCGTAAGCGTAAGCAAATAAAGCGCCAATCGCGGCCACAAACAGCACGAACCCAATCATAATAAAGACAGTGTTGCGCTTGTTAGCCGCGATATTTTTGTACATTTTTTACTTAGTTATTAGAACTTGACGTCTGGAGCGGACTCAATCTTTGTACGCTCAGCTTCAGCAACTTCAAAGTAATCGCGTACCTTGAAATGTCCCACAATCTTATTAATAACGTTGGTCGGGAAAGTTTTAAGCTTAGTATTTAGCTCTTTAGCACCAGCATTGTAAAAGCGGCGGGCAGCCTGAATTTTATCTTCAACATCTTGAAGCTGCTCTTGGAGCTTCTGAAAGTTGCCATTTGCTTTCAACTCTGGATAAGCCTCGGCAATTGCAAAAACCTTAGAGAGCGCATTAGTCATATCCGCCTCAGCCTTCGCAGCCGACTTTACAGTCTTTGCACTCATCACGGCAGAACGCGCTTCGGTTACGCCTTCAAATACTTCTTTCTCGTGTTTCGCATAACCCTTAACGGTCTCGACAACGTTTGGAATAAGATCCGCACGATATTTCAATTGAACGGTAATGTCAGACCAAGCTTCATTCACACGCTCGTCAAGTTTTACCAATCCATTATATGTCGACCAGATGGCCGCAATAAACATTAATACTACTAATAATATAACAATTAGGACTACAGTGCCTGTGTTCATTATTTTCTCCTTTTATACAAATAATTATATATGAATGGACAAAAAAGTAAAGCTTGTAAAACTCCATCAGGTTTGTTATAATTCAAGAGTCTGCGAATGTAGCTCAGTTGTTTAGAGCGCTTCCTTGCCAAGGAAGAGGTCGAGAGTTAGAGTCTCTTCATTCGCACCATAAGAGAATTTGAAGGCTCTTCGGAGCCTTTTTTGATTGGTTTTAATCTGTAAATTGGGCAAATATTTTGTGTGTAAACATTTTTATTATCGTCCACGAAAAAACCGTCCGGAAATAGTAATTGTTTACACAATCGCATTTCTTTGGGCGGAAGACAGAGGACATTGTGAGCAAGGTTATCAATGAATCCAATGGCGAATCCGCAGAAGTCATCGAGTCTCAAGGCATCAATATCCCCAAGCTCATTTATATCCCTATCGTAACCCTTAATCCTATCCATGGCTTCCTCGTATTCGCTCTTAATCCTATCCTTCATCGGTCCAGGTTGCTCTAATAGGTATTGGCTGAAAAGTTTATCAGCCCTTTCCTTTACTCTAGCGCGTTGAGAATGCAGTTGCAGGGATTTGGACTCAAAGTCACCTTCTTCCAAGTCAAATACAGTCGACAGCGAGTCTTGAATGGCCTTCTGCCCACTCTTTGTCAGCTCCATAGAGGATACTACCTCCTTAACTTTCTCCTGTACTTCTTCCCTCGGAATCGACATATAGCATCCTCGACAGCGGTATTTGTCATATTTGCTTCCTCGATTATTTGCAACAGTGACGCCTACGAGGACATTGTATTTTGATTTAGTGCATGGGCAACCAACGTGCGTAATCATCTGGTTGAACGGGTAAAGGGGGTTGCCGGCGGGGTTGGGCCCCTTTTGATTCTTGGGTTTGTTGTTGAATGCCTCGACTATTCTTTCATGTTGTTCTCTAGTTATGAGCTTCTCGTGTAAGCCATTGGGATTATACGCATCCACTACTTTATGCATTTCTACGACACCACAGAGGTACGGGTCAATACAAGCAGCCCGCCATTTATCCATCTTTAGCGGAGCCTTCTTTATTCCTGCTAATTCAATCGAACGATTATAGTCCCGCAGAGCAACCGTAGTGCTAACTAGGCCGTCTGCAATTCCTATTAGTTGAGCCTTAAACAGTGGCCCAATGACTGGATCTATCACGGCTATCCCAGGTTTTGGCCCACGCATATAGCCCAACTTAGGAGGAAACGGGTAACGACCGTCCCTGATGGCTTTCTCGTGGCCCGCTTTGGTTTTCCTGGCTCTTTCCTCGTTGCTCGCTTCTCCGGCGCCAAGCGCCATGCTAAGCATTATCTTCCCGGTCGAGTCCTTGTGATTATACTTCTCGTCGGAGAAAAGAATCTCAACGCCACGTTTCTGGAATTCCACGATAAACCAACCGGCTTCATTAATCGAGCGCATGAAGCGGTCCGGTTCGTCAACTATAACGTACTTAATCTGTTTATTTCTACTACAGAAATCCAGAGCTTCGAGCAGGTCCTTCCTATAGATGTTCTTCCCGCACTTACTAGAATAACTTCCGCTCCATATCTTTACTATCTCTAGGTTGTGCTTTTCCGCAACATTTCTAACGGACTCTTCTTGCCTGCTAAGGCTGTTATTCTTCAATTGTTCATCAGAAGAAACCCTACAAAGGGCGATTGCTTTTTGCCTTGTCTCGTTCATGATTAACCTCACGGACAATATGGGGGGCTCCCTGGACAAGACATTCCGAAGAACCTCTATGGAAGCACCCCATATTGCCAACAAAGTTAATTGGCGTTAACTGGTTCTTCGTTATCATAAATTGTCTTGTCCAATTCCATTATCTCATCTTTCTCATGTTTACGCCATAGGTCATATAGGTACTTTAAGAAATTAGTCGCACAATCCTGTTCTATCTTCGTGTAGCCTGCCTTGCAGACGCGTCCAGATGGGTTGTTGGGGGCGACTTTTTTATCCATGTCCCAAGTCTAAACCAACCATTAGAAGCGATAAATGACGAGCGGAGAGATTCTAAACAGACTTTAAACCGACTGCTTGTCCAACAATTAATTCGTAATAGTCTACTCTACGCCCAGCCTTGTGGGAGGCTATATCTATTTCGTGGCTTACATCTCGTAATGCCTTCTTAGTCTCCGAGATTGCGTCATTCCTTGCTGGGTCATCAACCTCATCACGGAAACGGGAGATGACTCCTTCAATCCCTTTTGCGGACACAGTATGCTCATCCGCCAGCAGGAACTCTTCTAGTACGGCCTCGCGCAATGGCGAATTGTTGATACCAGTGAGCAGGGCGCCATCGTAATAATAGCTTCCCAAATTATCTTTCTGAAACTTCCCGTACAACTTCTTTTTCAGCACGGATTCAATTAATTGATCCAGGTCGGTATCGTAGATGTCTAGGGCGATGGCAGGAAAAGAATCGGGCGGGAATCCACTGACGAACGGGACCATCATCTGAGGATTCCAGCCATAGTCTTCCCCCAAGTGTCCCTGGCATAAAGCCAGAGATTGTTCATACTCGAAAGTATTGTTTGGCCGATAAAAATGCAACAAATTCTTTTCGGAAAGAACTCGGAGCCACTTCAGAATAATGGGTTCAGTCAACGTTTCGTCACCGACCTGCGTAGGATGAAACCAGAATTGGCAGGAGCGGCCGTTCACAAGGAACTGTTCCCGAATCTCTTCGACAACCTTCTTCAAAACCTTTCTACTCCCCTCGCTATATTCATTCATATCGAATGGGATCATATACGCATTGTAACATGCTGAATCCGCTAGTGATTCCACTTTTAACAGAGGTAAAAACGTTCCTCGTGTTATATTAGTACAGAGAAAAAACTTGGTTCATAGCAATCAACGGCTTTTGCTTATATAAAGTTTGACTTATCTTGACTTCGCTATTTTTCTTTTGTGCAATACGGGCAATGAATATCGTCTAGTATATCGTGAGGTGCTGTTTCCCACTCATGCCCTTTAGGACACTTCCACCAGACTTTCTTATTTGAGCTCGGGGTAATACTCGATGGCTCTGTGGCTCCATTTTTTTCGTAGTTCCACAGCTTCAATAGATCTTGTCTAACAGTGGCCAAGTCGTTATATCCCACAATCAACTCGGTGGATGCACATTTCGGACACTTTGCGCCGTTGCATTCACTCGACACGGTACGCATGTAACTATACCCACAGTCCACACATTTCCACCAGGCTTTCATTCTTGACCACCTAGACACGCTTTCGATGTTTACTACATTCTTTTCGTAGTCCCACTTTTCTGAAATACCGGGAAAAGTTTTAATGGATTCGATAACAGTGCTGTCATTGTACAGGTCATATATCTCCTGGATATCCCTAGGTATATCAACATCAGACTCATCTACCCCTAGATAGTGAAGTACCCAGATTATTGCGGGTTTAAGGTAACTATAGTCACTGGTTATTTTGTCTACAACGAAATCTACAGATGTGCTGTTTAGCTTAGGTAACAACGGCTCTCGGACGCGTAGCAACATAATGCCGAGGCTGCTGCAGAGTTGGTTCTTCTTGATGTCTCTGTCGATGTCCTCATGCCAGTACTGCCCGTCATACTCTATTGCTATGCTTTTGCTGGGGATGAATATATCAACTTCCTTCTTCCCGTCTATTTTTTTATTCTCTTCAACTTGGAACCCTGCCTTCCGAAGATAGTAGACAATAGCCTTTTCTGGGACAGAGGTAATCTTGTACATGTTACAGATTGGACACGAATGATTTTTGTTTCTGCTATATATTCTGGCTTTCCACTCATGCCCTTTAGGACATTTCCACCATACAGTCTTTGTCGATCCAGCTATAACATCAGATGGTTTGAGGTTACCATTTTTCGTGTAATTCCATTCTGCAGCGAGTTCCGGGTTGAGTGTTTCAAGGTCGTTAAAGCCCTTCAAAACTCTCCTATTTGAACAAAACGGGCAACCTTGTCCTTTGGATACATTGTATGGCGCAGCTTGCCACTCATGTCCTCTTTCGCACTTCCACCAAACCTTTTTCCCACTGCCAGAGGTTACATCCTTAAAAGCAAGGCCAAGCTCATCATTTCGTTTATGATTCCAATACTTAGCCAACTCTGGGTGTTCGTCTTTAAGAAGCATATGGGTAAATTATAGCATATCGCGATTATAGCGATGGGATACATCGGGCGACGAATGTTTGGTCCAACTGGTATGGTATAATATCAATAACATCATGAGTAATCTTGACGAGTCAATCGAAAAAGCATCCGGAATCGAGAAAGTTCGATTAGTCTTAAGGAGGGCAGGTGTCGCTCTTATCGAAGATTTTTCGAGACATGAGAAGCCGCTCCCAGAATTAATTGACTGCCTGACGAAGGCATATATCTACGTATGCGATTCTTTCTACAACATGAAGTTTCTCGACATTGATAATCCAGTTTTTAAACATAAGGAAATAGTAGAATTATTCGACGGTTTGGATAAAGACAAGGAACGTGCTTTAACTATAGGTTCACGCATATGGGGAGTAGCAGTGGGGATGGCGGTTTACAAATCAGCTAAAGAAACAGGATTAGGGGTCGATTATTCAGCTGTCAGCAACTTCCTTTACGGCCTTCCATATAAGGATAAGCTCAAAAAAGAGATTATAGAAAACTCTATAAGGACAATCAATCTGTTTAAAGTCGACGATGAGGCTCATAAGTTGTCCGTGAAGCATAACGATCATGCCTTCTTCGGCCAAGTAATCACATCAAGGGATTTAATGAGGATTTATTTGTCACTGGTAGATATAAAAAACACAGATGACGAAATCGAAGAGTGGTTTAACGCGGGGAATTTCGTAAACCCTTCGTTTACAATAGGATGTTGGACGGCCATTTCTACGTCCTATGCCCATTTAGACGTTTCGAAAGCCGTAAAAGAGATACAAGACGAATCCTTGATTAAATAACATCCCTCGCCAAACAAAGTCTAAGCTACAACAGAACATAAAGGACGCATCGACAAGGTCGATGCTGAGGGGTGCGGTCGATGGGGGCTCTTCCATACCATTGCTGTAAAATCGGTAGTAATGGGATAGTGTGGTGTGTAATAGGTAGGAAGAGGGGGAGGGGTGGTATGAATAGTAGGAATAGTTGTAGATATTGGTGTGATGGTTATGATTAATAGAGTCACTGCGTTTAGTAGAAATGGTCATACGAGCACACCGCTTTCGAGCTTGAAATTTGCGTAATTAACAGAGAGGATTGACTGCCATCTCTTCAGTTCTTCCATGATTACCTGCCTGTCTTCGGCCGTATATTCTAACACCTTGCTCACAGGGGTAGCGTTGGTGGGCGGATTATTGTGTAAATTTTCGCCCTTATGGAGCACCATTTTTATTCCAAGACCCAAAAGGGTCATTTTTTGTCTAAAAAATAGCTTATGTGACCTCTATACGTTATAAATTTTTGCTTAAGTTTTAATTATTAAGGCAAAAGTGTTATAATCTTCCCCGAGGTTGGGCAGCACATTAATTTTTTTGAGAGGATGTGATAATCATATGGTAGGCCTCATCTTTACAGCAATAGTTGCTATTGCTGCGGTTGTCTACGTTTTCTACAACTTCTTCAAGATCAAAGCGCTTGACGAAGGAACCGAAGAGATGGTCGAAAAGGCCAGCATTATCCGCTCTGGTGCTCGTACCTTTATTGGTACAGAATACATCAGAATCGGGATTGTTGTCGCCGCAGTAGCCGCTCTCATCTCATGTTTCATCGAACGAACCGCTGGGATTACGTTCATGATTGGCTCGCTAGTTTCCAGTGCCGCCTGTGTGCTTGGCATGGAAGATTCGACCTATGCCAACGTTCGTACCGCGAATCGCGCTCGTGAAACTAAGTCACTCTCCCAAACACTCCAGGTAGCCCTTCTTGGCGGTAGTGTACCGGGGCTCTCCGTCCCTGCATTCTTACTTATCGGATTCGTGGTTATTTGGATTGTTTATGGAGGTCCCAAGTTCGACAGTCCCGGCTCCGGTATCTTTGCAACACTCGGTAATATCAACGCTTCCGCTATGCGATTCACTACGTTCTCGCTCGGAGCATCCATCGTTGCAATGTTTAGCCGCGTCGCCGGCGGTAACTACACCAAAGCCGCCGATATCTCATCTGATATCGTCGGCAAAAACCGCTATGGCCTTGAAGAAGACGATGCACGGATTCCGAACGTTATTGCCGACTTCATCGGTGACAACGTCAACGACATCGCCGGTAATTGCTCCGACTTGCTGGAAAGCACTGGGGCCGCTACGATTGCTGCTTCGCTGATTGGCCATACTATGCACTCCAATGCAGTTTCAAAAGGTTTGAGTGGCATCACCGACAAGCTCTATAGCGCCGTTACGCTTTACCCAATACTGGTTCTTGCAGGCGGTTTGCTGAGCTGTCTCATTGGTCTGATTCTGGTCATCCAGGTGCGCAAAAATCGTAAGGATCCGTCATCCGAAATCAACCTCATCACTTACGTTTCCGCCGGTTTGACCGTCGTGTCGTCTCTGGTGATTTCTCTCATTGTTTTCGACAATATGCCGCTTTATGATGAGTTTATCGCCGGATGCTTCTCGCCCTGGATTACGACTGTACTCGGCATCGGATGCGGTGTAGCTGTAGGCCTTATAACCGAATACTACACCTCAACCAAATACAAACCCACGCGCAGTCTGTCAGAAATCGCAAAAGAAGGTGAAGCATTCGAAGTCACACTCGGTGATTCCCTTGGATTCCGTTCTGTATTGCTCCCAGTCGCCTTCATCGTCGTTACTATTTTCTTCTCCGAGAAAATTGCCGGTGATTATGGCGTAGCCATGGCAGCTCTGGGCATGTTGTCCTTCGTTGGCGCAACCGTCACGATTGACGCCTTTGGCCCCATCGCCGACAATGCCGGTGGCCTCGCCGAAGCGTGCGGATTAGGTGAAGATATCCGAAAAATCACAGACGAGCTCGACTCCGTCGGGAACATGACCGCCGCTATCGGCAAAGGTTTCGCTATCAGTTCCGCGGCGCTTGCAACCGTTTCTCTAATCAAGAGCTTCATCGGCACGTACACACCCGCCGGACAGCCGCTCGTACTGAACCTCGCAAGCGGCGACACGATTGCTGGTGCTTTATTCGGCGCCGCTCTGGTCTGCTTCTTCTCGGCAATCCTTGCCAAGAATACAATCGAAGCTGCTGCAATCATGGCCGACAAAGGCGATGCGATGCTTCGGAAAACGCTGAAAGATGGCACTCCACCCGATTACAACCTGTGCATCCGTGAAGCAACCAAACAAGCGCTTAAGCGCATGGTCTCGCCATCACTTATTGCGTTAATCGTTCCAGCCATCGCCGGACTTATCTTCGGGGTAAACTTCATCGGTGGTACGCTTGCTGGCGCAACATTTATCGCCGTCTGCCTCGCCATCTTCTTTGGAAACTCTGGTGGCGCATTCGACAATGCCAAGAAGTACATCGAGCAAGGCCTGCTCAAAGGCGTTTCTAAACTTATCGACGAAGAAGCCTACAAGGCTATCCACAAAGTCGTCGTCGCTTGTGATACTATCGGCGACACTCGCAAAGACGTCATCGGCGTCGCGCTCGACATCTTCATCAAGATCATGTCGACCGTCGCTATTACGCTGGTTCCCCTGTTCATGGCATTCAGTCTATTCGGCTGACCAACCTCTCACCTCGCCCCCTTCAAAAAAGTAGGGGGCATTTTTAATGCCTCCAATTCTCAACCGAATCTTTACCTACTTATTCAGCGTAACCACTAACAGTAGCATCAACCATCGTTGCTGCTACTTCATTCGTTTCTACAGCAGCAATACTAGTAAGCCTTGCTCGTTCCAACGCCAAATCTTCAATTTCGGCCTCTAGTTCCGCAATCTTATCATCAACTTCGTTCAGCTCATAATCATAACTTGTAGCTTTGGTCCCCTGAGTTACATAAATCAAACCAATCACAAGGACAAGTATACCCAATATCACGCCCTGAGACACGCTTCCAAGAGTTTTCGGAGTATGACGAACAATGTTCCGATTCCGGACCCAAGTCGAACTAGATTCTCGCATGTTTTTCTCGCAATTTTTCCTTTTTTTGTTTTTTATTTGGTTTGGTGTATATAACTTAGTCCGAGCCGGAGTTTCCGGGACAGAGCAATAAGTGCTCCGGGTCCGGCTCGGGAAGGTCATAAAATATTTAACACACTCTTTATTTTAGACTCCGCAACAACCATAGTTGTGGCAGCCCTTTCGGGCCATGTCTCCCCCCATCCCCCTTTGGGTTAGACGTTAGCAAAAGTGAACTTTCACTTTTTGTGCACGGCTCTTGTTGGAAACAACAATTTGCTTTGGCATATTTTTACTCCTTTTGTTTTTATTTTTTTTATTTTTAACAATCCAAGGTTAAAGAAATACTCCACATTTCAGCAAGCCCATATATTCTCCACTCTACTTATAGTTCAACGGTCTTTTTGCTGCTCTCAGTTTTGCACTTCTAGCCCTGGGGTTGTTAACTAATTCAATCTCGCCCGCAACTATAGGATCTTTGTTTATAATTTCTAATTCAGATTCCTCACCAAAACTCGATGCTTCCTTAAAGAAATTCTTCACTAACCTATCCTCTAGACTATGAAATGTAATTATTGCTACCCTTCCTCCAGGCTTTAGCACTTTCGGGATTAGCGGCAACGTTCGCTCTATTAATCCCAATTCGTCATTCACTTCTATTCTTATTGCCTGAAAAACCTTCGTTGCTGGATGTATCTTCGAGTACCTCGACTTAGCCTTTATAAAGTCAGCTAATTCTAGCGTAGTCTTAAACGGTCGAGCATGAACGATTTCTCTCGCAAGCCTTCTCGCATTTCCTGGTCTCTCCTCGCCATACCTTACAAATATATCTACCAACTTCCCTTCCGGATAATGATTCACAATCCTATCCGCCGTCAAGTCCTGCGTCTTATCCATACGCATATCCAACGGCCCATCCGCACGAAAAGAAAACCCTCTTTCATGTCTATCTAACTGCGGGGAAGAAACTCCAAAATCAGCCAGTACTATGTCAAAAGTCTTACCACACTCTATAATCTTCGACACTGAATTGTAAAAATCATCATTTACGATTTCTATAGGTTCACCTAAGTACTTCCCTTTTAGAAACTCCACCGCAAATGAATCTCGATCTATCAAAATCGAACCTTTATAATTCCGTGTCAAATCCAAAACTTTGCTCGCATGCCCACCATACCCTGCTGTGAGATCCAAATACGTCTCACCAAGTCTAGGGCTCAGAACCTCGAGCACTTCCGACAATAATACGGGTTTATGAAGTTCTTCCATATGATATAAATTATATCATATGCTTCTTCTTTTGTTTGAGAACGCTTAACAAGAAATTTCAGCGTTTTTGTGTTTGTTCGATTTTTGTTTTCCCTTACACTAGATCTACCGCAATCTGCTGAAGCAAGCTTCGGCTCATATTGCGGCCGTTGAGAGATTATTGTGTAACTGGTTGCTAGACAACACTACAAGAATGTTGTCTACAGAGTTTTAATTGGGAGGTGTTAGTTTTAGAATGTACCGACGATTTTGTTGACGCGTATCGCTAAAAGTAACCGCGCGCCAAAACTCCCTGTTAACCGTTCTCAAACAGATATTAATGTGCTTTCGTAGATTTTTGTGTTTTGTTTTTATTTATGACATCTACTTGATAAAAGTATAAACGGTTTTTTTATAAAAAGCAAGACTATTTTAAAACATTTTTTAACATTATTTAAATATTTTTCCACAGTCTGTGGAAAACCACTTCCCCGTTGTATCCCTGTCAGATGCTCTTAACGACGGCGCTCCGTATAATTTGACTGTCTTGAATTTCCAGATCAATATGTTGTTTAAAAAAACGGCGGCTCATCAAAACTGCCGTTTTTTATACCTTAATTTACAACTAGCCCCTCGGAGGTTCTCCTTCTGGTTCTCCCATTAACTTCTTACTTTTAATCTCGTATCTTAATCCCGTCACAGGAGAGACGTAATAATCTTCATTCAGGAGATTCACGAACATTGCCAAGTCCTTATCGTCCATAATAATAATCGATTTGTCGTCATCAGTCATTAAATCGAGCTGCATATCGTCAGAATAATCAAGCATTTGTTCTTGAGTCATAGTTTCATTAATATTGAGGTTTTGAATCTTCTTAAGAAGCGGCTTTTTATCCTGCAAAAGCGTGTTCAACGTTAAACCTTCTGCGAAGCTCAGTTTATATTTTTCCTGAAGTTCCTTAGCTTTAGCATCAGCCAACAGCTGCGATTTATAGTCATATTGGAACAATGTTTCAAACTTGGTCTGGTTAAAGACAATAATGTTCCCGTCTATAATCGCCACCTGGTTATCCTCCGGCATTTTGATCGCAACTTCTGCCGAAAACGGCTCAAAGCTCTCACCATTCAACTCCCAGCTCGTCGCACCTTTTAACGCACTCGATGCCGGCAAGGCCTTAACGATATAAAACGATTTTGTTCCATCGTCACCTCCAGGATAGCTGAACTTTGCTAAAATCCCCTTTATCTTCTTAAACTCATATTCGTTATCCGTAAAGAAATCGATATCCTTATACTCATTTTCAATTAAATGAATCAGCGTTTCTGCACGACCAACGTTTTCAAGCTTAGTATGGTAAATTACCTTATCTTCACCGTCACTTTTCTCGTACTCGCGACATTCCAAACCCTTATCAGCTTCTTTTATGATATACCCTGTTACTTCAAGCATGAACATTGCCTTAACCGAAGCAGTTAACTTGTCACTATACCGAACCTTATATGGTGTGTAATTCCTATTAAATAAGAATAGTTCTACGCTGACATTGTTTTTTACTTCTTCTACTTCATTCGCCCACTGGAACACATCAAAGAACCCACGCTGTACATCCTGAACGTCAGAAGTGTCTGTATTTTCTTCCATAAATTACCTCTCTTATTTTCCTCCATTATATCACGGTTTTTCACACAATTCATCGATGAAGATGCAAACAATATCATTCAAATAAACACAAATAAATCACTATTCATATATTGGTAAATCGTCGTCAGGAAACGGATCAAAATCGTCAGAATCGGTATCATACTCATCAGATCCATATCCGCTATATGGATCAAATCCTAATTCTGCCAAGAATCTAGATGGCATTGTGTAATTTCGCCCGCCAAAAGCAAACCGCGATTGTGCCCAAGTCAAGAATAAATCCTGCATAGCTCTCGTCATGCCCACATATGCCAGACGTCTTTCTTCCTCAAGGTCCGATTCTTGCTCCGCTCTACTACTTGGAAATAAACCCTCTTCTAGCCCCACAACAAACACAACGGGAAATTCTAGCCCTTTAGCTGCATGAAGCGTCATTAGAGTCACAGCATTCTTGCCAGATGCTTCGTCTGCGCTCGACATCAACGCTGCATCCTCCAGAAAATCTTCCAAAGCATCATACCGCGAGGCATTATCCGCCAACACGGCAAGGTTATTGATTCGCTCTTTCCCTGTCGGAGTACCATCATCAAGCAAAGTTTCAAAATCAAAATAACGCACAGTAAACTCAACTATCTCAGTAGGCGTATCGTTAGCGTGACTAATCTTCTCTAGAAAATTAGTCAACCTTGCTAATCCTGCTCTCGCCTTCGCCGACAGACTGCCCGTAAATTCCGCATCGGATAAGCTACCCCCTCCATCAAGCTGAACAAATATTTTACTCAAACTCTTTTCACCAATACCAGATAATACATTTTTTACTATTCTATCTAACGCCACCTTATCTCGCGGATTAACAATGAGGTGCATAATCGCAAGCACATCCTTCACTTCCTTACGATCGTAAAACCTTACGCCACCAACAATTTTATAAGGTATTCTATTGTTAATGAATGCTTTTTCAAACGCATAGCTCTGAGCATTCGTTCGGTATAATACAGCAAAATCCGAGAACCCATGCCTATCTGACATGCGTAAAATCTGTCGCGACACATACTCCGCCTCATCAGTTTCGTCGCGCGTAGTTTTAATCTCAACTGGATCACCTTTTCCCGCTTCAGTATAAAGTACTTTTTCCGAACGCTGTTTATTCTGACTAATAATCTTCTGGCTCGCTTCCAAAATATTACCAGTTGATCGATAATTTCGTTCCAATTTTATCACTTTTGCTTCTGGAAAATCCTTAGTAAAATTCAGGATGTTTGTGAAATCTGCTCCGCGCCAGCTGTAAATACTCTGCCAATCATCTCCCACCACACAAATATTCCGCCTATCATTCACCAATAGCTTAATCAAACGATATTGTACATTATTTGTATCTTGATACTCATCAATTAATATATATTGAAATCTCTCACGCCACTTTCCCCTTACGTCTGCATTCTCACTAAAGAGTTTTAATGCTCTAAGCAACAAATCATCAAAATCGAGCGCACTAGCTTCTTCTTTATCCTTCTCATATCTTGCATATATTTTTGCAATCGATTTTTGATTCGGGTAAATTGCACTCTCAGCATATTCCTCTGGCCCAACTCCTTCATTTTTCGATTTAGAAATAATCGACAACACCGCCTTAGGTTTTAAGGTTTTATTATCAATCTCGAGTGTTTTCATTGCTCGTTTTATAACCGCTATCTGGTCTTCGGTATCATATATTACAAAATTCTTGTCCAATCCAGCCGCTTCGAACTCAAGATGTAATATCTTCACGCATATACCATGGAACGTGCCCATATAAGGCATAAATCCCCGTGGCACGTCATCTTCAACAAATATTCCATCGCCATTTACATCCTTAGCAGGGGCCAAGAGCTTCCATAATCTCTCACGCATTTCTCGCGCTGCCTTATTAGTAAAAGTTACCGCGAGAATACTGTTTTCTCGTACGCTGTTCTTTAATAAATTTGCTATCCTATGTGTAAGAGTTCTAGTCTTACCGCTTCCCGCCCCAGCCAAAATCAACAATGGGCCTTCAAGAGTCTGTACAGCATCAAGTTGTTGTGGATTTAAATCCTTAAAAATATTGTTCACGTCTAGGTTCCCAACTTACAATGCTTCTATGTCAGCCCCAAGCGTTTTGAGTCGCTCGGAAAAATCTTGATATCCACGTTTTATCATATAAACATTTCTGAGTATCGATACGCCAGGCGCAGCTAGCATCGCAAGCAATATTACGACCGCAGGCCTAAGCGCCGGAGGTGCCATCATCTCTGCTGGACGGAAATTCGTCTCACCCTCTACATACACTCTATGCGCATCAAGAAGCTCCACTTTCACATTCAAATTCGACAGTTCAGTCGTATAAATTGCTCGATTTTCAAATACCCAATCATGTATCAACGTTCGTCCTTTTGCAGTCGCCGCTATCACCGAAAAGAATGGCAAATTATCTATATTAAGACCCGGAAACGGCATTGGATGTATCTTATCTATCGGAGCACGCAACTTCGCTTTTTTTATAGACAAATCAACCAGACGCGTCCGCTTGTTTCTAGATAAGTACTCTTCGCTTCGTTCAATATGCGCCCCCATACTCTTTAATACTTCAAGCTCAACTTCCAGAAATTCTATCGGCGCCCTCATTACTTCAATTTCTGACTTGGTGACAATACCCGCCGCAATTAGACTCATAGCTTCAATCGGATCTTCAGAAGGAAAATATTCGACATTCGCATCTATCCTCGTCGTCCCCGTTATTACCAAGTTCGTAGTTCCAACACCATCAATTTTTACACCAAGCTTCTGCAAAAAGAAACACATATCCTGCACCATGTAGTTCGACGAAGCGCCAACAATATGTGTCTCTCCAGGATATTTAGCCGCCGCCATCAACACATTCTCTGTTACAGTATCGCCACGCTCAATCAAAACAATTCTTTTTGCCGGCCACCCTTCTGCATCATTGCGCCACCCATTGCGACTCTTATCGACCATAATCTTGTAGAACCCGCTCCGTTTTTTCGCATCCACTTCTACCCCAAACTCCGATAACGCCTTTAGGTGTGGAGTAATCGTTCGCGAGCCAAGCGAACATCCACCAGCATAAGGTAATTCGAACTCTTCATATTTATGCAACAGAGGCCCCATAAACATCAAAATCGATCGCGTTTTTCGAGCCGCTTCCACATTCATCTTGTCGAGCTTCAATTCATCTGGTGATATAATTTCCAAATCTTTTCCACCATTAATCCAAGCAATCTTTACGCCAATCGACTCAAGAACTTCAATTATCCGCTGCACCTCTTCAATTTTTGCCAAACCACGCAAAGTCGTTTTGCCAGCGTTCAAAAGCGATGCACATAGAAGCCCCACTGCAGCATTTTTACTCGTATTGACCGCGATTTTACCATGCAACTCTTTACCGCCATGGATGACATAACTCTGACTTACTTCATCCGCTACAGAGAGAATCTGCCGCTCGAGCACAGAAGAAAGCCTTCTAACCATATCAAGCGAAACGTTTTGCTGTCCCTTTTCAATTCTATGTATAGCCGACTGACTCGTTCCGGCTTTTTCGGCCAATTCAGACTGCGTCCACCCACGCTCTTGCCTAGCACGCTCCACGGCTCGTCCAATTCGAACCTGATAGCTGTCGCTTGTATTAGCTCCACTAAAACTCTTTTTCATTTCACCATTATATCACAAAATGAATAGAAAAAACAACTACAAAATAAATCATTCGATACTAATTTGTAAACCGCCCGTAGAGGATTTCTGTATATGTTTCTGGTACTTCGTTCTTTTCATCCAAGCTTTCAAAAGTCTTCATAACTTCATTACGAAGTTGACCTGCCGAATCTTTTTCGCCCAATTCAGCTTCAATTTTTGCGTAATAATTTTGTACGCCCTCAATTTTATCTAGGTACAATATCGTCCCCTCTCCCATTCTAATCTCCTGCCTTCGGCGAGACACCTCAGCAACCTGCTTAAAGCCTAACTGAAGAATAATATTTGCCGCTTCGGTATAATTCAAAACTTTTGTTTCGTCTACGATTTCAACATTAGAGTCCTCAATATGACGCTTCAAAATAATGCTATATTTCGCTGGCCTATCCACCGCCTTCATCTCTGTACGCATAATTAATCTCGGGTACCCAGCATCTCTCTTGAAACTACGCGGCACATATACGCGATCATGTTGCCAATATATCGCGCCAAAATCCATCCCTAAACCAGTTAACCGATTCTCAAAGTCTTCTCGGCTTTTCAATTTCATTTTAACTATTATTCTTTTCATTTTTCTCTCCTTGCTTTATCGGCTAAACTTCCGCACCCTTGCGTGCTTTGTTTGCCCACTCGTCAGCGAGTTCATTCATTTCCGTGCCAACATGACCTTGCGTAAAATGTAATTCAACTGGATACTTATTGTACAATTCCCAAGCCCTTTTAACTAAATCCAAGTTTTTTATTGCTCCCGTCTTCTTCGTCCAGCCTCTTTCCTCCCAACCACGCGCCCATTCCGTGAGCACGCTAATCCAAAACTGCGAATCCGTCCAAATCTCGCACCCATCCGCGCCAGCATATTCCATCGCTGCTATAAGCGCACATCCCTCCATGCGAATATTCGACGAATCAACCTCCCTTCCTAAACGCACCGGCTTGCCATTTTCTAGCACAGCATACCCACCCGGACCTGGGTTCGGGCTCGCACTTCCATCTGTCCACAATACTTTTACCATATGTTATTATAATAACATAATGCCGGATAATAAGAAACCATCTGATAAAAAGCATCCAGAGAAGCCAGAAGAGTCTGAGCGTATCAAGCGTGCAATCGAAATCGCAACCAAAGCTCACGAACACCAGCTTCGCAAGACGGGTGAACCATATATTATCCACCCTCTTGCCGTCAAAAAGATTCTTGAAGAATGGCAAATGGACGAAGATACTATTATTGCTGGCATACTTCATGATACTGTCGAAGACACTGACTTAACTCTTGAAAACGTTAAAAAAGAATTCGGCGAATCAGTCGCTTTTCTAGTTGACGGCGTTACAAAGCTAGGTCAAGTCCGCAAAAACATGAAAGATCTCGACACCTATTTACCAGAAACTAGAGACAATTTCCTTCGTCTTATGATCGCTACCGGCAACGACATTCGCGTACTCATTATCAAACTCGCCGACCGTCTTCACAATGCCCGTACTCTTTCCGCTCTTCCCCCAGATAAACAAAAGAAAATCGCTCTAGAAACACTCGAGATCTTCGCACCTCTTGCCGACCGACTCAATATGGGACGTCTTCGTGTCGAACTTGCAGATTTAGCATTCTCCTACGTCGACCCTAAACGCTATAATTACCTCAAAAACCTCATCGAGGAAAACAACAAACAAGCAGCAAAAGCCTTAAAACAAATTGAACAAGAAGTATCAGATCTCCTTACTAAAGAAAAAATCGATTTTGAAATTTCCGGCCGCATTAAATCTGTTTATTCTCTACATAAAAAACTCGCCAAACACAATCAAAATCTCGGAGAAATATACGACCTCACCGCATTGCGTATTATCGTCCCCGACATCACCAGCTGTTATCTTGCTCTAGGCTTAATTCATTCTCTGTACACTCCGATGAATGAGCGCATTAAAGATTACATTGCAAAACCAAAGCAAAATGGCTATCAATCGCTCCATACCACCGTCATCACCAAAAATAAAAAGATTGTGGAGTTTCAAATCCGCACTCGCGAAATGCACGAGTATGCCGAACGTGGTCTAGCCGCTAGCTTCTATTACAATGAACAAAAACTTACCGAAAACTACAAAGAAGGAAAGATTCAACACCTACCTACGAACCTTCTTTGGATTACCGAGCTCCAAGATGCAGCCGCAAAGCTAAAAGAAGGAAAAAAAGTCGACCTTAGAAAACTCCGCCTTAATCTTTTCGCTGACAAAATATTCGTTTACACGCCCAAAGGAGACATCATAGATTTACCTAAAGGTTCACTTCCTCTAGACTTCGCTTTTCGTCTTCATAGCGAAATTGGCGGTCACGTCGTCGGCGTCAAGATCAATGGGAAAATGAGTAATCTTAACCATAGATTAGAACAAGGCGATATTGTCGAAATATTAACCAGTAAAAACCAAACCCCCAAACAGTCTTGGTTTGACAAAATATTTACCTCTCACGCCAGACAAAAGCTCCGCCAAATACTACCAAAAGAATAAATTTGTGTTATAATAACGTATATGGCTATTGTGATATCCATCACGAATCAAAAGGGAGGTGTCGGTAAAACTACTACGGCAGTTAATCTTGCTTATTACCTAGCAAAAGATAAGTACCGAACTTTAATCATCGATATTGACCCACAAGGTAATGCAACATCCGGCCTCGGAGTCGATAAAACCACCCTTAAGAGTAGTATGGTGGAAGTCATGCTAGGTTCCGTCGTCCCAGAAAGCACCATTCTTCAAACCAAATACAAGAACCTATACCTTCTACCAACCACCCCCGAACTCGCCAATACCGAAGTTGAACTCGTTTCTCAAAAGACAAGATTTACTATTCTTAAGAACGTTATTGCCCGGATAGCTAAGAACTACGATTATATTATCATTGACTCTCCTCCTTCCCTTTCCCTTCTGACCGTCAATGGCATGATTGCGTCAAACTATCTCCTACTCCCGGTCCAGACAGAATTTTACGCTCTAGAGGGCGTCGCACAGCTTCTTGAAAGCATGAAGCTAGTACGCAAAGCTATGAACCCACGTCTTCAGTTGCTAGGTGTCCTTGCGACCATGTACGATAAGCGCACTTCCCTCTCGTCTCAAGTCCTTGCCGAAGTCCGTAAGTACTTCAAGGACCGCACATTCGAGACGACGATTCCCAGAAACGTTCGCATTGCTGAAGCACCAAGCCACGGAGCTCCAGTTGGTGAATATGACAAATTCAGCAAAGGCGCACGCGCTTACAAAGAGCTCGCTCACGAAGTAGAGCTAAGAACTAGAGGAGGTAAAAAATGAAAGGTTTAGGCCGCGGTTTTGAGAGCTTAATCCCAATTGATTTAGTCGATGAAGAGTTTGATCCCACGTCGCTCGAAGACGAAAAAGTGTCCACCCTCTTAGAAATTCCTCTCGATAAAATCATTCGCGACGATGATCAACCACGCAAGAAGTTTGACCCAGAAGCTATCCAGTCTCTCGCAAATTCAATTAAAGCAAACGGGGTCCTACAACCAATTGTTGTTGTTCGTGAAGGAGTCGGCTATCAAATCGTTGCTGGTGAACGCCGTTATCGTGCCGCTAAGTTAGCTGGGCTCGACACTATACCCGCCATCGTCCGAACTCTAGATGCCCAAAACCGGCTCGAATTGTCCGTCATAGAAAACGCTCAACGTGAAGATTTAAACGCCATTGAACTAGCTACAGCCTACGCTAAGCTCAAAAGTCAATTCAACCTCAGTGCTAAAGAAATCAGTGAACGCATCGGCAAAAGCGAAACATCAGTCACAAATACCCTGCGCCTCCTTAATCTCCCAGATTCCGCCAAAAAAGCCATGGTCGACCACAATCTTCCAGAAGCAGTCATGCGTCCCCTTATTGTCTTGCCAGAAGACAAAATCGAAAAAATCCTGCCCAGAATCATCGACGAAGCTTGGACGGTAAAAAAAGTTGAAGATTATCTCAAGGCCAAAAAACCTCAATCCTCCGCCTCTGCCGTCAAAGCTAGCTTAAACTACGATCGCGAGCAAGCCTTTGTGAAAAAATTCAATGCTCGCAAAGTCAAGATTACTAATAAGTCCATCACTATCACCTTCAAAAACAGCAAAGAGCTGGAAAAACTACTAGAAAAGTTGAAGTAATAAAATAAGCCCCTTACGGGGCTTTATTTATTACTTTATGCTTTCAATCTTGATTTCTGAATAGCGCTGGCGATGACCATTCTCTTTGTGAACACGCTTCTTAGAATGATAGCGAATAACACGGACCTTGTCGCCTTTAATTTCTGGCTCAACAACCTTAGCTTTCACTTTCACTCCATTAACGGTCGGTGTACCAACAGTAGTTTTATCGCCGTCAATCACGAGCAAAGCGTCAGTCTCGAGCTCTTTTGTTCCTTCCGGGAGGAGGTCCACCCGTAGGGTCTCACCTTCAGTAGCAACATATTGTTTGCCACCTACTAAAATGACTGCTTGTTTCATAATTTCCTTTGTTTATATCTAAATTATTCTATCATATCTTTTCTTTTTTATCAAGATCGCCACCCTTAGCCTCGTTTTCCAGTCTCCTTAGCGTCCTCTTACTATTCACATAATAGAACACGCCCACAATTAATCCAGCTACGATAACTCCAGCAAGTACTATCTCCGCCGGCCCCGTACTCGGTAACTCTGTCGGCAAGCAACCATCACCATCGCGTGTAACTTCTATTCGTACTTTATCATGAGATGTCGCCACGCCAACCTCATCATTCCCAACTGCTTTAGCGGCTACACTAGCCAAGTTATAAAGTACAGTCTTGCCACATTCAAATGTTGCGGCTTCACCAAGCTTCACCTTATAATATATTTCTACGGTTTCCCCAGGCTGGACTTCACCAATCTCTATACCGCCATTAAACAATCCGCCTCCATTTTCATCATGGATTATCCTTTCTGTTCCATTCATCTTAATACGGGTGCTACCAACAATATACTCCATCCCTTGACCATCTTCTAATGTATCAAAAGCAGTCACGGTTTGCGCTAAAGTCCCAGTATTTTTATAAGTAATCTTAAACTGAGCCTCTGTTCCAGGCTCCATCTCTATATCATCTAACCAAGTTTCACCATCATCTTTGCTAATTTTCTTATCCATTTCAAAGGTCGAGCTAGGCTCGATCACCGCAGTTGCTCTTATCTGAAATACGACATGTCCTGAATATTCATCACAGCCATACACCACACCGTTTAGCGTATTATAACCGAGAAGCGCGCCGTCACTAGAAAACAAATCGTTCGACGATAACACCGTCCCGCTTGCCTGCCCTAAATTATATAGTTTGGCACTATCAGAAATATACGCCAATGTCACATCTTCATCAGCGGAAATAGTTGCTTCATCCCAAACTTTCTCAACCAATGTTCGATCGGCCGAAATAATCGCAGCAACTTCTCCACTCTCACCAGCCTTCAGACCCTGCGGGAACGTCGCAGACAATCGTACATTCCTAGCTACACCTCTGTAACTTTCTTCTACTTTATTATACGTCGCACTCGCATTATTGTGATAATAAATGTATACCTCGTAATCGTGCCCAGGACGTATCTTCAAATCACTCACATAGTCATCCTTTTGACCATCGCTACGTACCTCAACTATGCGTACAAAATCGCGCTCATCACCAACGGCAGCATTGTCAATAATAGAATTGAATACTGCTTGTTCCGCAGGATTAGAATTCGTATATGTATCACGTTCTGGCCCCCAAGCGCTCACATTCTTCGTAAAACCCAACACCCCCAGAGTAAACATTACAAATGCACTAATAAAAATTTTCTTTTTTGAGCTCTTCTTATTTTCCATTCTATTGTCCTCCTTGTAAGTCTTGCATCATTTGTGCTAATTCTTCATCGGTAAACTCATTCCCTGGTGGCGGCGTTGGAGCTGTAGTTGTCTCAGGTGTTGGCGCCGTCGATGGACGTGGATCTGTCTCTTGTGGTTTACCCCCTATTACTGGTTCTCCAGTCACATCACCAGTTTGTTCAGTTTTTGTTATCTGACCCTCATTCTCACCTGCTTCAGCACCGGCAACCTCGCCTTCCTCGCTCTTTGGTATTTTAGTCGGTTCAGGTGTCTTTGTTGGCTCAGGTGTTTTAGTTGGCTCAGGTGTCTTTGTTGGTTCAGGTGTCTTTGTTGGCTCAGGTGTTTTAGTTGGCTCAGGTGTCATTGTTGGCTTCTCAGTCGGGGTTGCAGTTGGTTGAGGCGTATTTGTTGGCTTCTCAGTTGGGGTTGCAGTTGGTTGAGGCGTATTTGTTGGCTTCTCAGTTGGGGTTGCAGTTGGTTGAGGCGTATTTGTTGGCTTCTCAGTTGGGGCCTCAGTAGCCTTTACCGGCACACTGCCTTCACGATACCAGATTTCTCCACCAGTACTTATACAAATACCTGGGTCACCATATCCTCCCTCGCTATACGCCCTTGCCGACTTTTGTTTATTTGCCCTATGTCGGCCAGTAGTCGTTCCTAAGACATTCTTACCGCCACGTGTAATCTTTATAAACCTAAGGTTCCTACTGCTGTCTATGCGACCATACGCCATATACTCTTTGTTATCTCTATCAGTCTCTCTTCCATTCGTCCTCAGTACATATCCAGTCCTCTCCACTATCGTTGAATCACTAAGTCGTGCATTTAACTCATCAATTACTGGTTGGACTTCTTCTTTATATTCAGAGAATTCCATATCGGCAAGCTTTTTGGCGTATTCATATTGCGCCTCATCGGAATCAAAACTTTTCAAACCAAGAGCAGTAGCATAGTCCGCGGCAATTTCCGGCTGCGAAGCAATCACTCGTTGTAACCTCTCAAGTTCTTCTGTCAACGTTTCACCTTCAAGCTCAACTCCAAACGCGTCTGGCCTCTCTTTTTCCTCTTCATGATCGTAATAAGTTCTTTCTGTTCCACGTAGATCTTCTGTCATTTCATAATGTTCAAACAAAATTTCTTCGCCTTCTTTATTATAAGCTCGCGTATATTCTACTACTCTCTCTTCTTCCACAGTTCTTTCTTCTTGTTGTTGACCAGATTCATTAGCTTTCCCAGTGGAATCAACATCCAATGATTCAGCCGGTGCGGCTTCTTCCGCAACTACAGATTCTGCTGGCGCCCCACCATCATCATCAAGATCTATCACCTCAGATTCTTCTTCAGTAGCTTCAACCACTGCTTCTACAGGAGAAGGACTGGCAACCACTGTTTCTACGCCAGATACGCTTTCGTCACGTATCATCGTCCCATCCTGCAATACCAATCCATCCGCTGATGCGGCATACGTCTCCGGTGCAGCTGTTTCAATCTTGACTCCAGAGTTAGCAGCCCTAGCAGCTGCAGCCGCCATGGCTGCATCATCTTCTTCACCCCCGCTAGTACCAACTGGCATAGCTAGCTTTATCATCAATAACGCTAATGCTGTGCTTTTCTTTCCTAAATTAGAAAGACGTTCACGCCTTTCCAGTCGGCCACGTTCAACTCTACCCATCGGTCGGCTAGCATTCTCCTCTCGTCTACGTTGATCAATCTCAGGTCTCTCTCTAAGTATGTCCACATCGGCTTCCGGCATCTCTGGTCTAACCCTCGGCGGTCTTTCAAATTCTTCCTCACCACCCGCAGCAGCTACAAAACGTCTCACTCTAGCAGCATACCTCTGCGCCTGTTGAGGAGAAATACGTCTTGCATTGTTGTTCTCTTCGTCGCTCGGAACACTTTCGTAATCGCTAAAACCTCCGTTCACTCTTGGGCTTCTAGCCTCATGTCTACCTCGATATTCTTCCATTTTATTCTCCTTCCTCTGCCTCTCTTATTAATGCTTCTTCTGTCTCCACATTCTCCGCGCCAAGATATTCCCGCTCTACTTCCCTAAACACCTTGTCAACAATACTTTTCGGACTAATACCTTCCGTAAACAAAACTGAATTCCACTTATCTAACGGAAAATCACCATCATCCGTCGTAGCTTCATCCAGCTCCTCCAAGCTGTCGTCAGGCAAAGCATCAAGTATCTCATCAAAAACGCGCTTTGTAATCATTTCTTCGAGGCGCTTCTGTTCGGCCTCCCGCTGGTCCATCGGAACTTTATTCCGTTCAATCAAGCTGTTGACAAATTCGACAACTTTTTGCCTTCCCTCTTCAATTTTGTTGTTTATTTTCATTATTATTCTCCCTACTTTACTTTACTTTACCATAACAGGAATAGAATTTCAACATCAAAAAAAATGACCCCCTTACGAGGGTCATTTTATTTTCCTTATACTCTACCTTCTTTCCTAAATAAACTACTTCAGCTCTAATCTAATATCTTATTTTACATTGGATTATGCTGCCCTTTCATATTCAGCATCTCTGTGAGACGATCTTAGGATTTTTAAAGTTTTCCTACCATTCTCTTGTAGAAAGGACCGGTCAAAAGCATCAATTAGGTTCTCTGCTTCTTCGCTCACGATGAGCTTCGACTTATAACCTCGCTCGTTTTTATACGGCTCAAACTTAAAGCTGATTGCTTCCTTTTTTTCTTCAGCTTCGTCGACTACATCGTCTCGCCAATTTGCATTGTGAACCAAGCTGATTGCTTCCTTTTCTTCTTCAGCTTCGTCGGCTACATCGTCTCGCCAATTTGCGTTGTAGACCTCACTAGGCAAACTGAGCTCTTCATCGGGGACTTCATCTTCCCCTTCTCTCCTTTCTGTTATGTTGATATTTCTTTCACTCATTTTTTGCCTTTTTGTTTTTATTATTTTTTATTTTTGTTTGCTAGGATTTTTATTTTATTTCCTAACTGATTTTTAGTCTAGCATACTTAATCGATTTTGTCAATACTTCTTATGCTTTATTTTTCAAAAAAGTCAAATCAACAGGGGCAATAGAGTACGGGTTTTACTTGCTTTACTTCCCATTCTTATTATGCTAAGATAAAAACATGGATGAAACCGTTAGATATGCCGTAGGGCTTGATATAGGAACAGAAAATGTAAGAGCGGTCGTTGCTAGTGTCTCCAAAGATGGCAAAGTTTCCGTCGTTGGCTACAACGAAGCCAAAAATGCCGGTATGCGTAAGGGCATATTGGCTAATCTTGCAGGACCAGCAGACGCCGTTGATCGCATGCTCGGTGAAGTTGAACGTATGTCCGGTTACGAGATACACTCTGCAGTAGTCTCAATTAATGGCTCCCAGATCCTAACTACTAAAACTGAAGGTATGATTGCCGTAGGTACACAAGAACATGAAATCAATGAAGAAGATCTCTACCGAGTCGAGGACGTCGCCGTTACTGGTCGCATCCCCGCCAATCGAGAAATCCTCGATGTTATTCCCTTCGGTTACTCCATAGACGGTGGCGAAGCAGTCCGTGACCCATTAGGTATGACCGGTGCTCGCCTAGAGATGAAAGCTAGCGTTATTTCCGCTTTGCAGCCTAATTGTGATAATCTCCGCCGCTCTCTAGAAGGCGCCAAAGTCTCCGTTGAGCGCCTAATCCCCTCAGTCGTTGCATCTGCCCGCGCAGTTTTGAACGAACGCCAAAAAGAAAATGGTGTCGCCATCATCGATCTCGGTGCCGCCACCACGTCTGTTGCAATATATGAAGAAGGTGACTTACAATATGTCGGTGTCGTCCCAGCTGGGTCAAACAACATCACAAACGATCTAGCAATCTGCCTTGAAATCAACACGGAAGTAGCCGAAGAAATCAAAAAACGCCACATTACCGGTGCTTTCTCAAGCGACAAAGATATTACTCTGAAAATTAATCGCGAAGAGTTCACTTTCGAACGCGAACGCGTCAACGAAGTGGTAAAAGCGCGTCTTGCCGAAATTTTCGACAAGATCAAAAAGGAGCTTCGTAACGCTGGTTATGAAAAACGTCTCCCAGAAGGTGCCGTACTGGTAGGCGGTGGCGCTAAAATGCGTGATCTTGAAATCTATGCCAAAGAAGCGCTCGAGATGAGTGTACGTATCGGCTCACCCAAAGACCTTAGCGGTGTAGGCACATCTATCGAAAAGCCAGAATACTCTGCCGCAATCGGCCTCATGCTCCTTGCAGTCGAAAACGAGGGACGTATGCCTTCATCATCATCCAAAAAACCCAAAGGATCCGGCGGATTTTTAAAAAATTTATTCAGAAAATTCAAACTATAATTCCCCGTTTTAGTCTGCATACTCTGCATTTTTTTGTTCAGCATTCTTAATCTGGAAGCGTCAAAACTTCGTACCCATCTTCAGTAACTAGAATCGTATGTTCGCAATGGCAGCCAATACTGCCATCTTTAAGTTTAGCAGTCCAACCATCATTCTTATCAACATAATTCCTAGGTTTACCTAAACAGCTCATAGGTTCAATACAGATTGTATCACCAGCCTTTAGCTTATAGCCATGCCCCTTTTTGCCATAATTCGGCACATCTGGAGCCTCATGCATACCCTTACCAATTCCATGCCCTACATAGTTCTCGATAACTCCTAATTTACCAGCGCGAAGCACTTTTTCAACCGCCGCGCCGATATCGCCAAGATGCACCCCAGGCTTTACCAATTCTATGCCCGCCCACATGGCAGACTCTGTCACGGATATCATTTTCTTCACAGCAGGACTGCCTTTATCTCCAACGATCATCGTAAAAGCCGAATCTGTAAAGTATCCTTTATAATAAATATCCAAATCAAACGATACCTTATCACCAACTTCAAACGGTTCGTCATTTGGCGCGCCATGGACCAATGCGTCATTTACGGATATACATATAGCCCCCGGAAACTTCTCATTCTTGGGAAGCATGTCATACGCTACCCCAGCGCCTCGTCTCATGATTTCGCTTCTCACCCAAGCATCCACCTCTGTGCCAGTCATCCCCGGTTTAACATAAGCTTTCAAATCACGAAGCAAATTCCCAAGAATCTTCCCGCCAGCTCTCATTGCGCTATTTTTTTGTTCATCCATAATAAATCCATATTATATACTAATCATAAATATTGTTCAACCAAAACCAATGTTTTATACAGTACGCTTCGCACGACGCATTACGCGTTGCCTCTGCGCTCTCCGCGTTGATATTACCTTTCCACGAAACAGTTCCCTCTCTAACCGCTTCGTGACCATTTCGATACTGCCTACGCCAGAAACACTTTTCACTTTTATTTTTTTCTTTTCAAGTTCACGCAAAATTCCTTTTAAATTTTTTTCAACAACTTCAAACCTTCTTTCCACGGCCTCTCTAGTATCGTCTTCTCTGCCCCTAGCCATAATTCTGACTAGTAGCTCATCTTTAGGAACATCTAAGATAATTGCCTTCTTTACGTCACCCATCAAATCGTCCGATATCATCTTGGCTTGAGCTACATCTCTAGGAAATCCATCAAGTATAATATCTTTACCTCTTTTTCGTATCTCCTGGATTTTATTATTCATAATCTCGACGACTTCTTTATCGTCAACCAATTCTCCCTTCTCGAGAATTTTATCGAATTTACCAGTATCACGAAGGACTTGTCCTACCGAAAGCCATACTAGCCCATATTTCTTTGCCAATATTTGGCCTTGTGTACTCTTACCACTCCCCGCCAACCCAAATAATATAATCATAAGCTTATTATAGCATATATTTTAAAGTCAAACAGAATATTACTACTGATAGATAGGTCGACAAAAAATCGCCCGGAGGCGATTTTGTATCTTTAGCGAAGTCCTAACTTGATTTTCTCTGTCTTCTCTGCCTTACGAGCCTCACGAAGAATAGCCTTAACTCTACGCTCACGCTTCGAAATCGGTTTAGAAAAGCGAAGTTGTGCCTTTGCCTGTGGCATTATGCCACTCTGAAGAACCTTACGGTTGAAACGACGAATAATATTCTCATTCGCTTCAGACTGATCTTTTCTAGTAACTTTAATTGCCATATTACCCAATATTATACCAAATTTTCCCCAGTTTAACAACCCCTCAAATCCATTATTCTCCCCTCAACACTTCTTAGTCCATTCCATTCATTTTCTCCTACCTGAACCAAAATATCCATTCTGTTACCGCTCTCTACTTTACGCCAACTCTCTGGCGCATAAAAAGCCATTAGTTTCATAGTCTTCCCATCGTCACCCCTAACCAAAAGCCGCAAGTGCTGATTCTCCGCTCCCAAAAGTCTCTTATCTAGAATAAACACATCTTTGAGCTCGAATATCGGCATTTCATTCCCTACTCCAAAAGGTTCCAGCTGCTTCAGCTCCTCCAAAAAATCAAGCGTAAACTCGCCAAGTTCATCTGTCTCTAAATCTGCCTGCATGGTCAGAAATCGCTCTTGGTCACTAAGTCCCAATGAACGATAGTAGTCATTTACCCGCTCGCGAAATAGATCTATTTTTCTTTCGTTTATCTTCACACCTGCGGCACCAGCATGTCCACCACCAGCAACAGTTACCCCCTCGCACGCCTTCAAAGCATCCGCCAAGCTAAAGTCTCCAAAACTACGCCCAGAACCCTTCAAGAGCCCATCCCCCGCTCTGGAAAATACAAAAACTGGGCGTCTATATTCTTCTACTAACTTACCAGCTACAATTCCAAGTACACCCTCATGCCATTCGCCCACAATCACCAGCACAGGATCTTCAGATACACCTTGTTCCCTAATTTCATGCATTGCCACAACTTGTTGACCTTTTCGCTCGGCATTAAGTTTCTCCAAGTCTTCTGCCAACTTAGCCCCCTCAACCTTACTGCTTGTCTGTAGCAACCTCAATGCTACATCCGCATTGGCCATACGCCCAGCCGCATTTAGCCTCGGTCCTATCTGGAAACCAACCGTTTCAGCCGTAATTTCATTAGTCCTCGACCTACTCATTAGCTCCTTTAGTCCCACCCGGCGCGTCTTCTTCAATACCTTAACGCCATAAAAACAAAGAATCCTATTCACAATGCTCATCTGCATGCTGTCACAAACGGTCCCAATCAACACAAGATCCAGCAGCCACTTTTCTTGTCCTGCCGAAACCATGCCATCTTCCACCATTGCTCTCGCTACCATAAAAGCCACTCCTACTCCAGCGAGATCTCTCATTTTCATTAGCTCATCAATATGGTCATCAAACTCTGGAACACATAACTGAATATCACGTCTCTTTGGATTAACAACGGCTACAGCCGCCGGCAACTCCATCGTACATTCATGGTGATCTGTCACAATAGTATCTACCCCAACAATCTTTAATTTCTTCACTATCTCCTTATTTCCGCTTCCACAATCAACAGTGATTACTAGCTTAGCGCCACTTTTCTTAGCGCATTCAATTACTTTTTCGCTCATTCCGTATCCATCTTTAAATCTATCAGGAAGTACCGTCTCTACAACATCACCACCAGCCAACCTTAACACCTCACCCATCGCCGTACTCGCCGTCACTCCATCAGCATCATAATCGCCATATATTATTATCTTTTCATTATTACCTATTGCTACTTTAATCCTTTCTATTGCCTTTTTCATATCCGGAAGCAACCATGGGCTCGGAAGATTTTCATATTTTGGATTCAAAAAATCCTTAGAAAATCCCCTCTTCTTGATCAATTCCTCAAATAATCTACTCATAACAGCATGACCACAAGCATAATATAGCACTAAAATACAGGCAGCTAACCTTTAGCCGATAGTTTTATTCGGCTTATTATTTGCCGACATCTGTTGACTTTTAATAACCATACTTTGAAGTTCCTTGAGGACTGGAAATTGTTTGTTTGTCTGATAAATTTTCGTATTCCCCTTCTTAGTCATAATCAAAAACTTACCCTTTTCCAATCTATTTAGTTCTCGTTGAATATTCCCAGGATCTTCCTTGATTAGTTTTGCCAATCCCCTAACGTGCGTCTTAAAATCCGGATATTTCGCAAATACCACCAAAATCTTCCGTCGCACTCTCGAAGTTATGAATACATCTAGCATTGCTTCTCTACCTCTCTCATACTCCAACCATTATAGACTAGGAATGTTTTTTTTACAATACCGCACTACCCTATTTTTAATGCTATACTATAACTATGTTTTATGAGGTGATACCTACGAAAATTTTTCGTAATAGTTCTGGCACTCTTACTTATTTTTCCGAAGCTGAACTACGCCCAGGGCACATCGTCATCATTCCTCTTGGCCATAACTCTTGTGTTGGGATAGTACTCAAAAAAGTCAAAAAACCCTCCTTCACCTGTAAACCCATCACCAAAATAGTCTACGACACCCCACTCCCATCGCATCTAGTCAAAGCTTCGCTTTGGCTGTCATCTTACTATCTTTCCCCCCTCCCCACCTGCGCATCTCTCCTTCTTCCCATTGGAGTAGACAAAAAACGAAGGAGCTCCATCAGGCCGCCCATTGGAAGCATTGCAGGCCATCAACTGCCGAATATCGCACTCAATAATTCCCAATTAACGGCCATAAAGAAAATCAAATCTGTTTCTAGCACAACTAAACTCTTATACGGAGTTACCGGTTCCGGCAAAACTAACATCTATTTAAAATTGGCTTCAGATACTTTAGTACAAAACAAATCTGTCATTCTACTTGTTCCAGAAATTGCTTTAACATCACAACTCGTCCAAGTGTTTGAATCTACTTTTTCGCGCCAAATTACCTTAATCCATTCCAAACAAACCGAAGCAGAACGTCACCTCATCTGGCAGTCACTGTTAAACTCTCCTGATCCGCAGATAGTCATTGGGCCTCGCTCCGCACTATTTGCTCCGCTGCATAATCTCGGGCTCATTATCATCGACGAAGAACATGAATCTACTTATTATCAAGAAAACACACCCAAATATTCCGCTGTCCGCCTAGCTTCTTTTCTAGCAAGCACGCTTAAAATCACTTGTCTCCTTGGCTCAGCCACACCACTTGTCTCCGACTTTTATCTAGCCAAATCCAAGCAATCCCTTGTTACTCTCACAAAAAAAGCTAAACAAACAGCCCTTAATCCGAAAATTAAATTAATTGATCTAACTTCACGTAGCTCTTTTAGTAAAAATCGCTATTTCTCAGATGAGCTCATCCAAACCATATCAAGTAATCTAAACAATGGGTACCAAACTCTCATCTATCATAATCGCCGAGGCTCTGCGCCCATCACTATGTGCGAAAAATGTGGTTGGCAAGCCTTATGTCCAAATTGTTTCTTACCACTCACCTTACACTCTGATTCTTTTTCTCTTATCTGTCATACTTGTGGACATTCAGAAAAAATAGCTTCATCGTGCCCAGACTGTCACTACCCATCCATTGTTCACAAAGGCTTTGGTACTAAGCTACTAGAGGTTGAACTAAAGAAACTATTTCCAGACACTAAAATTGCTCGCTTCGACGCAGACAACAAGAAGAACGAATCTTTAAATATCCTTTATCCAGAAGTCCAAAACGGAAACATCAAAATCCTTATTGGTACACAAACCATCTCACGAGGTCTCGATCTACCACATTTAGCATCTATAGGTATCGTGCAAGCAGATTCCGGTCTCTTTCTTCCCGATTATTCTGCCGAAGAAAAAACATTCGAGTTACTCACTCAGGTCATTGGCCGAGTCGGTCGTGGTCATCTCAGCACCGCCTCAGTTATTATCCAATCTTATCAACCCGATTCAAAAGTCATTCAGCTCGCTCTAAAATCCGACTACCCAAATTTTTATAGCTATCTCATCGAAAAACGTCGTGCTGGGCATTTCCCACCTTTTTCTTACTTAGCAAAACTTGTCGTTGTTTACAAAACTGAACAAACCACCGTCAAAAAGATTCGCGAGCTAGCGTCTAGCCTGAACAACAAAATTGTTCAATTTCACCTAACCTCTATAAAAATGTCCCAACCCACACCATGTTTCCACGAACATACCTCCTCCGGTTGTTCATGGCAACTCATTCTAAAATCAACCTCAAGAGTTGAATTGGTCAAACTACTGAGTAACGTAGATGCCAAAATTACTCTAGATCCACCATCACTGTTATAATATGTTATAATAATAAACACGATGAATATTTTAACTACACCTGATCCACGTCTCCGTATTAAATGCCGCAAAGTCAACAAAATCACCCCGGAAATTTCTGATATTATTTCTCAAATGCGCGATGCTTCCTTAGAATGGGAAGAATCTCATCCATACGAACTCTCAGCCGCTATGGCTGCACCACAGCTCGGCTTTGATCGCCGTATCATTATCATTCGCGACGATCTCGACGACAAGAAGAACACTAGTTTTACCGCCCTCATCGATCCAGAAGTCATCAAAACCGATGGCAAGATAAAAAAAGACTACGAAGGATGTTTGTCCGTCCCGGCTATCTACGGTCTAGTCCCACGTCCTACAAAGGTCAAAATTAAAGCTCTTCTCGAGGACGGCACCCCAGTTCGTATCAAAGCTGAAGATTCCCTTGCTCGTACTCTCCTCCATGAAATAGATCATCTCAACGGTATACTCTTCATCGATCATATCAAAGATGACGAAAAAGCTTTCTTCCGCATGAACGACAAGGGAGATCTTGAGCCAGTTGATTATTTAACCGAAATAGAAAACAATCCTGCACTTTGGGGCAAAGATGAATAAGAGTAAGCCTAAAATTATTTTCTTTGGCAATGGTCGCCTTGCCGAATCCGCATTAGAAACGCTTGCACCGAACACCGATATTATATTTCACGCCAAAACTAAAGAAGATCTAGAAACCGTCAAGTCGCTTAAAAGAGAGAATCCAGATGCACTTGGTATACTTGCTTCTTTTGGTGTTATAATCAAACAAGACTGCTTAGAGCTCTTTGAGCCGGAAGGTATACTAAATATTCATCCTTCCCTATTGCCACTATATCGCGGAGCTTCACCCATCGAATCGGCCATCCTCGCTGGCGATTCCGACTTCTCTGTTTCTATTATGAAGCTAGTGCCCGCAATGGATGCCGGTCCAATTTACCACCAAGAGACATTCGTAAATCTTGAGCTCGATAAAAACAAGATATATAAAACACTAGCCATCGCCGGCGCCACTTGGCTAATTGAAAACCTCATCAATCTTCAATCTTTTCACAAAAACCCAAATCAAAGCCTCTTCCCAGAGTATCACTCCCAAGACAATTCTAAAGCAACGTTCACTAAAAAAATGGATAAAGCTCAATCCTTCCTCACTCCGGAAACAGATTCTGCAAACACTACTCTACGCAAAATCATCGCTTTCCAAGATTACCCGAAACCTAAATACAACCTTTTTAATCAGGAAGTCATCATATTATCTGCGCATATAGAAAAGAATTATCCAGAAAGTATAAACAATTTATCCATCAAATGCGCTGACGGTCAACGCATTATTATCGACCGTCTTCAGCCGACTTCCCGCAAGCCCATGGACGCTAAATCATTTCTAAACGGTCTAGCAAACAAATAAAAACATTTTATCCGAGTATTTTATCTCGGTTTTTCGCGATTTCTTCCTTAAGATCGGCAATCGTTTGATCTACAATTTCTCTGTAGTTAGGCTTATTTTCATTTAGCCATCTTTCCGTCTCTTCATCAGTTTTCGCCTCCTCAAACTCGCGCATCTTTTCCTCTGTCATACCGGCAGCAATTTCTTCACCGACACGAACCTCTAACTCTTCCTGAGCATACTCCAAAAACGCTTTCTTCTGTTCCTCCGGCATAGCCGAAAGTCCCACTTCTCTCAGAAAACCTTCATTTATTTCCATTTATACCTCCCTTTTGGTTTAAAGTTTTCTCTTCTTTACCTCTCTCGTAAAGAACTTTAATCTATCGCCAATCTCAAGCGTCAAACGCTTAACGAGTTTCAAAGCAATACCACCCGTTTCCCCAGCAATTAATGAATCTACAGCCATCTTTTCTTTCTGCACACTCTCAACTTCAACTTCGCCAATTACTTCTTTATTGTGCACAACCCTAGCGAGCATTTTCGGCTTCACTTCCCCTTTTAATACCTCTCCACCAGCAATAATCGAGGTGCGCTCTGTTCTAAATACACCAAGCACCTTCATCTCGCCTTTGTCCTCTTCGATAATCTCCGAAGGCAACAACTCTTCCATTTCGCTCTTTGCATCATCTAGCAATTCATAAATAACACGATAATTTTTTATTTTAACATTATCGCGTGCAGCCATTTTCGCAATATTCGTTGGAACATTCACATTGAAACCATAAATAACAGTCTCACCTCCTTCGGCCATATAAACATCGTTTTCAGTAACATCACCAACACCTGTGGCGACAATATTCAACGTAATCTCGCCGCCGGTATCAATCATCTTCAAAGAATCTACAACAGATGTTACTGATCCAAGCACATCTCCTTTAATAATCACATTGAAAACCTTCGAATTATCCGCAACGTTCATCATTCGTAACAAATCATTAGATGTGACGTTCGCACTAGCATTGGCATTTTGTGCTACTTGCGCATTCAAAAGCGCCATCTTGCGTGCCGTTTTTTCATCTGCCACCTCTACGAAAGAATCACCAAAGTTAGGTAAATCTTTAAACCCAGTTACAGTCACGGGAGTCGATGGCGTAGCTTTCCCCTTTGGCCTACCGCGAAAATCAAGCATAGTTCGAACCTTCCCATATGTAGTCCCGGCTACGATAAATTCGCCTGTTTTTAACTCACCACCAGTCACAAGCAGGTTCACCACAGAACCCTTCCCGATTTCCATATGGCTCTCTATTACGAGGCCTTCGCTAGGAATATCTATATCAGCTTTCAACTCCTCAATGTCAGAAGTCAAAAGGACCATGTCAAGCAATTTATCTAGATTGTCACCTCTTTTCGCAGAAATCGGCACCATCGTAATATCTCCGCCCCACTCTTCAGGCTGAAGTCCATGCTGAGAAAGATCAGCCATCGTCCTAGGTACATCAGCACCTTCACGATCAATCTTGTTAATGGCGACTATAATCTTTGCGTTGGCGCTCTGAGCGAATTTGATTGCTTCAATCGTTTGTGGCTTTACGCCATCATCTGCCGCCACTACTATAACTACAATATCCGTGAGCATAGCACCATGTTGACGTATCGCCGCGAAAGCTTCATGTCCAGGCGTGTCCAAAAAAGTAATCTTTCTTCCCTCGTAATCTAGCTGATACGCAGAAATATGTTGCGTAATTCCTCCAGCTTCAGCTTCAACAGTTTTTTTCTTCAGCAAAGTATCAAGTAGGGTAGTCTTACCATGGTCAACATGCCCCATCACAGCCACTACTGGTGGGCGCCCCACAGCTTTATCAGAAAGCTCATGCCTATGTTCCGAAGTTTGTGTAGCTGTGTTCTTCTTCTCAAGCCTCACATTCTTTATATTCAACTCGTCCAAAATAATCGACGCTGTATCGAAGTCTAATCTTTGATTAATTGTCGCTACAATCCCCTCTTTAAACAGCTCGCCGATCAAACTAGTCACAGAAAGACCGAGCGCTTTTGCAAGCTCGTCAACAGTAATTGAACCAGCAATTTGAATCACCTTTGTGTCTGCATCTACCATCAAAAACGCTCCTTTCTCAATAATATCTTTATATTTTACCACAAACTCTGTTTTTAAACAATCTTCACCGCTTCTTTCTAGCGATGTATAATAAAGCTCATGAAAAATATTGTAGAAATTAAACACTTTCGCATGGATTTTAGTAGCAAAACCGTCATTCGCGATCTATCTTTCGATGTTAAGGCCGGAGAAATCTTTGGTTTCCTCGGTAGCAATGGTTCCGGAAAGACCACTACTCTTCGTGCTCTTCTCGGTTTCTATACGCCAACTTCTGGAGAACTTCTTATTGACGGTAAACCATACGATCCAGAACATAGCAATATAACCGTAGGTTACCTTCCCGAAGAACGCGGCCTTTATCGCAAGGAGACAGTTCTTGATACTCTTGTTTACTTCGGCAAGCTCAAAGGAATCAATGACCCAGTTAGATGGTCGACTAAATATCTCTCTCGCGTTGGCCTCTTAGATAAATCTAAAGAAAAACTCGAGAAGTTATCTGGTGGGCAACAACAGAAAGTTCAGCTCGGCGTCACTATCATGAATAACCCCAAGCTCCTCATACTCGACGAACCAACTAAAGGATTCGATCCCGTAAATCGCCGTTTGTTAATGGATATCATAGATGAACTCCACCAAAAAGGTACCGCTGTTATACTTATTACACACTATATGGACGAAGTTGAAAAACTTTGCGATCGAGCCATTCTTTTGAAAGATGGGGTCGCACATGCGTACGGAACCATACCAGAGATAAGGAGACAGTTTAAAGGCAAAACACTTGACCAAATATTCGTACAAGTTTATGGAGGTAAAAATGATTAAGTTAAGAAATAAAGCCACGGCTACTGTTACCAAATTCGAATTTATCCGCCAAATTAAAAAGCCGTCCTTCTGGGCATCTATCATTCTCATTCCTGTGTTAATGTGTGGCATAGGCGTCTTCTCTTTTTTCATAAGTAGCGACACGGCTTCAAAAATAGATCAATACAACGAGGATTCGACCATAGCCGTCATCGACAAGGCTAAACTTCTTCCAGAACAAGCTCCGTTCATTGTTAATGGCGATCTTAACGACGGAATCACGATGGTTAAAGACCAAACTGTTGATTTATTCTTTTATATCCCCTCCAACTTTTCCGAATCAAAAGAAATCGAATTCTATCACGTTTCTGAGGGCATTGATATATTCGGAAGCGAAAGTAACGCCATTAGGGTCATTCTTAACCAATACCTTTCTCAAAACCTAGACGAAGCTACCGTTATGGCTATCACCGGCAACTTTAGTGTCGCCGATAACCCTCTAACTAATACCGGCGAGCCATCCAATGCTCTTGGTCGCACTATAATTCCGCTTGTTTTCCTTATTATCTTTTTCCTCTTTGTCTGTCTTTTTGGCAATCGTTTGCTCATGACAGTTGTAGAAGAAAAAGAAAATCGCATCAGCGAAATGATTCTAACAAGCGTATCCGCCAAACATCTAATTATCGGCAAAATTTTTGCCATGTGCCTCTTAGGCGTTATTCAAATTCTTGCGTTCGTCATCCCCGCCATTATCTTAATTTTCATTTTTAGAGATAACGCCATCATTAGCCAAATTCTCTCCATTATAGAACTCGACCCCATGGACCTCATCCTATCCATAATCCTTTTCGGCTTCTCTATTCTATTCATTATTGGCACTTGTACTTTTATAGGAGCCATCTCCCCTACCGCTCGCGACGCATCACAATTTATTGCTCCTGTCATCGTCGGGACTATGTTTCCACTTTACTTCGTACAGTCCTTCTTTGTTCAGGATCCAAGTATCATGGTAGAAATCCTCACCTATTTCCCGTTCTCTGCACCCATGGCTCTTATGCTTCGCAGCGCTTTTGGCACCCTCACTACAATTCAACTCATCATTGGGATTGGCGAGATTGCACTACTAAGCTTTCTTACTGTTCACCTTACCGTCCATACTTTTATCAAAAATGCAATCAATTTCAATATTGTCTTTCCGGCTTTCTTATCTAGAAAACAATAAACCGCGAAAACAATTGTAATTCATATCAGCACGCTTCTATTTAAAGAGATCTTTTAAGATTTTATTCGTAATCTTGCGCCCTGCAGCGCTTCCAATCGAACCAACAACATTGCCTAGGAATCTATCAGCTAACGTCTTCGAGCTCGATTTCGTAGTACGCGCAGGAGTCGTTCGCCTTGCTCGTTCTCTTTCTGCGACCGCACGTTCTTTTTCCGCCTTTTCTGCAGCTTTCCTGGCCGCTACGCGCTCTTTCTCCTCTAATTTTGCTCGTTCTCTCTCCGCCTTCGCTTCGGCCTTTTCAGCCTCTTTTCGAGCCTTCTCTGCTAATAATGCCTCTTTTTCTGCCTGAGCCTCAGCTACTTTTGTTTCTGTCCTCTGCATAATTATCTCCGAAGCCGACTCGGGATCTTCCGCTTCATCATATTTTCCTGCTAATGCACTCATGTTAACAATCTTATTTCGAGTCAAATCGTCAATAGCTCCCATCTTACTCTGAGGAGGAAGAATTGTCGCCATCTCCACTACTTCTGGGGCTCCTTTTTCATCTAAAAACGATATAAGTGCCTCTCCAGTTCCCAGTTCCAAAATAGCCTGGTCTGTCTTAAAAGCTGGATTAGCCCTAAAAGCGTCAGCAGCAACCTTAACCGCCTTTTGTTCCGAAGGCGTATAGGCCCTCAAGGAATGCTGTACTCTATTTCCCAGCTGCGCCAAAATCTCATCGGGAATATCAGCAGGACTCTGCGAAATGAAGTAAAGTCCTATTCCCCTTGAACGAATCAATTTTACAATCTGAGCAATCCTTTTTAGACGATACGCAGGCATACCATTGAACAACAGATGTGCTTCATCAAAGAAAAATACAAGCTTCGGCTTATCCAAATCACCTACTTCAGGCGAGTTAGAAAATAATGACGATAACAACCACAGCAAGAACGCAGCATACATATCAGGGCTCTCGAATAGCTTAACGGCATGCAAGATGTTAATTATCCCTCGCCCATCAGGCTCCGTCGCAGAGAAATCATTTATTTTGAGTGCTGGTTGTCCAAAGAAATGGTTTGCGCCTTGATTCTCGAGCGTTAAAAGCGATCTTTGAATCACACCTATACTTTGCGGCGTAATATTACCATATTTAACTGTATATTGATCTTTATTCTCACTAACATACGCAAGCACTGCCCTTAGATCTTTCAGGTCAATGAGCGCTAAATTTTCATCCCTTGCTATAGCAAACGCAACCGCAAGATTCCCTTCCTGCGCTTCGGAAAGTCCCAGCATAATCGACAACACTTCTGGGCCGACCGATTCAACCGTTGCCCGCAAAGGGTGTCCTGACTGACCATACAAATCCCAAAACCTCACTGGAAACGCCTTAGCTTCAAACTTTTTTATAGCGAGCTTATCTAGTCGTTTCTGGATACTATCATTTACTTCCCCAGTAACTGCCGTTCCTGCAAGATCACCTTTCACGTCCGCGAGAAAAACAGGTACTCCTGCATCTGAAAAGCTCTCTGCCATTACTTTGAGTGTAATAGTTTTGCCAGAACCGCTCGCTCCAGTAATCACACCGTGTCGATTCCCCATTTGTGGCAAAATCATCAATTCCTTACCGTCTTTCGTTTTCCCAATTAACAATCTATTGTCGATAAACATATTCGCTCCTTTAAATATTATTCTATCACACCATCAAGATCGTTACGTTATTCATCGCAAACGAGACAACCAAAAAACCACCATAAGGTGGGTCTGTCTACATTATGGCTCCCGGGACTGGGCTCGAACCAGCAACCTCGAAGTTAACAGCTTCTTGCTCCACCATTGAGCTACCCGGGAAGATAACAACCATTATACACTAAAGAGAAATGTTTGACAATGCCCTTGAACATTTAGATTATCTATGCATCGACAATAATCAAAAACCTCCACTAAGGAGGTCTTTGATTTAAGCTAGCTACTCTTACTTAATAACGGACAGAGAGATTTTTCTTCCTTCTTTATCGACATCGAGCACTTTGAAATTTTTACGCTCATTAAGCGTAAAAACCTTCTCGGGATCTACATCAGAACCTTCGCCAAGTTCAGAGACGTGTACAAGAGCCTCTACGGCTGGAGAAATCTGGACAAATGCACCGAACGGAGTGATTCTAGTCACAGTTCCCTCGACCTTTGCACCTTTCTTAAGATTCTCTACTTCATTTAACCATGGGTCTTCTACGAGCTGTTTCATAGACAAGCTTAAACGCTCTTTATCGATAGCAATAATCTTAGCCTCAACACTATCGCCAACTTTCACATAATCCGCAGGATTATTCACTCTTTCCCAAGAGATCTCAGAGATGTGAATTAATCCTTCAATTCCATCAACATTAACAAAAACGCCAAAGTCCACTACGCCAGTTACAACACCTTTAACAACATCACCAACTTTAAGCTCAGCAAACCTTGCGGCTAAACCATCTTTAATCGCTTCTTTCTCAGAGAAAATAAGCTTATTTTCTTTTTTGTTAGCATCAAGAATACGCGCTTTTATGGTTTTTCCGACGAGAGAATTAAGTCTCTGGAGAATCTCATCCTTATCGGCAGAACCAACGCGAGGATAATGCTCTGCAGATAATTGCGATACTGGCAAAAAGCCACGAATACCTTCGTATTCCACCAACAACCCACCGCGATTCGCATCGAATGGTTGAATTTCTACAATCTCCGCATTGTCAAACTTAACCTGGATTTCATCCCAGCCCTTATCTTTCACTGCTTTACGTAACGACAGTAATACCGTACCGTCCGGCATTTCCGTATCGACGACTGAAGCCGTTACTTCATCGCCAACCTTCAAGTTCCGTGCAAACCCAGCTTCTTTCCTAGAAACCAATCCAGTTCCTTGCACGCCAAGATCAATCAAGATCTCATGTTTTTTAACAGAGGTAACAACACCCTTTAGGGTGTCACCCACTATAGTTTTTTTTGCAAGCTCTCCATTTTGCTCCAAGAGCTCATCAAAAGTTACTTTTTTGGCATTAGCCATTTAATATTGTTCCTTCCTTCAGGCTTGCTCAACAAGTGTTTTCTCATCTTTATAGCAAACTCTTCTTGAGCAAACCCGAATATCTTTAAATTATATCAAATTCTTCCCCTAAAGTAAAGGTAAGCCTGACGCAAAGTCTTAAAAGGTCAAAACACAATATGCTATAATAAAAGTATATGTATTTGAGCATAGATATCGGTGGTACCAAAACTCTACTGGCCCTATTCACTTCTCACGGGCTCTGCCTAAAACGCTTTAAGTTCCCGACTGATCATGATCCTATCGCTTACTCCAACTTACTTTCTAAGAAACTAGCTAATTTTATTCCAAACCAGCCCATTCGCCACCGCATTCACGCTATCACGGTTGCTATTCCGGGCATCGTAAAACACGAATCAAATTCTTATTCATTTCAACTAGGAAATCTCGACTGGCCAAATATCGACTTAATCACCCCAATAAAAAATTTATTCAATTGCAAAATTTTCTTCGTCAACGACGCAGATTTGGCTACTCTCTACGAAGCAAACCGTCCTAATCGTAAGACAGGAAAAACCATCTACCTCACGTTTTCAACTGGTATCGGCGGCGGCATGGCTAAAGACGGTCATCTTCTCAAAGCTTCTGAGACATTCGAACCAGGTCACGCCAAATACGAATACAAAAATCGTTCTCTGGAATGGGAAGATATAGCCGCAGCCAAGGCTATCGTCACTGATTACCACTGTTCTTCCCTTCAAGATCTTAACCTCAACGATGACGCGATACTAAGCGACCTTATAAATCGTATTTCTTTTGGTATTTTAGACATTATCAAGCAAGAGCGGCCAAACACTATCATCTTCGGCGGGCCCATCGGGCTCATTTTCGACACAATCAAACAGCCACTAGTAGACAAAATACAGTCTGAGCTCAACCTAACAGATGTACCTAATTTGCAGAAAGCGCATCGCCCCACTGAATCAGTCATTTACGGTGCCTACCTTTATTCCAAACAAAATTACCGAGAATAATCCAATGCCAGCCTCCATCTATACCGACAATGTCAGATCTCACAAAACCCCTCCTCGACCATTAGAAAAACCTTCTCTTCTATCTGAAAAAAATCTTACCTTTCTTGAAACCATCAAAAAGACTTATCCGGAGTTTACTTTTCGTCCAGGACGCAAATTCCTTTTTCGCCCACCAAAATCTATTCGCTATCTCGAATCAGATGAAAACTTCCGATTCTTGCTCCTCCATGAGCTATCCCACGCCGTACTAGGCCACTTTTCGTTTGACCGCTCCTTAGAACGCCTCCAAATCGAGCGTGACGCCTGGGCCAAAACTCGCGAACTCTGCTCGATCCACTCTGTCGCATTCAATGAAGAACTCGCTGAATCCGAGCTAAATACCTATCGCGATTGGGTCCACCAAAAAACCCTCTGTAAACACTGCGGCCTTTCTTGCCTCGAGGTCTCCTCAGAGAGTCTTTATTGTCCATTTTGCCAAAGAAAATACAAAAAGTCTTAATTACTTAAGCCCACGTAAAATAATCTTTTCTTTCAAACGGATTAAAAATCAATCTTATTGACCAAAGTGGAATTTTAAAAATCATTATCTATTATCTCCTTCTCCGTGAAGTAAATTTCTTTTTTTTCTACCCTCTAATTTTTCAAGATTCAGATTTGCAACATTTTCCAAAGATACTCCTAAATATCGTGCTATACTTGCAACGTACCAAAGAACGTCACCTAGCTCCTTCACGATCTCAAGTTTGTCCTCTCCATTTATCACTCCGTCTTTATCTCGAAGAATTTTTTTAATCTTATCCGCCGTTTCTCCAGCTTCTCCTACGAGTCCCAAGACTTTCTCTACAAAAGCTACAGTATTATAATTCCCAGTCGCTTTGAACAAATCATATTCTTTGCTTTTTTCTTGATACTCGTTCACAATCTACCTCCTTTCTTTATCCGTTCATTATACTAATTTACCTCTCCAAAATGCAACCATAATCATAAATAAAAGAAACCGAGCACAATGTGTTCGGTTTCTCTATAACTATAAACCAGCTAATACTAGGCGTGTTTCTTCGCCGGACCACGACGAGAAATACGACCACCTTTTGCACCAGCAATTTTAGCTAACGCAGGGTTAGCAGCAAAACCACCAGTATGACCATTTTGGCCACCTTTACGACCAATATTGGCGTAAAATTCTTTACCATATTTAGCTTTATTAGTTGCGGCAGCTTTAAGACCGCCAGCTTTAGTTCCAGCCATCTGGATCTCTCCTTCTGCCCACCTTATTTATAAACTAACCCACCCTTTTAGGATGATTATGCTTATTTTACCATAACGCTTCAGTTTTGTCAAGTATAAATTTTCTTGACAATATTCAGCTTATGATATATACTAGAGACAGTTTGAACAAACCACACTGCGAGGTTGTTCAAATAATGACCTTTCGGAGCCATCTCAACAATGGCTCCGTCTCTTTTATAGGTATGCTATTGCATTTTTCTCTCAAATCGAGTAAAATAAATAACGCTAAGGTGAAATCCGCCTAGTTGTTTAGTAATGTATTGAATACGGGGTAATAGCTCAGTTGATTAGAGCGCCGCCTTTGCAAGGCGGAGGTCCAGGGTTTGAGTCCCTGTTACTCCACCACATATAAAATTGGGGATATAGCTCAGCTGGTTAGAGCGCGTCACTGATAATGACGAGGTCTGTGGTTCAAGTCCACATATCCCCACCATTTTTATATAATGCTTTTCACAAAAACCTCCGATAAAACCGGAGGTTTTCTTGTACACAATTCTCATTTACACATAAAAATAGCACAAACTCACGCTAATTAACTTGGCAAACTGGTTCAACTTATATATAATATATACATATGACTTTTAATCTTGGTGCACTTATTATTGGCTTTATCATTCTCGCTGCCGGCGGCGCTTGCGTCCTATTTTACCAAAAAATTGGTGATAATTTTGCCCACGGCGTCAGCTCATATGATCACGTCAAGCTTTTTGGCATAATCACTATTGTCATCGGCTTCCTTGTTATGACCAATCTCTACTCTGTTATTCTCGGTTGGCTCGTACACCTCATCTTCCCTAGTACTAAATAACCGTTCGAGAGATCTTTTTATTTATTACACATTGTTTTACCCATTCATACATCGCTATTCCACCAGCTACCCCCACATTTACGCTTCTAGTTGAGCCAAAGCTCTCAATAAATCTTACATCATCTGCTGCGTCCAGTAGTTCACCAGTAATCCCCTCTCCTTCGCTACCGAACACCAATGTCGTCTTTTGGATAAAAACTTTGTCTGATAGCTTTTTTGCTCTCGATGTATTGTTCTCAATTGCGACAATTTCCCTACCACGCTTCTTTTGATCCTGCACAAATTCTTTATAATTATCCCAGTGTATAATTTCCAAATACTTATCAGTACACATAGCGCCTCTACGATTATATTTTTTCTTCCCGACTATATGGACTTTACTCACATTAAAGCTATTCGCGCTACGCACAATCGTTCCGATATTAAAGTCATGGCTTACATTTTCAATTGCTACTTCAAGTTCGTTTCTTTTCTTATTCAACTCATCAAAAATTTGTTCGTTAGTCATACCCTTATACTCATCCAATATATTTCTTGTATCTTCCATATAGAACATATTATACCCCATAAAGAAAAATTGTCCTCACGGACAATTTTCTCGTTAACCATTTAGTTGTGCAATTAATCTCATCTAGTTCGTCGTTTTAAGCTTGAAGTCGCACCCATAAGGGTATTAATTATGTATTAAGCTTACATACACAATTGCGACCGACCTAGCTACACGCGAGCTTTCGCTTTCGTGCGCATCTATTCCTTCTCAAGAAAGGAGGTAATCCATCGACACGTTCTCGTACCGATGCCTTGTTACGACTTAACCCCAATCATCTCCCCCACCTTAGGCCGCCTAGACGGACTTTGGGTGTTGGTGACTCTCATGGTTTGACGGGCGGTGTGTACAAGACCCG
>JAFWMR010000021.1 GCA_017513905.1 Candidatus Saccharimonadota bacterium
ATTCTGGCGAGTCCATTCATACATCGCGATAGCGGCGGCGGCGCCAACATTAACAGAGCGAGTTGAGCCAAACGATTCAATATACCGGACATCGTGAGCTTTTTCCAATAATTCTGATGTAATGCCACTATTTTCGGAGCCGAAGATTAAAGTAACATTGGGTTTAAATGATTTAGTATGTAAAGCTTTGGCACGTGGAGTGTTGTTTTCGATAGCGATTAATTCCCTGTCAGTCTGGGTTTTTAGAAAATCTTTAATGGTGGCGTGATGCTCGATTGTGAGATATTTATCAGTGCACATAGCGCCACGACGATTGTATTTCTTCTTGCCGATAATATGAACCTTGGAAACATTAAAAGAATTAGCTGTGCGAACGATAGAACCAATATTAAAATCATGTTCGACGTTCTCGATTGCTATTTCTAAAGCATTGCGTTTTTTGTTTAAATCATCAAAAACTTGCTCGTTGGTTTTGTTTTTATACTCATCGATAAGATTTCTAGTGTCTTCTTGCATTGCTTAATTATATCATAAAAAGGTTATTTTCTTGTATTATTTGTGTTTTTATGGTATAATAGCAGGTATATGTCTCTATCATAGCTCTTTAATAAAGGGGAGAAAAATGAAAAACAGAACACTTACTAGGCCTTTCGAGGCGCTGTCACTCGCTGAAGTATACTCTGGTAAGTATGCTAGTCTGGGAAACATGCCAGACAAAGAAATGGAGCTTTTAAAGCGCATTTGCAAGAATGCTCCAAAAAGCATTGCAGAAGCATATGAATTTCTCGAGAAAAAGGATGATTTGTTTCTTTACATCTATGATTCTTATGCGGTAATAGGTGGCGAAGAATATTTTGTCTATCCTTTTGTCGAGACAAGGCGAATTCCGAGCGGGTTATCGATGGAGATAGGGCCGATTGGAATTCAGACATCTCAGTTTCACGCTGAAAGTTTATCGGAACACGTGGCTATGGTGCAGGTTAATCTGGAAGAAGCTGGTCTATCCAAGGCGCTAGCCGGAAAGGTTGCGGTGCTGCACGATATCGGTAAAAAGTATACCGTTGCGACAAATACCATAGGAGATCTTGTTTTCTACAATCATGCTAGTGTTTCAGCATTTATTGCATCGCACTGGGCAAAGCAATGGCATATAGAAGAACAGGATGTCAAAATCCTGGTTGCGTGCATTTATGCACACATGAAGCCATTTACTGATTGGAGAACACGTGGCAGCCATCATCGCTTGGCGGCGATTAACAAAAAACAGTTATTCTATCGTCAGTTGATTAATCTTTTAAATGACGATAAAAACCTGGCAGACAAGACTATGGAACTGATTAGCTTAATTTCAAAAAATGATGAAGGCGTATCGGAGATTGATGATCACGCTATCGAGAAAATCATCAGAGGCAAAAATTCGTTACTTAGTCTGACTGAGACGCTGTAATGTAGGTCGTTTTGTAGCCTCCCTATGGGGGGCTTTTTTATATTTAAAAGATGGATAATGTTTGATAAAATACAATAAAAGGAGGTTTATGGGTTTTGATGAATACCAGAAAAAAGCAGCGAAATATGATTTAGCCAAGGAGACTTCTAATCTCAAGGATGTTGGTTTTATTGAAAAAGTGTTAGGGCTTGTAGGCGAAGCTGGCGAAACGGCGGATAAAATTAAAAAAATTTTACGAGATAAGGATGGTTTGGTTTCCGAAGAAGACCGCGAATTGGTAATAAAAGAGTTAGGCGATACTCTTTGGTATATTGCTTCGATAGCACGATATCTTGGTGTTCCCTTGTCTAGCGTGGCTGATGGAAATATTGAGAAGTTAGAGAGTAGATACCAGAGAAATCAAATACATGGTGAGGGGGATAAACGGTAGAGGCTGAATATAGTGCATTAAAAATCCCCCGGTATATTACCGGGGGAAATCGCTTCCCCACTAGGGCAACATTACGTCTGCCCAGACTTACGCGAGGGATTTCTCCCTTCTGGATATTCCTGGATCTTATTCTCTTCACCAGGATCGCGCTCGTTTAGATTTTTCCACTCACCTTCATTATTTCTAGGCAGGAAAACATCTACAAAACTCCTCCTCAACCTGCACTCGCTGCTTATAAGCCTTCTTCCCAGCGCGTCCGCCGAGAAGTAAGTGACTTACCTCGGCGCGTCCGCCAAGATAATCACTTCTTGGCTCTTTCGCTCCACGAGTACCAGTGCTCCTAATGCACTGGTCTAATGCAGGTTTCCGCATGTGATACTGCCGCGGAAAGCAGGTCAATGTGTGTCCCTATCCCATTTTCCTGGATAGGCTTCGACCCCTCATTTCCTGGGTCCCTGCTGCAACGACGCCATCTCCGGCATCGTCTCCCATGGCAGGCCTCGGCACACTTATCTGGCTCATGACTGGAGCCCTCAAAACAAACGTTTCGGAGCGGGGCTTTAGACCCCGCCTCCCCCGAAGATGATTAATAAGAAGAGATGCGATCACAAACCTGGATCACTTCTTCTTCCGTAAGGTCTGACCATACACAGTCATACCCTTCATCATCTTCCCAGAGTATATCGTCCTTTAAGAGGGCGACCTCCCATCTATTGCTGCCTTCCGGCCATGCAATAATGGAAGCACCATATCCGTTAGGATAGGCAACTCTGACACGGTAGTTTTGGCTCCACCCTTCAGTACGGTGGTGAAAGCTCTGTTTGAACTCAACAGAGCTAAAGCCAATCCTAGCAAGCGTGTTAAGGGAAAGAAAAGGAAAGTAAGTCATGTTGATGACCTTTCCAACCGCGACCTTCACCCCGAGGGGCTTATAGTCCATGTTGACGGCACCCATTCTCCCCATCTTAAGGAGGTGGGCGGAACCTCAAAGGGCCCTTTTCAAATCTATCTTTCCGCGTGATATTTCACGCTCCATCTTTCTTTTAAATTCCTAGCTCACACTTCTCTGCGAACTTGGTACTATTATATAATAAATCCAAAGAAAAGTAAATATTATGTTAATAAATGACCGATTAACAGAGATATAAAATGCCATAATTTGTAAATATTGTTTTTACAAAGTGGTTTTTAGCTAAGAATTTTTTTAATTCTATCCTTTAATAGTTGCAATTTCTCTTGACTATCAATGATTGCTCCTTGAGAGAATATCCCAAATTGTCCATCTAATTCTATTGGCTCTTCAAGTGGCGTGAATTCTAGAAAAGCCGTGTTTTTTGCTTGACCTCTCCTACTGGTAGATAAGGTAATATGTGGAATCTCTAGCGCATCACAGGCTTCTTGGACTTCTAGGCTATCTGCTTCAACTTTAACTAATAGTCCTTCGTTTTCGCCATCGTTGCCATAGCCAATAGCGTATATTTTCGCATTGCTACCAATCTGGGCTAGATGTAATTGATCAGAATCAGGTTTAAAAGCCGTAGTAACATGTGGGTGTTCAATAGGCTTTTCTAAAGTTGCTTGCCTTCTTGAATACAATTCTTCAGGACTAATAAATAAGCCAGCATAAACAGTTCTCTGTCGGACTAACTCCGCTTCTTTGGCAGGTTCAGACATGAATTCATAGGCCTTAGTTTTCTCCCAGTCAATTAGTTCATCATCATAAATTAGGGCATGAGTTTTCCAAAAATCTTCACATTCTTTACGGTCTTCTTCTGAGGTTAAATTTGGATCCCACGGTTCCCTTGGTGAACCTTCCCCAACATAACTTGTTAGGGTTTCGTAGACATCTCTGTCTCGGATAGAACGGTCTTTTCTTAATACAATCGTCACAGAATCACACGGAGAAGCTTCGCGATTCTTTACTAATGGAGTTGGACCACTTCTGCCTTTCCGGTAAGCCATTATAATTTCGTCTTCTGGCCCTACTTCGACACAGGTCTTACCGCCGATGATGCGGTCGAAGCGAACTAGCTCTTTAATAAAAGGCCTGCCATTCGCTTCAAT
>JAFWMR010000022.1 GCA_017513905.1 Candidatus Saccharimonadota bacterium
AGCAGGAGTAGTAGTATCGGTCTTAGCACCAAAGGTAAGATCGTGAGTATTGGTCTTAGGATCTTCTGCATTAGTAGTAGCAATGACTACACCTTCAGAAGCTGTGTCTGGTACTGGCATGAAGTCAGTAGAGTTAAGACTGTAACCGTAACCTGCAGTAGTAAAGTCGGTGGAAGTAATACTATCTACGCCTTCTGGAAGAGTGATAGTAGGAATAGTGACTTCAGAAGAAGAACTAACGAGATCGGTAGAACTACCGTTAGTAGTCATAGTTAGTGTATAGCCAGTGTAGTTATTAGTAGAAACGTTAATAGTCTCAGTACCAGAAACAAAAGAACCTGGTTCAGCAATCAGGCTTAGAGTGGAGCTTGGAGAAATAGAAAGAGTAGTAGTAGCTTCTACTCCTGGTTCGGCATGAGAGTGGGAGGGGAGGAATTGAGGAATGAGCGGAAGAGAAAGAAGAAAGATAGCTGCGACAGATAATAAAGCATAAAAAGCTTTGCGTATGGTAGCGACTTTATGAAGCTGACCTAATATCATTTGTGTGTTACTTGATGACCTTCCCAAGTTACGTTTTGGCACAAAGCAATCTTAACGACATTGCTTTATGCCAAAAACATATCATTTTAGCTTTTATATGTGTTTATTTATAACTCTTTACTCTACGTGTTTTATTATATTTATGTTTATTTTTGTGTCAAGGTGGTTTTGCTATATTTCTGTCAAGCCGACTTTTAAAGATGCTGTTAAAGAAATCGCAATATGGCATCGGGTTGTGAAACATTCTAGTATTAAAAAGTCTCAGTGTGAACAGTTCTATTTTACTGAGACAACGTATTGATAATTTGGTCGGGGCTACCAGGATCGAACTGGCGACCTCACGCCCCCCAGGCGTGCGCGCTACCGCTGCGCCAAGCCCCGAAACTACGGCGGAAGCGAGAGGATCACATGATCGAAAGCTTCACTTTCGATAACGAACCTTAGGCTCGAACCTCTCCTTCTTTTACAAAAAGTCATCGCAAGTATTCCTCCGGAATACTTTCCATGACTTCCTGGCGGAAGCGAGAGGATTCGAACCTCCGAGACCTTTCGGCCCACACGATTTCGAGTCGTGCGCCTTCAACCACTCGGCCACGCTTCCGCGTTACATTATATCATATTTATAATGCTGTTATGACGGATAAACTAAAAGCCGCCGATATCATCATAATCGCCAATATCTGGGCGAGCATTTGGATCATAGCGAAGATCATAGTCCTCTTCTGGGTTGCGCCCTCTTCTCTCTGGACGCAGGATACTGCGACGCTCTGGCTGGACAGGGGTATAACCTGTAGAAGATTCGCGAAGGACACCGCGACGTCTGAGCTGCTGTTCTTGATCTGAAACTGGGTTTAGGGTCGATTCGCGGAGAACGCCACGACGTGGTTGCTCCTCCGGTAGTGTACTATATGGCTGATCGCGAAGGACACCGCGACCATTATTTCTTGCAAAATAATGACCTCCTTCTGGACCGCTCGCGGAAGGTTCACGAATTACACCGCGCGCTTTTGGCTGCTCTGGGGGAGCAATATTGGTGAATGGTTCGCGGAGAACGCCACGACGTGGTTGCTCCTCTGGTAGTGTACTATATGGCTGATCGCGAAGGACACCGCGACCATTATTTCTTGCAAAATAATGACCTCCTTCTGGACGGTTGGCGGGAGTGGCATCTTTGTAGCGATCAGTAAAATATCTTCTTCTATCGGGTCCAGGAACAGGATTAGGATTGTGATGGTGAGGGATTATACGTTCTTCGTCGGTCTCTTCTTCAGCCCCTATTTCTAAGCCTAAACCTTCTGAATTCTTATGAAATCTGAGAAAACCTCTTCGTCGTCTAGTCTGTTTCACAGTGCGATAGCCAGGTTCAGTGCGTTCTGGAGTTACAATTTCCGCTTCAAATGAGACGGGCCTCTTAAATTCAAAATCAGGCCCGGGCTTTATTTGCCGAAATTGTTCCTCTTGCTCAGATGGAAGAAGTGGCTCATCAAAAGAACTTGACTCGGAATGATTAAGCTCGAAATCTTCTAATGGTAACTCTTGAGCGTCAAAAAGCCTGTCACCTCTTAATACCGGAAGCGATTTTTTGTCCTCGGTCTCTGCGGGCGGGAGTGTTAATTCTCCACGGTTGCTCCGCCTACGACGAGTTTCTAAAACTTTACGTCCATTTTCGGCGGTGACCGTACGATCTAGATTTGGCAGACCTTCTGTTATAGGAAATGTTTCTCGACCTTGCATTTGAATAAATTATAACACGCTTGTGGTTTAAAAATCAAAATAATTTTCTCTAAAATGCCCTACCATTTGAATACATTTTATGATATAATACTCAGGTCACGTACACCGTGATGGACATTAATTTCTAGGTGGATGTTGTAGTGAAGGTAGATAATAATCTTTACGAAAACACCCACATGTGCCCGTAGCTCAGATGGATAGAGCGTCAGCTTGCGGAGCTGAAGGTCGCACGTTCGACTCGTGTCGGGCATACCATTTTAACCTAGAAGTTTAATCTATAAAAAACTCTCCCCAGAGAGTTTTTTTGTGTTATAATGACCTCATGATGGACAACTCTAAGAACTCCCCGCAACCGAAAACCGAAACGAAAAAGAAACCTTCTGTAAAGTCTAAACTTCAGCGTATCCGGGCAAAGGCGTTGTCGAGTTACTATGGCAACCCGATTCGTGATATGAAGCTTATTTGTATTACTGGTACATCTGGCAAAGCTACAGTGGCTCATTTTGTCCATGAAATTTTGCGTGCCGCTGGGCAGCATGCTGCTGTATTAGCTTCAGATAGCCCGATAAAATTAGCAACATTACATAGATTTCTTTCTGAGGCTTGGAAGGCTGGTTCGTCTTATGTTGTTGTCACGGCTCCAGCGGATTCTCTAGAGAATAATGTCTTCTATGGTTTGCCAGTTTATATGGCAGCGATGACGGATTATCTACCATCTTCCCTTTCAGCGCCATCGGTTGAAGATTTTGCGGAGTCGGAATCAACGCTATTTAAGATGTCACCCGAAATTGTTGTCTTAAATGAAGATGATTCTAACTTTGCGTATTTCTCCCGTTTTACTGGACGTACCGATACTTTGACTTATGGTACAACAAGGTCTTCAACTCTTCGTATTGATGGTGCGAAGCTTTATAAGAAGGGTACCGAAGCAAGTCTTTCGCTTGGATCTTCGAGGTTCTCGGTAGCAAGCTTCCTTACCGGCGAGCCAGTTGTCTCTTACATGGCCTGTGCAGCAGCAGTTGCGACCGCTTTACATGTTGCCAATGATGTAATCGCGGACGGAATCGCAAATTATAATCCTGAAGGTATTGAATAATTAGAGGTATTTAGCACTCTTGCTTTTTGACTGCTAATTTTGTATAATTGGCTCATGTCAAAACGCGATTACTATGAAGTGTTGGGCGTTTCTAAAAACGCCTCTGATGATGAAATAAAGAAAGCCTACCGAAAACTGGCGATTAAATATCATCCTGATAAGAATCCTGGCAACAAAGAAGCTGAGGAGAAGTTTAAGGAAGCAACCGAAGCATACGAAGTTTTGAACGATAAGCAGAAACGCGCGCGTTATGATCAGTTCGGTCATGCTGGCGTCGGCGGGGATGCCGGCAATCCATTCGGTGGGAGTAACCCATTTGGACAGGGTGGTGCGTTTAACTTTAATGGACAAAATATCAGATTTGATTTTGGTGGTGCCGGTGGTGGACTGGACGATATTCTTGGCGATCTCTTTGGGTTCGGGGGCGGCAGCGCTAGACGCCGACGCGCGATGCGTGGACAAGATTTCGAAACGCAAGTTGTAATTGATTTTAAAGACGCCGTCTTCGGAACGACACGAGAGATTAGCGCACCAGAGAGTGGGCATAAACTGAAGGTAAAAATTCCAGCGGGCATTGATGATGGTATGGCAATACGCCTTGCCGGCAAAGGTGGTGAAGCGCCTAAAGGCGGAGAGCCTGGAGACTTATACGTACGCATACGCGTAAAGCCTGATAAAAATCTTACGCGCGAGGGTAATATTATTCTATCTGAATCCGTAATATCGATGGTAGACGCCGCGTTGGGATGCGAGCTGGACGTTGAAACCGTAGATGGTAAGGTCACTATGAAAGTCCCAGCTGGGACACAAAGCGGAACGCCATTCCGTCTGTCTGGGCATGGTGTGCCAATGCGTGCTGATGGGGATCGTGGACCACATATTGTAACGATTATCGTGGAGACTCCAAAGAATCTATCAAAGCACCAGAAAGAACTGCTCGAAGAGTTTAGAAATCCAAAAAATAAGAAGCGTGGATTTTGGGGATAATAGTTCTTAGCACTTAAGACAATCGATTAGGCACTTGGATCCGGCTTGTTTTTGTATGTTGTAAAAATTACAACATACTTTTTTTCTAAGAGGTGATATACTAGTGAAAACTTGAAGGAGATTTATGGAATTAATCCGGGAAATGTTACTAAGAAACGGGCTTATCGCGAATGACGGCAGTTACCTAACCGACGCATTAGTCCGAAATGAAATATGTGTATGCGATCGACATGGCTATGTAACACACCGGATAGAACGCGCCTCAAATGGCGTTGATTTATTAGTGAGAAATATGAAAACGAAATTAGTTGATTGTAGATTAAAGTTTAACTAGTATGTAGATCTTCTCGTCTTTCTTTTTTGAACCTAATAGATTTGCTCTGGTATATAAAAAGCGCCTATGTGGCGCGTATTATAAACAAACTGGTAGTACCGACTGGGATCGAACCAGTGACCTTGGGCTTATGAGTCCCACGCTCTAACCATCTGAGCTACGGTACCAAGTATCTTAAAATATACGCTTTATTTAGACTTTTGTCAATTGGCGTATCAGATTATGAAACATAGACACTTTTGTTCTTTTGGCTTGCCTATGATATAATATTATTATGAAATCTTCCCTTGTTCGCATACGTCATGCGCGGTCAAAAAAGGATTTTCCATTTCTTTCGCTCGAAGAGGGCGAATATGTTGAGCTAGCAATAACTCGTTCTAAAGTAGGATTGATTATGATTTGGGTTTTCATCATCCTCGCTATTGTATTGCTTGGCATTGTTGGAGCAAACGTCATTGGTCAAATCTCCCGTACGAATAATATTTCATCTCAGTCGATGAGGTACTTTTGGTTGTTGCTTGGAGCGCTATTTACATTTTTAATTTTATTAGGATTGGGCCTCAGTAAAGTTTATAATGACAATAAGTTGTTCGTTACCAACAAGCGCTTATTCCATTATGATGCGCAGTCGTTGTTTGCTAAGTCAGTCAATATCGTTGACTTGTCGCGCATAGAGGACGTGTCATTTAAACAAAAGACTATTATTGATCACGTATTTTCATTTGGTACTATCAGAATGTCCACAGTAGGTGACGAGACAACTTATACTTTTCCGTATGTCGATACCCCTAAAGACGAGATTGAAATAATAGCGCACTTAATCCAACAATTAAAGAAGAAGTAGCAGAAGATGATTGTTGGGCAATTCTGTGATTCATATCCACCAACGCTAGATGGAGTGGCAAGGGTAACATTTTCTTATTGTGAAACTTTAGGTAAGATGGGGCACGCTGCGTATTATATAGCGCCGAAGAATCCTGATGCTCCAGAATATCCGTTTTTAAATACGATTCTATCGCCTGGTGTCAAAATACCAACCGAGCAATGGCATGTTGGTCTCCCAGCGTTCGGATTCAAATATCGTAAGAATTTGAAAGAAATACCCTTTGATATAGTGCACGCGCAGAGTCCATTTATTGCTGGACACGAGGCTCTTCGTATCGCCAAGAAACTTAATGTACCTCTGGTTTCGACGTTCCATTCAAAATACTATGACGACTTTCTTCAACGTACGCATTCGAAAAAAATATCTCAGTTATTAACGAATAATCTCATCGAATTCTATAATCGATGCGATGCAGTTTGGGCAGTGAATGATGGCACAGCAAATGTGCTTCGTGAGTATGGCTTTGGCGGAAAAATTACTGTTATGGAGAATGGCACAGATCTAGAAGAGGTACCGCCGAAAACGCTCGAGAGAATGAAGCTGCGAATTAAATATAGCAAAAATATTCCTTTACTAATATTTGTCGGACGACATAACAAACAGAAAAATATCCAGGGCGTACTTGAATCTTGCAAAATCTTGAAGGATCGAAATGTAGATTTTAGATTGGTGACTGCCGGGGATGGACCAGATTTTGATAAACTAGTAAAACTTTGTTACAAACTAGATCTGGATGACAAGGTTCAATTCCTTGGGCATATTGACGACCGCGCAGAAATTATGGCGCTCTATTCGCTTGCTGATTTGCTGGTTTTCCCAAGTTTATACGATAATGCGCCTATGGTTTTACGCGAGGCGGCCGCAATGGGTACACCGGGATTATTGGTGTCAGGGTCAACTTCGGCTGAAAACTTAGTTGATGGCAAGAACGCCTTAATAGCAGCCAACGACTCGCCTGAGGCTATTGCAGGCAGAATTCAAAATGGGCTAACCATACTTAAGGAAGTCGGGGCAAACGCGCAAAAAACTATCCCAGTTTCATGGGATAGAATCATGGAGAAAGTCATAGATGAATATACGGCGCTTATCCGCGAAAAGCAGAGTCGCATTCGCTAACAGAACGCCTTACTAGGGTTTATGATATAATGGGGGCATGACTGAGAAGAAGAAAAAAGCAAAAAAGACCGTAGGCAAAACGGAGCCGAAAGAACAATCCGCTAAAGACCCTAACCCAGACCATGCCGTTATTGCTGATTATAATGGCTATGATTACAAGAAGATTTTCTGGGAAGATGGTAAACGTGATTACGAAGATCTATGTGACAGATTAGCAGTAAGAAAATTATTACCAGACACGATGGATGATTTTGTTGATATTGCTGGTGGATACGGTCGTCTTACTGATGAGTATATATCACGTGCAAAGAATTCAACCATATTCGATTATTCTAAAACTGAATTGGCCGATGCGAAGAAAACATATGGCGATAGAATCACAACTAAAGAAGGCGACATTTATAACCTTCCGTTTAAGGATGAAACTTTCGATGGCCTGATGATGGTGCGCGCAACACATCATTTCAAAGATATGCCAAAAGTGATTGAAGAGTTATACAGGGTAATGAAGCCTGGTGGAGTCGCAGTAATAGAAATTGCCAGCAAAAAGACTTTGCCAAAGATGTTTAGATATTGGTTCCGCAAGTCAGATATTAATCCTTTTTCGAAAGAGCCTTCGTATTTGAAAGAGCTCGAGATGTACAATTATCATCCAAAATATATGGAAGATTTGTTCAAAAAACAAGGATTCAAAATTTTGAAAGTGTTATCGGTGTCGAACTTTCGTTCGCCTAAGCTTAAGAAAATGTTCGGCACAAAATTCTTAGGTAGGTTAGAGAAGGTTGCTCAACCTACGTTAGCGCCAATCCGCTTTGCTCCATCAATTTATTATAAGTTGGAGAAGACTCCGAAAAATGCTTGATGCTCCAATAGGCGTTTTCGATTCTGGAATTGGCGGGATTACTATTTTGCAAGCAGTACGTGACTTGTTGCCTAATGAAAACTATGTGTATTATGGTGATTCTAGGAATTGTCCGTTTGGAACAAAAAAACTATCTGAATTAAAACAGATCGTTTGTGCAGCTACTGAGTTTTTACTAAAAAAACAAGCAAAACTAATAATAGTTGCATGCAATACAGCAACGACTAGGACGATAGAATACTTACGCAAATCATTTCCTGAAGTGCAATTCATCGGTACTGAGCCAGCCATAAAATTAGCCTGCGACACTGGAGCGTCGAATATCTTGTTACTGTCCACTGAAGGCACAGCACATAGCTCGCGGACACAAGAGCTAATTGAAGAGAATATTAGGCCTGGGCAAACCGTAGAGAATATTCCGTGTTTAGGATTAGCTGAAGCAATTGAGACTCGGGATGAGAAGAAGATTTTAGAAAACCTGATGAAGAACTTTAGCAAAATTGAAGATCGTGAAGAGATTGAAGTTGTGATATTGGGTTGCACTCATTACCCGCTTGCGAAGGCGGAAATTCAAAAGTTTTTTCCTAAAGCAAGATTAGTAGATGGAGGTATTGGAGTTGCAAAACAGACTAAAAAAGTATTAGAAGCGTCTAAGCTTTTGAACAAAAATAACGTTCGTGGCAAAGAAGAATACTTTTTCTCTAAATAAAAACCAAAATGCCGCAACAAATGCACTTTTGCAGTGTCTGTGGTAGAGGAGTATATTCCCAAGTATCTAAAAATAGTATATAATATATATACTGTTTGGGGCAGTCGTTCAACGGATAGGACATATCCCCTCTAAGGATACAATGCTGGTTCGATTCCAACCTGCCCTACCAGAATTTAAAATAGCCTGGTGGCTATTTTTATTTTGATTCCAGGAAGATAAGTGCAAATGTCATATATGATATAATCATTGTCATGAAAAAGATTTTGGCGGTGTCTGGTGGAGTGGACTCGATGGTGATGCTAGATATGATGCGCAAGAGATTCCCTGCTGAAGAGTTGGTAGTGGCGACTTTTGATCATGGAACGCGCAAGAGTTCACGTGTGGATGCTGATTTTGTTTCGAAAATTGGTTCTGGATATAATCTACGAGTGCGCAAAGGGAAAGCAAATCTTGGCGAAAAAGTCAGTGAAGAAGTTGCACGTAAAAAACGTTATGAATTTTTACGTAAAATTGCAGCCGAAGAAAATGGAGAAATTTATACCGCACATCATATAGATGATCTAATAGAATCCGTAGCTATTAATCTGTCCCGAGGAACAGGATTTAGAGGATTATCCGTATTGACGATGCGGGGCGTTAAGAGACCTTTTTTGGATATGACGTTAGGAAATATATTTGACAAACGCGATATACTAAAATATGCAGCGAAAAATAATGTAATATTTCGCCATGATCCGACGAACACGAGTGACAGCTATTTAAGGAATCGTTTGCGTCCGGATGTTTCTGTTTTGACACGTGAAACTAAAAATCAAATTTATCAACTATGGGAAAAACAAACGCAAGTGGTAAAAGAAATTGACAAAATTGTTAGTGAATTGATCCCGGATGATTTGTGCTTCGAACGAATGTGGTTCAAGAATCTTAATGATGAGGTATGTCGCGAGATCCTTCGTGCAGCTTTGGCGAGTGTTGGAGTTTTGGCGACGCGTCCGCAGATTAATGATTTCTTGAAAGCGATCCGTGAATATAGTCCAACAAAAATGTTTAATTTACCGAATGATAAGCTTGTTAGAATAAACCGTAGAGATTTTACATTGAAAATATGATAGAATGAAATTATGTTAATGAATGCTTCGCGTTTAGTTGACTATCCGGTGTTAAGCTTGCATGTTGGTGGGCCGATTGCATGGGTAGATAGTATTATAGTTGATCCGGAAAAGTTGAAAATCATTGCCTTTAAAGTAAGCGGCCCAGCGGTCAAGAATGACCCTGAAGCTGGCAATATTTTGGAAACGAGCGATATTCGTGAGTTTGCCGATAGCGGAATGATTATTGATTCGATTGAAGATTTTGTTAACCCTGGCGATGTAATAAAACTCGACAAAGTCATGGGGCTAAATTTTGAGCTTAATGGTTTAAAAGTTGAGACAAAACATAAATCAAAGCTTGGTAAGATTATCGACTATGTGATTGACACGGAAACATTTACCGTGCACCGGCTTGTTGTAAAACGGCCTGCAATGAAGGCATTAGTTGATCCAGAGTTAATAATCCCACGTAAGGAAATTGTGGAAGTAAACGATTATAAAATTATTGTGAAAGATGAAGAGGAAAAAATACGCAAACGAACCACGCGCGAGGAATTTGTGCCTAATTTTGTTAATCCGTTCCGTGAACCGGATTTCTCGACTAACCGAATGCAAAAGGGAAAATAATAGTTTGTGGCAAAAGAAATAAAAATGGAAAAGAATAGGAAAAGGGCGTGGCTGTGGGTAGTGACGCCAATTCTTTTTTTGGTAATTGGAGCTGGAGTATTTTTTGGATTGAGACATTTTTTGAAAGAAAAGCCCAATGTGCGGATGGAACCAGGAATTGGCGATAGCAGCAAAGTTGACGAAAACCTAGATGGTAATACAACCGAAGAAGACGGTAGCGAAACGTCCGGTGGTGATGCGGAGGAAAAGCCATCAGTCAAAATCGAGCTTGAACCGTCGCCTTTTAATGACAGTCCGAAAAGTGCAAACGGTACAATATCTTCTACGACCTATAACGCCGTGGCTCATGAAATCGATGGAGTAAAATATGTTTATTATAAAACGGCAGTATGGGGGACAGTTGAGGCAGACTTTAATGACTTTCGCGTGAAGGTTGCAGAGACACTGAATGACGCGCGAGGGTGGGCACGGGCAGGGTTAAGGTTTGTGGAAGTCTCTGAGGGGCAAGATTTAAATATCATATTATCGGATCCAGCAAGTTTGGATGGTTATAATGGATATTGTTCGAATTCTTTGTCTTGTACGTCTGGGTATAACGAAGTAATTATAAATGATGTACGTTGGCGACAAGGCACCGATGTCACAACTGGAAGTGGTGCCATGAATATACGCGACTATCAGCACATGGTAGTCAACCATGAGGTTGGACACTGGCTAGGACATTATCAGCACATCGATACATGTGCAGAGAATGGCGGCGTAGCGCCGATTATGCTGCAACAATCAACTGGACTTAGAAATTGCGGGACGTTTAATCCTTGGCCGTTAGATGATGAGCTCTGGATCCTGCGTTGATTCGCTATAGTGTTTTGAAATTAATTCGCGTGATAAATCAAATGAAAATCCGTGACGAACAAGATATGCAAGCATTTTTTTTGAATCGAGTTTGTTAGACTTCTTTTGGATGACCTTCTGTATCTCTGCAGCCTCATCGCGTGCGGATTTTTCTAGTAGTTCATCAACGATATCGCTGCTAATTCCCTTCTTGTGTAGTTCTTGGCGGAGGCGCGTATGAGATACTCCTTTATTAATGAACCGATTCTCAATGAACCATTCAGCAAATTTATAATCATCGAGATACCCTTTATCGAGAAGTCGTCCGATAGCTCGTTCAATATCGTCTATAGTAAATACTTCGCGTGGAGCCGTTCTGATTTTATGGATACGCACGAGCTTTTTGAACTCTGGATCCGTTTGTGCTTTTTCACGGTTATCTTTGCGCTGGCGATTATCAATTTCTAACTTTGCCAGCTTCTGCTTGAGGTGATCGCGAGTCTCTTTAATAGAACGCGGGCGAATAAGTGCCCATTCTAAGGCCTGGTTGTAGAGCTTACCGAAAGCCGAAGCGCGGCGTAGGTCGTTTATTTCTTCCGGCGTGAGGGTTTTGCCGATCTTGAGATGATAATCTACAACTTGCGCCAAATCAAGCGAAAAACAGAACTTGTCATCGATGAAAATATTAACACGGTTTTGGTCGCGGACTCCAGATTTAAGATCGGTGATTTGGTTTTTTTTAGAAATTTTTGTAGCATTTGGTAAATTAGACGATAACTGTACTTTGTCGTCGGCTTTTAGATTGATTATTTCCATTATAAGTAATGCTCAATGTAGTAACGCAAGACTGGTAGATGTGGGACTAGTTCACGAAGCGGAGGCTTGACGCGTGCGCGAACAAACATGTCGAAATCTTCTAGAGAAATCCATTCGACAAGTTCGACCTCTTCTTTGTTTAGGGTAAGTTCATCATCTTTGTCAGTACGATCGGCAATATAGACACTGATGTATTTTTTGTCGGTAGCATACGTACAGACAAAATTAAGTTCTTCGGGTTTAAGTTTGAGACCGATTTCTTCGCGCGTCTCACGAAGTGCAGCTGTTAATGAATCTTCTCCCTCGTCGATATGCCCGCCCGCTGATGCATCATAAAATCCACCGTTTTGTACATTTTCTGAACGTTTTTGAAATAAAATATAAACTTTATCAGCAGTGCGTTTAACGAGCCATACGCACGCCCCACCTTCAAGTGGACCATTAGAATCTGGTACACCTAAACGGCTAAAGTATTCGTATGGTTTATCTACTACATCTCCCACCTTTATACTCCTAATTTTCTGCCTCACGGTGTGCGGCTTCTTCGCGGACTTTCTTTTCAATTTCGTCCATAAACTCCGGCTTCTCGCGGAAAAGCCTTTTGACTGATTCGCGACCTTGACCAATAGTTTCACCGTTATACTTGAGGAATGCTCCGGCTTTGTCGATAATGCCATACTGAACGGCAAGATCGAGGATATCACCAACCTTAGAGATACCTTCGTTATACATAATGTCGAATTCAGCAGTACGGAATGGTGCAGCGATCTTGTTTTTGACGACTTTTACCTTGGTTCGATTACCAGTGATGTTATCGCCTTCTTTAATCTGGCCAATACGACGAATATCAAGACGAACGGAGGCATAAAACTTTAATGCATTACCGCCGGTAGTAGTTTCTGGGTTACCAAACATGACGCCAATTTTCATGCGAATCTGATTGATAAAGATTACGGTGGCTTTAGACTTGCTAATGATGCCAGTAAGCTTGCGCATTGCTTGAGACATTAGTCGTGCTTGAAGGCCCATCTGAGAATCACCCATATCGCCATCAATTTCGGCTTGCGGTACAAGTGCCGCTACCGAATCAACTACGATAAGATCAACTGCTCCGGAGCGAACTAAAGTCTCGCAGATTTCTAGAGCTTGCTCGCCGTTGTCTGGTTGAGAAATCAGCAAATTAGAAGTATCAACACCGATACGTTTGGCGTAGGCCGGGTCGAGAGCATGCTCCGCATCGATGAAGGCCGCAGTCCCGCCTTGCTTTTGAATCTCCGCAATTGCGTGAAGGGTAAGTGTGGTTTTACCAGATGATTCTGGACCGTAAATTTCGATGATGCGCCCTTTAGGGTAACCACCGCCCAGTGCTAAGTCGAGAGATAGCGACCCAGATGGGATTAGCTGGACATTAATCTTTTTAGCATCACCAAGCTTCATAATAGAGCCATCACCAAATGTCTTGGTGATTTGAGCGATAGCGAGGTTGAGTGCCTGTGCGCGTCCGTCGTTCTTCTGATCGCTTTTAGTGTTTTTGTCATCCGTAGCTTTTTCCACCGCTGGTTTCTTGGTCATAGTATTACCTCGTTATTTAATGTGTCTCTATTATATCTGGTTTTAAGGAATTCCGAAAGAGGGTTTGTGCTATAATCTTGGTATGGATAACGTTTTCTCAAAAATCATTCGGGGCGAAATTCCCTGCTACAAAATCTATGAAGACGAAAAGAATCTCGCGTTTCTCGATATCGCGCCAGAGTCAAAAGGACATACTTTAGTTATACCTAAGGCTAATGTAGACAAAGTTTACGAACTTGATGATGAGGATTACGACGCTCTGTTTCATGCCGTAAAAAAGATTGCAAAGCACATGGAAGATGTCCTCGGTGTACGGATTTTAATGAAAGTTGTTGGCACAGATGTTCCGCATGCACACGTGCATTTAATGCCACTTGATCCAATGTGGAAGCATGGGAGAACTTTGAAGCTTTCGGAAGCGGAATTCAAAGAAATCCAAGATAAATTAGCGTTCTAGCTGTAGCTCAATGGTTTTTATGCGAGATGCGGTGCCTGATTTGATTTTAATGGAAGTCTTCGGCACATTGAAGTAATCAGCAAGAACTCCTATAAGCGCACTGTTCGCTTCGCCGTCATGAGCACGGGCACGAAGGTAGATTAGAAAACTGTGCTCGTCAATTTGCTCAACAAGATTACCTTTTTTTGAACCTGGTTTAACTCTTACGGTGATGATCATACTAGATATTATACAACACGGGAGATTTCTTCGATGGTAGTAATACCCGATAAAGCCATAAGAAGACCTTTTTGCTCTAGCGTTAGCATGCCGTTTTCGCGAGCGACGATCTCGATTTTTTTGGCGTTTGCGTCAGCGACAGATCCACGCAAGAAGTCGGATATCTCATCACTAACCACTAATTGTTCCATAATGACAGCACGTCCTGCATAACCGAATGGGTTGTCTTCTGTCGGGACAGGATGGAATAGCCGAATATTGTTCGGATCAAATCCATCAACTCCCTCTAGAGTATCGGCAATGTATTTTTTGACCATGTCATCAGGCTCATATTCTTCTTTGCTCTCCGTAAGTCGACGTACTAAGCGCTGAGCAACAACTAAGCGTATAGAGTTTGCAAAAATTGGATTGGTGCCAATGAGATCAATCATACGTGAAAAGGCGGCCGCGCTGGAATCGGCATGGAAAGAGCTAAGCACGAGATGACCGGTAATAGATGCTTGGATTGCGGTCTTCGCCGTATCTGCGTCACGAATCTCGCCAACCATTACGACGTCTGGATCAAGGCGCAAGACAGAACGCAGAGCATCAGCAAATGAACCTCCTTCTCCAGTCTTGATTGGTATTTGAGAAATGCCAGTGATGCCGTATTCGATTGGGTCCTCAAGAGTAATAATCTTTTTGTCAGAAGTATTGAGTGCATTTAGCATGGAATATAGGGTAGTAGATTTACCTGAGCCGGTAGGACCAACCATAAGAACAAGACCGCGCGGTTTTCTGATAATTTCATTAATTTCTGCTTTTTCATTATCGGAGAGGCCCAACAAATCAAGCTGAAGCAAGGACTCATCAAAATTAAACAAGCGGAGCACAGCGTCTTGTCCATACATGGTCGGAACTGTTTCGACGCGAACATTCAACATGTGAGATACGCCATCGCGGTGGATTTCTGTTTGCAGGTGGCCAGATTGGGACTTTGTGCTAGCCGTAGAAACATTTGCACGAGATGATAGCTCGCCCATAATAACACGGTAGCGATCTTTACTAAGATTCGCGACTGGGTGAAGTATACCATCTACACGCATGCGAACGCGAATTTCCGTACGGAGGTTTTCTATATGGATATCTGAGGCGGTGAGCCTGTCAGCCTGGTCGAGTAAATAATCGAAGATTTTTTCTGAGGATACCGAATTGAGAGTATCAGATACTTCTGCGATAGTGTCCGAGTCGCCTTCAGTGGAAATCCTGATATCGTCATAGTGGACTTCTTTGGGTGGATCATAACGCAACATAAGTACGTGATAAGCCGAACCAGAAATGAGGAAAAAGTCGACGCGTTCGCCTTCTCTCTCGTAATCAGAACGAATTTGCTGAAGAAGGTGCCGTGGAGTCTGAGATGTAATCATAAACTGGAAGTGCTGACCATTACCACCTTTGGTCAAAGGAAGGATGTAGTTTTTGTGCATCTCTTCTTTATCTAAGAGGCCATGGAGTAATGGGAGCGAGTCTTCAAAATCGCGAGTGTCAAGATATGGTAAGCCCAGAATCCGAGCGCGATTTTTCGTTGCTAGCTCTTCATTATCTCGTCTCTTAGATTGGCGTTCTTCTTCGTTCATGCTTATGATTATAACACACCGGTGTTATTTGTTTAATGTTACATCGACGCTGTTGGAAAGATGGTACTTGCCATCATGAACAAAAATGATTGGCTCTAGCTCGTAGTTACCGGGTGCTGCTACATAGAGTGGGATTTGGATCTCGTTAGACGTATAGTGTTTGTTTAGATTTAGTTTTACATACTCGTTATTATTGCGAGAAAGATATAATCCAGTATCGCTAGAGAATGTCGCAGAGAATTTTAGTCCAACCGGGAGTGCGATATTTATTTCTCCATTACGTTCTTCACCCTGAAGATTCGATATATCAAGAACCAGATTAGCTGTCTGTCCTACCGAAGTCGCCCCGCTTATATGCGCGGAAATATCGGTCGTAGAATCAGCAAGATCGGATATGCGTCCTTGGTAATAGTAAGTAGCGTAGAGGTCGTTGGAACTTGTCTTAAATTCAAGAGTTGAAAGGCTATCTGACGAGAAAATACGTTTTTCAATTGCTAAGCCGTTAAACTCAATACGCTCTGTTCCTTCTGGACGAACGATATCTATGGTGTTCTTTTGGGAGAGTTCGGCTTCGTTGTTGTTGAAGAACGAAATGATTGCGAAGTCGAGATAATCAGCGGCCGGGTTCTCGATGACGACACGATCAATATATGAAGCGGCTTTATTCTTTTCGAGCATGGTTGCAAGAACTGCATACAAATCGCCGTGAATATCGGAGTAATCAACGAGCTTATAAAGTGACGATGCCGAATCATAATCGCCAAGGAAAGCATAGGCCAGACCGAGGACGATACGGTCTTGGTCGCTAAGATCGTCACGATCTATAGCATTCAGGTCGAATAACACTGGTTCTCGGAAGCTTGCGAGCACAAGGAGCTTTTCAAGGGCGATCGACGTCTCGTCATTTATTTCAACGGAGTAGTTTACGGGTTTCAAATCAAAGTAGTCACGTGCGTAGAAATTTGCGAGTGCCGTAAGTGTATAATCACCTTCAGCATTTATAAGTGGTCTCAAAACTCCGTTATCAGTCAGGTATATCGAAAAATCTGGGGCTTTGACGGAGCTAGATTCTTTATAAAGGCTATCGTGGATTTCTCCAGCCTTGTAGTAAGCGATTTGCGTGTCAAGGCGTTCGGTTAGGTTGCCTTCTAGCTTATCGAGATAATCAATATATTTTTTTGCATCCTTGCTATATAGCTCAACAATGATAGGATTCTTTACTGGCGTGATTGATTTAACCTCGGATAAGTCCATGGTTTGTTTGATACTGACTTCTTGTGCCGTTTCGACAATTTCTACTGGGAACTCCATAGCATCTTCGTTCCCTGCGTCGTCGTGGCCGGAAATGCGTACCGTATAGTTTCCTAATGGCAATTTACCGAGATTCGCATAGACGTTCTCGCCAAGTTGTCCCGTAGCCTCACCGTGTTTGTCGGTGTCTTTAACTTCAAAAGTATAATGGATAGTATTAGATCCCGAGACAGGTGAAGTCGCGTTCAAAACGAGATCGTCTGTGTCTTTAACTTTCTTTGGCATAACGGTCGAGATGGAGAGCGGGAGGAATGAACCGATTTTCTTCGTGCCAACGCCAGCATAGATTATGTCGCTTGGGCGAACCACAATTGCCGTGAATCGGAATGACGTAATGATATCATTCAAATCGAACTCAAATTCTGCTTCACCATTTTCAAATGTCTTTTCGCCGAAGAAGATAGTATCGCCAAAATTAGAACGCGCGCCGCCGGCGGCTCCTTTGCCACCACCAGCTTCGCCCAGCTCGAAATCGCGGAAAGTAGACATCGAGTAGCCTTTGATTGTCTTGTTTGCATAAATAGAATCAAGAATGCCGGTACTGTCGCTAGCGCCGTTAAATACCGCGTCATTAACTACGGAAAGATTAACTTTTCCGGAATCGGCGCGAGAACCATCTGGATAAGTGATAATTACTTTAGCCTTAACATGGTCACCGGGCTCATAGGATTCTTTGTCGGTTTCGATTGAGACGGATAGGTTTGCATTTGTCGCATCGTAGTCGTAATAGTTCGGAGCGATACGATAGAATTTACCGTCTTTGAAATATGCGCCGATAAACTTTGCTCCAGGATATAGATTGTAGTCAAAATCATAATCAAATGTGTCACTATCCGAAATGTTCGCCGAGACAATCCTTTCTTTATAGCCGATAGTAAGAACCTTGCCGGTGTTTTCTACGCTCTCACCATTGGCGTCATATAAGCCGAGGCTTAGCTTGTCGCCGACATTATAATTCGTTATGCCGTTAGTATCACGAAGACCGAAGCGGTAGAGCGCATAGTGCGCACTGAGATGAATAGAAGTGTCGTTATAATAGTCTTCATAGCCATAACCGTAAAAGTCATCATAGCTATGGACTGCTTTGAATCTGCTGCAATTGCAAGACCCGGAACCTGAATAGTAGCCATAGCGATAATAAGTGTTATGAGACGTCGATGGTCGATTCATAGAGTCTGTAGCTGATACTTGGACAGAATAGGAATAATAAGTATTTTCGGTCGACGGCTTGTAATCAGTAGAGTAATGATAGTCGTATTTGCCGTCTCTAATATCGATAGTTTCCGTAGCTATTACTTCTGACGTAGTCGTAATATTGTATACTGGAACGTTTTGCTTCGTGTATTGGTCGTACGATGTGCCAGTTTGCACGCGCACGGTTTTGTGTTCGTAAACCTTCAGTGTGGCAGGTCCAGAATAATTTGATGAATCGAGTGCTCTACTGTAATATCCGTATTCTGCTTCGCGAGTTAGATCAAGATTCTTCGCAGTGATATTTAAAGTATTGGTGGCTTCATTTTGTTTGATGTTTAAATTGAGATTTGTCTTGAAGATAAAGAAACACGCGGAAGTCGAATACTTATTATATTCAGCCCCTGCGGACTTAATCTCAAAATAATTGTTTAAATAAACGGACGGCGACGATTCAAGAGAATACGTACGCTCAGTCGGGAGGCTAAAGGAAGCTTCACCGTAGGCGTTAGTAGTTCCATAATAATCATGTTTGTCATAGGTGATAACGAGGTCTTTGTTTGCCGCAGGAAAACCAGTGACGTGAGATACTTTGACTTTAAAGTTCATAGGTTCACCAGCAATGGTGTAATTCTTTGGCATTATGACTTCATATGTGTAATTTTCAAGAGTGTAATCTTCGATTGAGATATTTCGAGTTGCTATTGACGCATCATTGTATGTGACTCTTAGATATGCCCATGGCATATCTTTGATATTGTCTAGCGACAGGTCAGCGGAGAATGTACCATCAGAATTAATGACGATAGACTGCTTAAATACCACATTCGTGTTGCTCCAGTCAGAATTCAAGGAAAGGCTGAACTTACTCATATCTGGAGCGTCAGCAAAGAAGCTCAGTGGAATATAGCCCCAGATTTTGACCGTATCGGTGGGCTTGTAGAGTGGGCGGTCAGTGTAAATAAACCCAGTTGGGTATAAGTCATTCTTGTAGTTATTCAAACCGATGATAAGTGGGTTGCTGTCATCGCCTACTTTGGCATAATCAATATTTTTGGAGAAGTCAGAGAAACCATCGATTCTCAAAAGGCCATTGTCGTCAGTATAGTAGTCGTTGCCTTTAAAATTGATTTTTGCCCCTTGCTTTAATTCCCCATTTTCGGCAACCCAAAATATAAGATCGCGCTCAGATTCGAAAGAGTAAGCATCTAGGTTGTTAACCTGAATATTGGCAGTCAAAATATTTGCATCATCAGCGGACTTAAGGCGAAATATATAGTAACCAGCAGGAAGTGTTTCTTTCAGAATTAATCTTTTGTAATAGTCATAATCACTAGCTGGGATCATTTCGAATTCTTTGCGTCCGAGGGATTCGCCTTGTACAGACTCGCCTTTAAGATATTTTATGTATTCATCGGCAGAACTGATTTTTTCAACAGTAAAATGTGACGCGTTGCTAAAATCTGATGCACTAACTACAATGCTTGGGAAATCTGCTGGGTGGAAAGTTGTGATTTTGTCTAAGGTTATATAGTAGTCACGACTGTCCTGTGAAGAAACAGTGCGGGAATGCGTAGAGAAAGATGAATGGAAATCTTCGGCCATGGTTTCTTCACCAACGGTTAAGCCGGCAGTGATAGTAATTTCGTAGGTAGTATCAGCGGAAAGTGGGGCCGATGGAGAGAACCGCCAACCGCGGTCGGTTTTTGCGAATGTTCCGTCAACTGACGGAGAAATCCTGAAGTGGTCTTTAATACCTTCAACTTCTGGGTAAGAGAAATTAATTTCGATTACGGACTCTTCGGATACGTAGTTAGCGCCATTTGCAGGGTAAACCTTGGATACGGAGAGAGCCTTTTTGGTCTGATAGGCCCATTTGTAAGAAACGATTGGGCCGTTCATGGAATTAAAGCCAAATACCGTGTTGTCCGCAAGCGTCGAGGTTGGAGTGAGCTCGTATTCGATACCGGGCTTTACTTCTTTCAAATCATAATCAATCGCCGGATCGAGGACCAAAACTTCTTTGAGTTTCTCGATGGATGCGTTTTCTGTCTTGATTGTAAAATGAGAGTTGTTGGAAAGAATACCATCTTCTATTGCGGTTGGAGAGATACTAAGGATCTTTGTATGGTCGTCGCCTCCAGGGATGAGAGATAACACACTAGATAAGTCGCCGAATGTCATAAGGCTATAAAGCGCTCCGCCGATGATTGTAACTAGGATGGCCGTGGCTGCAGAGAAAAGAATGTCGTGGAGATTCTTCTTTTTTGCATCAACTTGATCATCGGAATTTGACGGTCCTGTGTCGCCCGTGAATGCTGATTCAATTTCTTCTTTGGTTGGTGCCTCGCCAACAAAAGCATCGACAACTTCCTCTTTCGTTGGTTCAGTTTCGTTTGCCTCCGGCCTATCCTCAGGGACCGGATTGTCTGATTCTAGTTTCATATCTCTCCTTTTATGACCTTTGCTTAACCATATCCAAAAATTAAGCTGTTTGTTTAATTATAGCATAAACGTTTTGGGCTATATATTTTGAATTATAGAGGAAGTGTGATATAATTTGTCATTATGCGAAAGAAGCTCGATAAAGTAATTGCGAAACTCAATCGCAATAATAATCACAAACACAGCGATAAGCGCAAGCACTTGCGCCACAAAGACGGTCGCTAATTAAAACCCGCCTCGTTAGGCGGGTTTTTGATGACTATTTTTTCTTGATGGTAACTTTTGTAGTTTTTTCGACTTCGACAGTAATATAACTCGTAATAAGACTGCCAAGAAAATTACCAAGGATAGCTAGTGTTAGGCTCCACGAGAAGTTTGCGGCAACGCCAAGTGTAATGACGTTTGCAATGCAGTGTTGAAAACCACAAAAGATGAATAGAGGTATGCCAAAGATTATCCCGAGTGGAGTCCCCTTTTTGAACATTTTAACGGCGAGATACATGATCACGCCACAAAGAAGTGATTTAATGAAGAAAGCTACCGAGAATTCCCATGCATCCACCTTGGTAGTCGCCGCTTCAATGATGGATGGGTCGGCAACACGGAAGAGTAAGCCAACGAGATATCCAAAAATAAGATTGACCGCAAGAATGATGACGAGGTCGCGAACTTTTAATTTGTTCTCAAAAAGAAAGCCGCATTTGCCCGTGAATAAGTTGAGCTCTAGATAGCAAACGCCAAGTAAACCAAATGCAAAGATGACTGGGCCAATGGGGTTGCCTAGTTTAAGTAAGGCGAAATTACCGAGACCAATAAGTAATGCGGCGGCCGCAGATTTCTTGATAAGATTGGGCATATTATTCTTCCTTAGATTTCTTGATATCAGAATAGAATGTCTTTAGCGTAAGACAGAGCGGCGGGAGCGGGTCATCGGTTTTCATGTAGTCATAGACAATTGACCCGTCTGCAGCGGATATTTTGGCATAATAGCGCCAGAGTAAGCCATGACCAAAACTTTCTAGGTGTTTATCTGGGTTATCAATAGTATCTGAAAGGAAGTCTTCAAGACGGTTTAGATAACGAGCTTGTTTGACTTTGTAATTCTTAGAGAATATATTCTCCCATAGATTCTTCTGAGCGAAATATTCGAGGACTTCTTCATCTTTACCTTCTGGAGAGATTTCGTTCCCAAAGGCATCATGCTTAACGGCAGCCTTAAGTTCGCTCTCTAGCGAGGAGAACTGTCTTTCGATTTCTTGACGATAATCATTCATTAAGTCTCCGAGGAGCTTCTGAAAGTCCTCATCGAGATCTTTACGCTTCTTATCGTCTTCCTGAGCTTCTTCATCCCAAAACATTGATTCTATTGTATCATAAAATATCCATTTGATGCTATAATTATTCTATGAAATTTCAAGGTCTATCTCGCGAGGAAGTTCGCGAGCGGGTGCTGGCAGGCCAGGTTAATAAGCCGGTAAAGGCTCCTTCTAAGTCGGTGGCTAGAATTATAATAGATAATACCTTTACCTATTTTAACGGTGTGTTTGCGGCGATTGCTACGATTTTGATCTTGGCGGAACTATACCGAGATTTGACTTTTTTGGGTGTAATTATAGCAAACACTCTGATAGGTATTCTTCAGGAGCTGCGTGCAAAAGATGTACTCGATAGATTGAATATGCTCAATGTCCAAAAAATTGACGTGGTGCGCGACGGAAAGACGATATCTATATCAGTAAATGACTTAGTACTAGATGATACGGTGTTATTAAAGGCGGGAGATCAAATTCCGGCGGATGCAAAGGTGCTCGAAGGCGATATAGTGGTGAACGAAGCTCTTCTCACTGGAGAGGCTGACGAAATACAAAAAAGTCGCGGAGCAGAGTTGCTTTCGGGTAGCTTCGTAATTTCAGGAGAATGTTATGCAATATTGATGAGGGTTGGCGCCGAATCATATATTTCTAAACTGACCTTACAGGCAAAGGCGATTAAATCTGGTGAACAGTCAGAAATAATCCGATCGTTAAACCGTATCGTAAAAGTGGCAGGAATTGCTATTATACCTGTAGGTGTGATAGTCTATGGTCATCAACTATTGGTCGAACATCTACCTTTAGAGACAAGTATCCAAGGTGCAGCGTCAGCGGTACTGGGCATGATCCCAGAGGGGTTGTTCCTTCTCGCAAGCGTAAGCTTAGCTGTAAGCGTAATGCGCTTGGCCAGAGAAAAGGTGCTAGTGCATGAGATGAAATGTATCGAAACACTCGCGAGAGTAGATGTGTTATGCGTAGATAAGACTGGAACAATAACGAGCCCAGACATGAAGGTAAAAGAATGGGTAAAGCTAGACAAAAAGGAAGACCCAGAGAAAATACTTACTAGTTTTGTTGCGTCCCACAAAGCCGATAACGCTACAATGAAAGCCCTGAAAAAATTCTTTAAACCGTCTGAAACTACCACGAAAGCCACACAGGTGTGGGGGTTCTCTTCAAAATACAAGTACAGCGCCGCAAAACTAGGTGGAAAGATATATGTACTAGGAGCACCTGAGTTTGTATTAAAAGACCACTACGATAAATACAAAAAAGACATCCAACATCATACGCAGAGAGGCTATAGAGTGCTGGTTTTTGGAGAGTATAGTTCCCTATTTGACGGACATGAATTAGAAAAACCCATAAAAGCGCTCGCAATGATAACGCTGGAAAACCCACTAAGAAAGACCGCGGCAGAAACATTCCGTTATTTCCGCGAAGAAGGCGTTGAGATAAAAGTTATTTCTGGGGATAACGCATTGACGGTCTCTGAGGTTGCGCGACAAGCACAGATTGAAGGAGCAAGCAATTATGTTGATGCAGCTACATTAACAAACGATGAGCTAATAAGTGCAGCAGCAGAGAAATATACTGTTTTTGGCCGTGTAACGCCGGAGCAAAAACGAAAGCTAGTTAAGGCTCTCCAGGCACATGGCCACCACGTAGCAATGACCGGTGATGGTGTAAATGATATTCTTGCGCTAAAAGATGCCGACTGTAGCATTGCGATGGCTTCAGGGAGCGAAGCAGCAGCGCAATCTGCGCAGCTAGTGCTCTTAGAATCTGATTTTTCTAAGATGCTGAAAGTAGTATTAGAGGGGCGAAGGGTAGTAAATAACCTAGAACGTTCGGGAAGTTTGTTTATAGTAAAGAATATTTTCTCCTTCTTAGCAGCAGCGCTAACACTAATACTCGGAACGAAATACCCGATGACTCCATCACAGGTTTCAATGTTGTCGATTTGGGTGATAGGTCTACCGTCATTCTTCCTAGCCCAAGCACCAAATAAAAATCGTATAGGAGGACGCTTTATGATGAATATTCTCGGCAAGGCGATTCCTGCTGGAATCATAAGTGCAGTGATCGTATTCGCGATGATGCTCTTGGGGCAAGCTATGGGGATACCAGAAGCGGAGATATCGACAGCTTGCACGCTGGTGTTTGGCATAGTGAGCTTGCTGTATCTGTACCGTATCTGTCAACCGCTTAATGCTTATCGAACGCTAGTATTTTCTGGATGTATCATTGGGCTTGCGGCTTGTTTCTGGTGGCTGGGTTTCGTATTTGGTCTTTCTGATATATCTTCTGTAGCATTACTCCTATGTCTTGGGTTTGGGCTTATAGCTTATCCAGCTTTGATTTATCTGCCTAAATTGATGGGCAATAGAATTGATAAATTCGTTACGAAAATAGAAAAGAAATAACAGAGTGGTAAAGTTGTTTGACGCTCATAATATGAGGATATATAATTTTAGGTGATGGGCGGTTTATTTGAGCAAGTTAAGGCTTTTGCGCAAAGAGACGATCTAGTCGAAACTATCGTTTTGTTTTTGCAGGAGCACTACGAGCTAGCTCTGATTGCTATAGCGATTATTTTCATATTCGTGCTAAGTCTTTCGACCATATTGCAGCGACTTCGTAAATCATCGTGGATTGCTCTGGTTCCAATATATAGATTCGTCGTATTGTTTAAGGCTACCGGTATTAGCCCTTGGTACGCCATATTGATGTTGATACCTGGAGTAAATCTGATTATGCGGGTAGTATTCTACGTGGCGTTGGTTAGAAAGTTCAATCGTAATTATTTCTTCGTATTCTTGCTGACGGTGCTGCCGTTAATATTCTTACCAGTCGTTGCATTTGGTGATGGCCATTATATTTATATCAAGAAAGTAAAGAGGCCGAAGGAGAAGAAGGCAAAATTAGCGCGATCTGTTCGAAAAGAAAAGGACAGCGCTTCTTCGTCAGCTGTCAAGAATACGCCGGTTGAAAAGGTGGATACCCAAAGCAAGGTTGCGTCAAAAACCCAGCACGAATATGTTGCACCTGCGCTATCTATGGCGGAGATTAGGAAGCAGAGAGCAAAGGCTCATATTGATAGGTTAAATGCCAAGCTCGAGTCGTCGCGGAAGATGCAAGCCCAAACCGCCAATCAAATTCGCGCCAAGAAGCCGGTCCAGGCGAGCAAAACAATGCCAGAAATGCAAATGGGCCCAAAGAGTCGCAATATAAACGCGCAAGTTAAGAAGGCGAGCGAAATGACGAATGAATATGAAAGACTACTACGAGAGCAGGAGGCTCGACAGAAGCGTAGACAGCAAATGCTACGCCAAGCGCGGAAGTCAGTTATTAATCCGGCCATAAAAAAGTCTATTGCTATTAATGACGTAGCAAAAAGACCACTCGGAGCCGTAAAGGTGATCCCTAAACAATCTAAACCGGTCGCTATAAATAGTCTGGTCAGAAAAGCTACCCCTAAACCTCGAGCAAACCAAACTAATCCGCATGGTATCAAGATAAATTTCAGCTAAACTAAAAACTCCTGGAATTATCCAAGAGTTTTGTTCTTATAAGAAGTTATTCTTTCTTATCTTTTCTGCTGATTATGCCGCTGACGATGCGATAGATAATAATAGCGATGATGAGACAGATGACAATAAGTAGCCAGAGCGGGCAAATGATTACTACTTTGGAAAGTTCTTTCTTGACTCCTTCAAACTCAACAATGTAATTGGCGCGAAATATGCCGATGGACGGCGTGTCATCCCAAGTAACACCAGTATAACGGCTAGCGCCAGGCATGATAATGTTCTCTTGAGGAGTTTCTTCGTTCGTAAAGAGTTCTTCATCGCCGAAGAGCGGTAAGATCCTTAAAATATGCGAAGTCTTAGCGTGAATGTTGCCATCGTTCTTTACAGAAGCACCTGCGGTGATTTTACCACCGAAGAGGAAGCTCGAGAGCTGCAAGCCAGAGATCTCCCCACCGCGGGTGGTTTGACCAGCGACTTCAGCATAGACAAGGTGAGCCATCTGAAAAACCTGAGTAATCATACTATTACCACTCTTGGGATGACTTTGGACGACGAAGGCGACATATTGTCCGCCAGCTGGAGCGTCTTCTGGCACATCAACGGTAAAGGTAACCTCTTTGCTTTCGTTGGGCTTTAGCGTATAGCTAGTTTTATCAATGGTAATCCAATTAGCCATTTGAGAATAGTCTTCTTTTTCAGTAAAGTCGACATCATTATTCTCGTCCTGCCAGAAGGGTTGGATTGTGATATCTAGCTCACTTGTTTCTTTGCTGCTACCTGGATTGTAGACAGTAAAAGTCCCTTGAGTCTTTTTGCCTGGTATCAAAAGCATGTTTTGATACATTGGCGAAATAGCAACGGATTCTTCAGCATGTGCTGGAGCGAAATTAGCAAATATAGTGATAAATAGAGCGATTAGGCTAGCAAGAATGGCTCTAATAAATGGTTTTTTGGGCATTACCTCTGTTCCTGTTTATTGATTAATATATATTATAGACGGTTATTTGTCGGTTGTCGAGGTACATTCGAAGCTTTGCTTCTCGTACGCCTTACGAAAATCTTCCAAAGTTTTTGGCACACTCTTTTTAGTATCAAGCATAAAGTAAGAGGCACGCGCACTAGACTCGAGGTCTGCCGCATCTCCATAGACTGAGACTAATAGTTTGTCTTTGATTAAAGAAAACTTATTATTAAACTCCGTGAAAGAGAACTTGTCTATACTGAGGTAGTTACTGAACTGTTCTTGCGCAGAAGCCTTGATTGAATCACTGACTGTGGCTGTGTCGAATTTGAGAGTATAGTCGAGTGAGATTTTATTGAGGCTGGTGGTGCCGTTGAAAATCATTGTAATCGCAATTTCTTGAGACTTGGAGCTGAGAGTGCTAATTTTAGTATAGGCTGCGTTATTCTTCTTACAAGTTAGTGCTTCATTGGTAACTGGATTAGGGAATTCGCCGGAAACAGTCTCTCTGCCCCTCAATAGAAAGACGAGAATAACAATGATAACAGCGATGACTATTAAGAAAACACCGAACTGTACGGATAGACTTGAGCGATGTCGCTTGGTTTTTGATTTATTTGAGCTAGATTCCAAATTAACCTCCTATTATATATAGATAATAGCATAAAATCCTAGGATAAAAAAGAAGACCGCTTCAAATGCGGTCTTCTTTAGGTCCTGAGCTAATTAAGCTTGTGGAGCGACGAAGGTGTAGGTAGCAGTACCAGTGTAGGTGTCTGCAGACTGATCAGCAGAAGCACTTACCTTGTAGCTATCAATAGTAACCGTAGCGTCAGCACCGGCTGTAGAACCGTAGGCAATCACACCAGCGGTGGTTGGCAATGCTTTGTAACCAGATGCATAGGCAGGCACAATTGTGGTATCGCCATTAGTATCGGTCTTAGCGAGCTTTACGCCCCAACCAGAGGTAGCACCATCAGATGGGTCGGCATTTGGAATCGTGTCGCCAGTAGTACCACCAGTAAGGGCAGTACCAGCGCCCTTGATGCTCCAACCATGTCCAGTAGTTGCATCACTTACGGATGTGCCAGTTGGGTAAGCATCGTTACATTGGACGTGGAGTTCGGTCTGAGTAGCACCAGAAAGTGCTGTTCCACCTGCGTCGGTCCTTTGAGCAGTACCGAGAGTGCGGGCAGAGCCTGCAGGCATGGTAACTTTGTAATAATTCTCAAATGGAGTGTACGCGGATTCGTCTGTTCCAGTTGTGTCTGGGTTATCTGCTTGCCCAGAAGTCATTTCACAACCACTTTCGATAACGACGGTGAGATGGTCTACACCGAGGTTAGTTGTGTCTGCAAAGGTTGCAAGCGGAGCCAATGCAACGCCGAGGCCAGCGACAACGCCGAGGCCAGCCATGATTTTTGTTGATTTGCGCATAAATATTTTCCTTTTTATTTGTTAAAAATGACCTTTATGGTTCGATAATATAACAAGCTTGTGTTTATTGCAAGAATGATTTTTAAATAAAGGCTGTGGAAAACCTGTTTTTTAAGATAAGGAGCGATTATTGATATGTTGTAAAAAATACATAATTGGAGCATTGTTCTGTTATTAAGGAAAAGTGTTGGCATATTGGAATAAAAAAATAAGACCTATAAGGCCCTCTTCTTTATCTTTGGTACCGCCTGAGGGATTCGAACCCACGACCCCTTGTTCCGAAGACAAGTGCTCTAATCCACTGAGCTAAGGCGGCTCGTCGTCTCAGACGTGGTCGGGGTTAGCAGACTCGAACTGCTGACCTCGCGCTCCCAAAGCGCGCGCGCTACCAACTGCGCCAAACCCCGGATATGTATATTATATCATACTTTGGGCTAAAAATGTCTTTATTTAACCTCAAACTGGTCAGGGTGATCGGACTTGAACCGACGACCTCAGCGTCCCGAACGCTGCGCGCTACCAACTGCGCCACACCCTGAACTTTACAAATTTTATCATATTTCATCCCAAAAGTCGACAAGCGCCCCAAGAACTGCTACAATGTGATTATGAAAAAGTTCTTACCTTTTATCTTATCAATAGTTATAGTACTACTTGCTCTTCCCTATCTATCTACTGGGACTTCAGCTTTTATGGCAAAGTGGGCATACGATTGGGGAATGCCAGTACCGGTAGTTAAGTTAATTCTTATTCTAGTAGCGGCATTGATTCTTCTTGTATTGTTCAAGCTGATAAAGAAAGCTTTGGTCATACTTGTAATAGCGGTACTGGTAATGATAGGATTGAACGCGCTCGGACTTTACAATATGCGAACCGACCCTAGAGATCTCGTTGCACAGGTTTCTAAAGTTGCAGCCGAAAATAGTGAAACAATCGTGACATCGACAAAGGATTTGTTCTATCAAGCATCGGTGTATGTAACAGAAGTAAATCCAGTGCAAGCTTTGGTAGACTTCGCATCAGGCGAAGATTCGTATTGGTACATGGCCAAAAAGGACGAAGAAGTAGATTTCTCGCAAGAAGTGTTTGAAGGTTATGAAATTGCCGAAGAAAAAGAAGTTGGCGAATTTAAAGCATATCGACTAGTTAAAAAACAAGACAAACAAGATAAGTCAGACGATTAGTGGCGCTAACTAGTTGTTTATTTTTGAAGCCGTATAGCCGAAAAAATGTATGATATAATATTCTTATGTTAATCCTTAGTTTTTTTGGATGGTGGTACGGAAGAGGATTTAAGAATTACCTGCTAGGTTTCGTTGATCGTCTGAAGGATTTGGTAGATTTTTTCTCTATGAGATTATTATTGAGGAATCTGTTTGATCCGTTCAAGCAAATTGGTGTTGAACGGCGAGCGAATATGCCGCTCAATGAAAGAATACGCGAGTGGGTCGACTTACAAGTTTCCCGTTTGGTAGGCGCGACGGTGCGTTTTATGATATTGATTGCCGGCACGATAGTGTTGGTGCTTAGAATAGTGGTAGGGTTAGTACTCGGAATACTCTGGCCATTAATGCCGCTTTTGTTGGTTTACTCAGTGATGCTGTTTTCTAGAGGAGTAGTGTTCTGATGGACGAATACAGATACAACAGCGTGCGCGCAAAAAAATCGCGACTTGGTAGATTATTAAAGCCTCGTGCGATACGCGTGTTATTAGTAGTGTTGGCGGTTTTGGGCATTGGCGGATTTGGCCTTCTGATTTTTTATTTTAAGAATGCGGCGGGGTGGCTCGGCATAACATTGGCGATAATTTGCATTGTACTACTGCTTTGGGAAAAGAATGATCTACATAGGGTACCGATTGGCAAAACTGAAGATATAAACGATATTTTGTCGGCAAATGTAATTTGTGCCTTGGGCAAGAATCCTACACCAGCTAAGTTTATGCAAAACTATTATATTACACGGAGTGGGCGTTTTCTTTCTGCAAGGTTTGGTATAACGAAAGATTTTCTAGAAATGATTGTTGCGCAAGTTCCAGACGACATGACACCAATCTACAAAATGGCAAGGGAGTTACGTAAAGAACTTAATGCGGAGGTGATAGGTGGAGCATTGATGGCCGTTGCGATTATAGCTCAGCATCCAGAACATGAACGTTTGCTTAATGAACGAAAACTAAGTCTACAAGATTTAATTAATGGGGTGGATTGGTACAATCATCTGTACGGCTTGCTTCATACTATGAAGAAAAGGCGCCGCGATGGCGGTATTGCAAGGGATTTTTCTTTTGGCTATACACCACTGCTCAATAGATATAGCACTAACGTCTCAGAAGCACGAAGATTCCAAATGAAAACACAGATACATTTGGCCAGTCATCGCGAGATTGTAGGAAAAATGATTGAGGCTTTCTCTAAAGGTGGCAGACAAAATATTGCCTTGGTTGGTCCAGAAGGTGCTGGTAGAATGACGATTGTAAATGCATTTGCAGAAACGTTAATGGACGCAGATGCGAAAATTCCTAGTAGTCTAAAATATCGTCAGGTTATGTCTCTTGATGCAAGTTCGATGATTGCCTCAGCCGGTGAGCGTGGCGAATTGGAGGGCCTAGTGCAGTCGATAATGGCTGAAGCATATAATGCAAAAAATATCATTCTGTGCCTTAATAATGCACAGCTATTCTTTGAAGAGGGTGTAGGTTCGGTGAATATAGCTAACGTATTGATGCCATTTATTGATACCGGTAGACTTCGAATCGTTTTAACAATGGATGATCAAAAATATCTGGAAATTGTCGCAAAGAATAGTACACTTGCAAATAAACTTAATAAGGTAGTGGTAGAGCCGGCGGGTGAAGATGAAACAATGCTAATTATGGAAGACGAGATATTAAGCTTAGAGTCTAAATATAAAGTTGTTTATCAATATTTGGCTCTGAAAGAGTCGTATAGGCTCAGTAATAGATATATGCATGACCTCGAAATGCCAGGTAAGGCGTTGAACCTACTTGAGAGCTCGGCCAACTATGCTAATGGTGGAATAGTGACGATGGAGTCAGTACAAGCGGCAATAGAAAAGACTAAAGGAGTAAAATTATCTAGCGCGAATAACGAGAGTGATCGCGAGAAGCTTCTAAACCTTGAGGATATGATCCGCAGACGAATGGTAGGGCAAGATTTTGCCGTAAAGACGGTTTCCGATGCAATGAGACGCGCGGCAGCTGGCGTAAGGAACCAAAAGAAGCCAATTGGTACATTCTTATTCCTCGGACCAACCGGCGTTGGAAAAACTGAGCTTTCAAAATCACTCGCTGAAGTGTACTTCAATGGTGAAGATAATATGATTAGGTTGGATATGAATGAGTTTGTAACGGAAGGTGATGTTAGAAGACTGATTGAAGAAGGAAAAGATAATGCGGAAAGCCTAACAGCTCAAGTAATGACACATCCGTTCTCTGTAGTACTCTTGGATGAGATCGAGAAAGCTCATCCAGCCGTGCTTACGACATTACTACAGCTTCTTGATGAAGGCGTGTTACGTGATGCAAAGAACCGCGAGGTAAGTTTCCGCGATGCTATTGTGATCGCCACGAGTAACGCTGGGGCTGATAGAATACGTCAGTATGTGGAAGAAGGTAGGGATCTAGCCCAAGCTAAGGAAGAAATTATTAATGAATTAATTGAGCGGGGAGAATTTAAACCAGAGTTTGTTAACAGGTTTGACGAAATTTGCGTGTTCGTACCTTTGACGAAGGCGGACTTAGTGCAAATTGTCGAGCTAAACATGAAGACTATTAATAAAACCTTGGAGCCAAAGAAGATTAGAGTTACGCTCGGCGAAGGCGCTGCTGAAGAATTGGCTGAACAGGGTTATGATCCAAAGATGGGCGCAAGGCCGCTAAAGCGCACGATGCAAAAGACCGTGGAAAATATCGTCGCAAGAAAAGTACTTGAAGGCGAAGCGGATAGTGGAGCGGAAATCCTTATTACTAGAGAAATGTTGCTTCAGTAGTTTATCTAGTGAGAATAGCGAGTGTGTGTTTTTGGGTTAACCTAAACTCCGGATGTACCCGTAAGAATTCATCGACCGCCTTCGAAGAGCCAGGGAGTTCTGGATTGTTATAGTCGTGAACAATAATAATTCCCTTCTTGTCTAGCTTTGGGACAACGAGACGAAGCGAAGTCTTAATAGATGCATAAAGATCGCCGTCGCAAAAGGCAAATGAAATGGCTTCTGGTAAATCGGTTTCTGGATTAAGATCTTCAAAAAAAGCTTTTTTTATGATGGGAATTCTAAAGCCGGCACGCTTGAACTTTTCTACGACTTCACGTTTGGATACGAATAACTCTCCGGCTTTAAATTGTTCGCCAGCGGTGGAAGAATCTTCCTTAGTTTTTTCAGGAAGACCAGCGAAGGAATCATAAAGCCACAGCTTTTTATCCGATTTGCATGTTCTTAAAAGCTTCGCGAGAAGGAGCGAAGTATCACCTTTGTAACACCCAAGCTCAACGAAATCCCCGCCTGCCGAGACTGCTTGTTCGGCAAGGCGAAGGATTTCTGTTGTTTCTTGTTTGGAAACTTGTTCCATTATTTTTTATTACAATCGCAATCTCCGCAATCGCACTCGGATTTGGCGTGACCACAACCACATTCGCATTTTTCGTCGCCATCAAGAATAACTTTAGCGCGGCGAATCATTTCTTCGAACTCATCAGTGCGGATGACGTAGATTGGCTTGGAGTTATCGGTAGCAATGTTTTCGTGACGGTTTGGAAGGTCGCCTTCATTCTTTGCGTTGTCAAGTTCAAATCCTAAGTAACCAAGCTTTTGTGAGACACAGCGACGGATTTCGTCAGAGCGTTCGCCAATGGTGGCGGTAAAGACAATCGCATCAACTCCACCTAGCGAAGCCGCCATGCGGCCAATTTCTGATTGAATACGGTAAACGAACATAGCATGTGCAAATGTAGCGCGGTCGTCACCTTCATCGCGTAGGCGAATAATCTCACGCATGTCGTCTGTTTGACCAGAAACGCCAAGAAGGCCACATTTCTTGTTGAGATATTGCTCAAGATCTTCGTCATCAGTAAACTTCATAGCACGCTTAATGGCAAGTGCAGCGGCCGCGTCAATGGAGCCTGAACGAGTAGACATCATAAGGCCTTCAAGTGGGGTGTAACCCATGGTGGTATCGAGCGATTGGCCTTTAAATACCGCCGTGATAGACGATCCAGAACCAAGATGGCAAACGATGAGTTTCTCTGGCAGAATATCTTCTTTAGTCATGTAGTTCACGATTGAACCAACAGAAAGACCATGAGCGCCGTAACGCTTGATCTCGTATTTGTCAGCAAGATCTTTATCGATAGCGTAGTATTCGGTAAGGTCTGGACGAGCAGCATGGAATGATGAGTCAGAAATAGCAATAACTGGTGTGCCCTTGAATTCTTTAACGAAAGCCTCGATTTCGTTCGCAACAACTGGAACGTGAAGTGGCGTACGTTTCTTGGCGATTTCTAGCATTTTCAAACATTCTTTGTCGACGAGATGGTCTTCCGTGAAATATTCGCCAGTTGCAACAATGCGGGCGAGGATGGCGTCAATCTTGGAAACTCCACCGAGATATCCTTCATCGGTCAAAATCTCGTTGAGTGCACCAACAGTCGAATTAAGATCTTTGTAAGTCTTGTCGAGTTTCTTCTTGGTTCCGTCAGCTTTTTTTAGAGTGCAGACGACTTTGCGACCTTCAAATTCAAAATGGAGCGAGCAAAGTAACTCATCTTCACGATAGAGGGCGTATTTACGAGAACTCGATCCCGGGTTAGTAATCAAAATGAGGCGTGGGTTTTTCATATGTCTCCTTATAAACTGTATATATTATATACTATTTCTTTGTTTTTTTCGAGTGGTGGCGAGACTTAGAATCTTTCGTTTCGACAGTCTCGGCCTCTTTTGCCTCTCTAACAATTACGGCTTCCTCGATTTTGATACGCTCTTTACTAGAGGATGATTGTTTGAGGCTAGACTTAAAAATAGAGAAACCAGTCAGATAGACAATTGCGTAAATAATGAGAGCTATACCGGTAAGCCTAGCAAGCTCGTTTGGAATAATGAACTGGCCGGAGATGCAAAGAATGCCGATGATAATACCGATTATGGGCCAAAGATAAGAACCGACGGCAAGTCCAGTCTTGTGACGTAAGTTGGAAATGTTGAGAATTTGGAATGAGCAAGTCCAGATAATGTAGATACCTATGATAAACGATATGGCTTCTTTAATGAAGCTAGCGCGGGATATCAGAAGAATACCGACGCAAGCAGAAAGTATAATATAAAAAAGCGAGAGAGAAACGCGTTTCTCCGGAACGATCTTTATGAAAATGATAAATTTAACAATGGCGTAAATGAGCGCGATGAAACCAAGGATAATTGCAATCCATTCAGTAACTTGATCTGCCCATACAACGAAACAAATACCTATGCATAGAAGTGCAATACAACTAACTATTTTATCTATAGATGATCCTTTTTCCATGGGTTTATTATATCATAGCAAGTATGATATAATACGGTTAAGCTTAAAGGAGGAAAATGGGAACAGAAGACACAACAAGCACAACTATGCTTACTACCGACGATGGTATATACGAGTCGGACTATGATTCGGAAGAGTATGATTATTCGGACTTTGAAGAATTGTGGGATAGTTATTATAGCAATGAAGACGATGGGACACTTTATTCAACAACTGGTTTAGACAGTTCTTCCCTTTCGGATTTAGGATCAGCAGAAGAATTAATTAGCTCGGACGCAATCGCATCGGTTGTAGCGGCGTTCGTTTCGGCTATGCTAGTCGTCAGCATAATATCACTTCTCTACTCTATTTATATGGCTATCGTGAAATTTATGATTGCCAAGAAGATGGGGCGCGGAACAGGTTTCGCGGTTGCTTCGATATTCTTCTGGCCAATCATGGCTGGGATTTTGGCTTTTTCCAAAAATAAGGGCGAAGCTACTACAAAACCAGCGGAGTCAACCAATACGGAAGCACAGGAAGCACAAGTTGTGCCGGGTGCTCCTGTTCAGCCGTCTAAGTCTTAGATGCTCATTTATAAAAAACAGCCTTTAAAGAGGCTGTTTTTTATAATTTTCTAGGTGGGTATATTTTTATTTATCGACTACTTCTCCTTCGACTGCATCGTCAGAATCGTCGCTCTTTTTTGTATCGCTATTGTCGCTACTATTGTTGTTTTGTTGATAAAGTTTGGCGCCAATTGGCATGATGCGATTGTCGAGATCTTTGGTTGCCTCCTCAAGTTTATCCTTATCAGCAGTTTCGTCGCTTAAGACTTCTTTGGCTGCTTCGCAAGCCTTCTTGATAGTGTCCTTGTCTTCGTCGGAGATTTTATCTTTATATTCGTCCGGCATTTTTTCAAATTGGTAAACCTTGTTCTCGAGGACATTGCGAGCATCAGTAGCTTCACGCTTCTTTTTATCTTCATCAGCATGAAGTTCAGCTTCTTTTTGAGCTTTTTCGATATCTTCCTTGCTCATATTCCCAGAGTTGGTGATAGTGATTGATTGCTCTTTGCCAGTTCCCTTATCTTTGGCAGTAACGTTTAAAATACCGTTTGCATCGAGATTGAAGGTAACTTCAATCTGGGGGATGCCACGAGGAGCTGGAGCTATACCATCAAGAATAAAACGGCCGAGGGATTTGTTGTCTTGGGCGAATTCACGTTCGCCTTGAAGAACATGAATTTCTACCTGAGGTTGGTTGTCGGATGCTGTAGAGAAAACTTGGGATTTGGATGTTGGAATCGTAGTGTTTCTGTCAATAAGTTTGGTGCAAACACCGCCCATAGTCTCTATACCTAGAGAAAGCGGAGTAACATCAAGGAGGAGAACATCCTTAACGTCGCCCTGGAGAACGCCGCCTTCGATAGCTGCACCGACAGCGACGACTTCGTCAGGATTGACACCTTGCATTGGGTCTTTGCCGAAAATCTTCTTAACTTTCTCAACGACGGCCGGCATACGAGTCATGCCACCAACCATAACGATTTCATTAATGTCGGAAGTCTTGAGTTTAGCATCCTTCAAAGCGTTCTTGACTGGAGCTTCGAGTCGATCAAGGAGGTCAGAGACAAGCTCTTCGAGCTTAGCACGAGTCAAAGTATACTCAAAATGTTTTGGACCATCGGCATCGGCAGTAAGGAATGGGAGATTGATTTCGACAGAAGTAGTAGAGCTGAGTTCCTTCTTGGCCTTTTCGGCTTCATCCTTAATGCGCTGCATTGCGGATGGCTCACTCTTGATATCGATGCCAGATTCTTTCTTGAATTCGTCACAGAGGAAGTTAACAATAATGTTGTCGAAATCTTCGCCACCAAGATGAGTATCACCATTAGTTGCTTTAACTTCAAAGACACCATCGCCAAGCTCCAGAATGGAAATATCAAATGTACCACCACCAAGGTCGAATACCGCTATCTTCTCGTTGTCTTTTTTGTTGAGACCATAGGCAAGAGCCGCAGCGGTAGGTTCCGGAATAATACGTTTGACTTCTAGACCCGCGATTTTACCGGCATCTTTGGTCGCTTGACGTTGGGAATCATCAAAGTAAGCCGGTACCGTAATAATAGCTTCAGTAACTTTCTCGCCCAGAAAAGCTTCGGCATCAGCCTTAATTTTGGAAAGGACCATCGCAGAGATCTGTTCAGGTGTATATGTCTTGTCATCCATCTCAACAGCAACACCGTGGCCTTTCTCAACTATTTTGTAAGGCATAATGTCGAGGTCTTTTTGAACTTCTTTGTCGTTGTATTTACGGCCAATGAGACGTTTGATGCCGTAGATAGTGTTTTTTGGGTTTGTAACGCGTTGACGTTGAGCTACCTTGCCAACTAAACGATCGCCTTTTTTAGTAACCGCCACAACTGACGGCGTGGTACGATCGCCTTCGCTATTGGTAATAACTTCTGGTTGGCCAGCAACCATGTATGCAAAAGCACTGTTTGTAGTGCCTAGGTCAATGCCAATGATTTTAGACATAAAGATTCCTCCTTATATATTATATTGTACTTTTAACTTGTTCTTAGCAGTCGTTCATTCGGAGTGCTAAATTATGTTTCTATGGTAGCAAACTAGCACTCGCTTGTCAAGAGTGCTAGAACAGAGGAAAAATAAAATCCCCCGTGTTGACGGGGGATTATATATATCTTCAATTGTTATTTGGAAGATGGAAGCTGTTTGTACTTAGCGTCGCTGAAGGCAAGTATCATTTGGAAGATAGGCCCGAGCAAGATAAGACCAACGGCAAAGCCCGTAGTTTTGCCAAAAGACTTAGCTAGTTTAACATTCATAACAATACCAAGCATGAAGTTGGCAAACGGAATCATGGTAAGAAGACAGAGCAAAGGCTCCATGTTTAGGATTTGGAGAAGGGTGTAGGTGTTGTAGATAGGGATAAGAGCCTTCCAACCTTCCTTACCGGCCTTTTTGAAAATCTTCCATTGAGCGATATAAACAAGAACAACACATGCGATGACGACTAAAATCATGAAGAAGGTGAAGAAGCCGGCGAAAATCCCTGCTCCCGCAGCACTACTAGGGTAGTCATAAGTGTAATTATAGCTATACATTTTTAATCCTTTGATTAATGTTATATTTAACTTAATGGTAGCATAAAAAGGTAGCAAAAACAATATTTACTTCGATAGCTTGCGAGAGGCAAGGTGGACTAATTCAGACCATGATGATGAGACGTGTGGCGTAGCGGCAAGATCGGCGACCGTAAGTTTATGGCGTATAGCCGTAGCTATTTCCTGGATGATAAGTGCGGATTCTGGGCAAATAATTGTAGCGCCAAGGATTTTGCCTTTAGAATCAGCAAGGAGCTTGATAAAACCATTGACGAAATCACTCGTATTTGCAGCAGAGACAGAAGAAAGAGGAAGTAATAATTTCTTATAATTGATGTGTTTATCAATGCAACTGGCCTCCGTAAGACCAACGGTAGCAATGGATGGCGATGTGTCAGTAAAGCGAATAAACCCTTCATATTCTGTTTGGGCTTTGGATTTGCCTATCAGGTTTGAAGCCGCCAAGGTTCCTTCGTAGGCTGATCGTTCAGCCGATGATTCCCCACCTTTGCAATCGCCAGCAGCGTAAATGTGTTTAACTTTGGTCTTAAGATAATCATCAACGATGATGCCATCAGAGTCATATTCAACACCTGCGTTCTCTAGTCCAAAATTAGTGACCGGCTTGCTTCCCGTGGCTAAGATAATAGCTGCTACCTCGACAGTTCTTTCTTGTCCGCCGCGTCGAAAAGTAACTTTTTGAAGACCGGGTTTAGTACTTTGCTCAACGGCAACAACACGCGAATCGGTAAGAACCTTCATATGCAGATTGCCCTCGAAATAACGCGTAATTAATCTGCTAGCCTCTTCATCTTCACGCGGAAGAATGCGATCGGCAAGCTCACCAATAATAACCTGCGATCCTAATTCGGCATAATAATTGGCAAGTTCTACGCCGGTACTACCACCGCCAACTACAAAAACAGATTTTGGAAGGCGAGATACATTAAGTGCATCGGCTGGCGTAAGGCAACTCGTAGATTCGATACCGGTGATATCGCTAGCGTTAAGCTTGCTCCCTGATGCAATAATGATTTTAGGTGCTGAAATGACGGTGTCTTTTACAGCTATTTCGTATGGTGAAAGAAAAGATGCGAAACCAGAAAAGCAGGCTATCTTGGCAGACTCAAAGGCTTTTTTGGAATCTGCTCCTGCACGCCGCACGGCAAGAGACTTCCAGTTCTGGGCCGTTGGATAGTTATAGCGAAGTGTGGAGCTAGATATACCGAATCTAGACCCTTTCACGGCTTTGTGGTAAAGATGCGAGAACTCGAAGATAGCTCGGGAAGGAATATCTGAGTAATTTAAGCAAGAACCTCCCCATTTGTCTCTCTCAATAATGGCGGTTTTAAGCCCAGCGTTAGCAGAGAATATAGCTGCTGATGCGCCGGCAGGACCAGAACCGATGACAATTAAATCGTAATCAAATTTCTTGCTCATATTGTTAAATTACTTTACCGCGATTTCGATAAACGAAAGCTAAGTCAGGAGAGTATTTATCGAGTTCGGTGCTTACGACCCTTTCTAAATCGTTTTTAGTTATTATATTTCGTTCCTCAAGCCAAATTAATACGGCGTGCATAACGCGTTCAATGATAGGTTCAATCGATCCATCAGGGAGGCCAATAGATTTGGACTCAAACTTGAGCTCGGATACAAGTTCTTCTGGTGAGAATAATTGATCGGACATTTAAGCGCCTCCTTTCAAAATTACAAAAGTAAGGATAAATATGGCAAGCACAATAAAGCCAATGCTAGTGAAGAACCGGAAAAAGGTTTTATTCTTAATACGCCAACGTTGAACTTCGGCAATGTTCCGACCTCTACGAATGAAAAACCGAAGAATGAGAAGCGGAAGAGTACCAAAGGCCGTAAAGGTAATTAGCCCCAGCGCTTGATAGACTGTCCCAAGATGGAGAATGGCATCTGCGGAGATGATAAGCAGTGGGAGCGTAAAAAGAATTTCAGAAAGAGGCACTAAAAGACCAAGAGAGAATGCTTCGGAATTATCGTTTGTAACTACCGCGCGTGAACGAATATATCCAGCAAGCTGACGCGGAAGCCAAAGTTCGGTTGATCCTTTACGACGATAATAGAATAGCCATGCAACAATACCGAGGGCGATTAGTACGCCAAATAAGACAACATATGCAATGTTGGGCAAAACTCCTCCAGCAGATAGAGTGAGAACGAGAAAGAGCGTAGTACCGAGCAACATAAAATCCATGAATGTTGACCCCGCTATGTAAGACGAGGCAAGTTCTTTGGTTTTAATGCGAATATTTTTGCCAAATGAGGCGTGATAAAGCAAGAGGAGTGTACCTAGCGATAACTGCAGAGAGGCCGTAATAAGGCCGCCTAAGATAATTATACCGAGTGAGACATAGACCTCCATATAATATCATTATAACACAAGCGTTTAAAAAACAAATTGTGGATATGCTTGTATTTATAAAGCTTCGCGTGCTAGAGTGAGGTCATGAGAAGAAAGAGGTGTGCTTATTTAGAAGTTTGTCTGGTATTAATGTCGGTCCTAACACCCACAGCAACTGCATTCGCTAACGCCATTGAAGAAAAGCTAGACGATGATATCATAGCGCAAGCCGAGGATATCGATGCGGAATCCGTGGATGGTAGTAACGTTAACGTTTCAGATGCTTCCATGTCATCATCTGTGGCAGCGTATGAAGGAGAAGATGGACAGTTGTTAACGAATGTGCTGATAAGAAGTTATAATCCTGGGTTTTCTGACCCGTATGAAGGAGAGTTTTTTGAACTAGTTAAACTCTCCAAAGATTCAATTTTGCTCGCCGGTCTTTCGGTAATATATGAAACTTCTACGGGAAGTGAGTATGCTATATACGAATTCTCTGAGGGTCATGAAATGATCGGCGAGTCTCTCCTTTTTAGGTTGGCTAGCTCAAAAGAAGTGATGAGCAAAGATGATGACACTGAGGTAGCAGATGTGATTTATGCTCGCAATATGTCGCAAAGTGCTGGGAGAATAAAGCTCAAGTATGACGATACGATGATCGATTCTGTATGTTGGGGCATAAAAGAAACTGGTTGTTATAGTGCTTTCAATTCCAAGAAACCAATGACTTTAGTGCGCGAAATCGATAACGAAGAGATAGGCGATTTTGTCCATGTAACAAATTACAAACCAATATTTGATATGAGTGGTCCTGGGTTAAAGTATAATGAACCAGAAGAAGAGCTAATTGAGCCAAAATGTAGGAATGTGGTGTTTTCTGAGCTGCTTTCATATTACGAGAGCACAAGTACGGAGCAATTTATCGAACTATATAATTCCGGAGAAGAAACGACAGAATTGGACGGATGTTTCGTGAGATATAAGAGTAACAGCTATTTACTCAGTGGTAAAATTGTCGCACATGGGTTTATTGTTTTTTATCCAGCAGTAGACTGGCGAGTGACATTTACGAAGAACCCCGTCTCTTCAAACAAATTAGAAATTATTGATGTAGATGGGGAGGTTGTCGATAAATTAGTGTATTATAGTGGGCAAAGAAGAGGCTTAAGTCTAGCTATGGTTGGCTATAAATCGGATGGTAGTAAAAGGTGGGAACAAACTTATAATCCAACACCAGGTACAGAAAATATGTACCAACAATTTAAAACATGTCCCGTCGGTAAAGTGATTAATCTTGAAACTGGAAATTGCGTAAATGAGTCGCCTATAGAAACAACACTGGCTGCATGCCCCGAAGGCAAGTACAGGAACCCTTTAACTGGACGATGCAAAAGTTATGCAACGGGCGCCAACACTGAACTTAAGCCATGCGCTGAAGGATATGAGCGCAACCCTGAAACGAATCGATGCCGCAGAATTGCGACAAACACAGGAGCTGATTACCCAGTAACAACTGGCGTGTATGAAAATAAAAAGGAATTTGCATCTGTTTGGACAATAACGACAATTGTGGTAGCTGGGATTGGCTATATTATATTTCAATATAAAGACGAACTGAAGCTCAAGTTTTCCCGAAGATAAAAAAGAGCCCTAAGGTGACGGTAAATTGGGGGGGCAATTTACCGTCGCCTCAAGGCTCAGAGAACTTGGTGGCGGGGGTTAGATTTGAACTAACGACCTTTTGGTTATGAGCCAAACGAGCTACCAGGCTGCTCTACCCCGCGATATATAATATAAAGGAACGTATAGATTATTATATATCACGAAGTGAGTTTTGTCAACCATTAGTCGTCTACGTCGTCGGTATCTGGGCAAGATTGAATATTATTAGGGTCGCTTGTATCGATACAGTTACTAGTGACGTAGAAGTTTTTCTTGATGGCGTCGTCGCCATTACTCGTAGCTTGAATAGCAAATTCAGCAAACGGGAAGTTGTCTTTAAACTCTAGGCGAGCTTCGACGCGCGAATACATATCATTTGCACGACCTGTTGAATCGACGGCGATCTGGGCGTCTTTAAACTCGGCAATAGAAAGATTACCATTCTCCATACAGTCACCACGACGCTCAATGTCACGGTCTGTACACATCTGAACTGCAAAATCTGTGGTTGGATTCGCATACGGGAGGGTAAGAACGAGGAAGAAGGTATTGGAATTGCGTTCGGTAACATTTCCGCTTCCGTCTACGCCATTAACTGGTCCAGGAATCTCAATGGAAGCCACGCAGGCGAATTCATCAGAAAGACCAGTACGGCATTGAATCTTTTGAGGTTGGTTATTAGTAGTGCGGTCGTAGGAATGGTTATTTGAATCGGCGAGTATAGTAAGACCAGTAGAATAGTGACCAATATGAGTAATAGCGGTTTCGTCTGTAGGAACAAGGACGACAGTACCACGATCGGTAGTTTTACTGGCAGCATCATAGTTGTTAAAATCGTCTAGGTGAAATTGACTGGCGGTCTGAATAACTTGTGCGGTTATGGTAGGAGGTGTAGGAATACCGTTAGTGGTCGGTTTGAAATTGCTTTTATTTGAATAATTAAGCGCGGAGAAAAGTCCATTATCTTCGGTGTACCAAGAAATGCGAACACCTGTGACTGTTTCTGGATGCTCAGTCTTGAGTGGAATCACACGAACGGTGTTGCTTCTATCCAATGTTGACCTATAATCTTCAAGGGTATTATCAATGGTGACACAAGTATAAGCCTGAACAATATTGCCACTATTGTTATTGCCGTCTTCCTCCTGAATCAAAACTTCGCCAGTTGGATCTGAGGGGTTTCTGCGAGAGAGTGCTTCAATGATAGCGTCGCAATAGCCATAGTTCGTTTGGTTAGGTGCTAAGTTAGATGTCTGAAAACCAAATTTGACGCGGTCTTCAATGTGATCACAATCGGTGGGGCGACCTTCTGCTTCCGGAATGGATTGACACTCGTAGAAGCGTTTAAGAGCAGTCTTTGCATCCTCAACTCCAGCAAGGGCAGAGTCGTAAGCGGCCTGAGCGAGCTCATCGCTTGTAGTCTTAGCTGTTTCATTAATGATAATACGAATGAAACTGACTGTTATCACGCTAAAAAGTAATGTGCCTATAACGACTACATAAATTGAAGTGGCGCCTTTTTTAAGTTTATTATTGTGTTTTAACATTTTCCTCCTTACTTACCTGATGTTTGAAGCGTAAAGTTAAATTTGTTGATAGCGCAATAGCCGAAGTCGGAGCTAATGTAATCTGGAGTTTTGCAGAATTCGCTGCTAGACATGATATCAACGCCGCTATTGACGGTACCAAGGATAAATGAACCGGAAAAGAGCAAACGCTCGCCGGCGCCTATGCGGGCAGGCTCAAACACTACAAGATCATACAACACAAGGTCGGCGTCGGTTTTGTGAAGAAGCTCCTCTGGCTGCGCGCCAAGCATAGAATCAATATTAATTGTGAAACCACCTGCATCACCGCCTGGACCAACGACCGCCTGTGCCGCCGATGGATATCTAGTAGCGAGCGTAGATGCGCAAATTGATCCAGATGGGTCTTCGACCTTGATTAGACGAAAATCATGCAGCGGATCTGTTGCTTGGCTCGAATCGCCAGACACAACGGTCCCATCTTCTTTGCGATACTGATATTTAACTTTTATCTTATGCTTATTGCGTAGATCGTGCTGATTACCACCACCTTGAAATTCATAGTGGTCTAAATTATATAAGTAGCCAGTGTTCCATAAGTAGGTATACTTGCCAGAACAAAATATACCACTAGTCGGAACCTGCTTAGCAGTAGGCGTTCCGCCGCCTGAAGTCACCTTGACCGATGCGTAATATTGCTGGTAAACGGAATAGAAACCATTGTTGGATGATTCACAATTTTGTCTTTGCGTGTCATCGTTATGATACTTTTCGGAGCAAAAAGTTGAAATTGAAGCTGGTGGAGACTGAATAACCGACGTCTGGAACTCATCGATAAGATCTCGTCCAACTTGATTGACGGCTTTAAGTGAATAACCTTTGCGATAGATTTGAATTATTTCGTTAGTGATAACGGTAATAGTAATGAGCAGAATGGAAATAAAAGCGATGGCAAGAGACAGCTCAATAAGGGTAAAACCATTCCTGTTTATTTTACGACCATATCTCATATATTGTTATTTTAGCATAAACTTTTTGATTAATAAAGTTAAATGTTAGGGCGCCCCAAGCAAGAATTGTCCTGGTCCATTTCGGTCAACATTACTCCGGAAGAGTTGCTGGCGCGGGCGTCAATTTTGAGACCGCGACGATTTGCGCCTACATTATCGTCGGACTCAATACAGACCGTTAATTCATTTTGGCCGTGGTTAGTCGAAGCGTCAACTTTTTCTTTCAAAAACTTGGTAAAATTAGTTTTTGCATTACTGAAAGTTTCATAATTATGGAATAGATATACCGCATCGTGACTGTTGCCATAGGAAAAAGTATAAGTGCGGATACTGCCAGTAGATGGAGAGCGAACGACTAGGATGGCGCCACGGAATCGGCTGCCGTTCGTAGTGCCGCTGGTGCCGTTTTTGACCTGTATAATTCCATCCCAAGATACGTGATATTCGTTCTTGCGATAAAACTTTTGACAACCAACTACGGTCGAACAGCCGCTCGTATCAACAATGCCAGCTTCTACGCCGCCTGATCCAAAACCATTATATAGCATTTGAATGGCACGTTCGCCTCTAACGGACGCGGAGCTCCTCGCAAGGCCAACAATATCATAAACATAAATGGTGTCGTCTAATGTAGAACAACTCGTATCAGCGCATTCGCCGATAGAAATAAGTTTGCCGTAAACGGCCGTCTTAGTACGACCGGCTTCTTCGGTAGATTCCTCTGGATTCTTGTCATTTGAAACATTGAGAACGTCAGTATACACACCGCGAATAAACTCAGCAAAATCATTAACGGTGTCATTGTAACGTTGACGAGAAATAGAAATGTTGGCGCCAACGATAATACCGACCATCAGAAAGCCGGAGAGGGCTAGGAATAAGGCTATTTCGATTATAGTAAATCCTGTTTTTCTGAAATGATGTTTCATTATTCTTCTCCTTTACGAATTGATTTTAGCGTGTCGTCTGCGATGGCAGAATATTTCATAAATAAATCTGGTTTGTTTAGATGTTCTTCGGAATAAAGCGCAGTAAGAATTGAGTAGTAGCGATATCTTTGTGCGAGAGTCATATATTCTGGCAAAGTGTAATTTTTGATGTAATATTCGACACCAACATAATCTTTGACTTCCAAACGTTCTTCGGCCATAGTCATAGCGTTATTAAAGTCTTGTGCATCGTATTTCGAAAGAGTATCTTCGCTCGTATCTTGGTCTTGTGTAGGTTGATTGGGCTCAGAGCCATTGTGAAGAAGAACAAAGATCAGTGCACCGACAAGACATAAGAAGGCCGCTGTAGCAACAATAACAATGGCTGTAGTCTTAGATTTTTTGGGCGGTGGCGTTGATTCAACAAAATCTTCGGCGCTAGTCTCAGGCAAGATGAGATCGTCGTCCATTATTCAGCTCCTGCATTGTCGCATTTTTCCAGAAGATAATTTAGACGCGACTCGGCGGTGTCACGAGAAATTGTGAAATCTTCAAAGTTATCCGCAAGGACTACTGCGGCACGATAATATTCATAACGTCCACAAGTGTCTAAATAGTCCGGGAAGATTGTCTCGAATGTTGCATTAGCATACTCCCAATCTTCGTCGTTAAGGAGCGAAAGCAGTGTATCAATTTTGTTTTGCTCACGAGCTCGTAGCTCTGGGTTGTCTGTGTCGGCCGTATATTCGCTAGTCGCGTCACGCCCTGTGGGGTTTACGAGTGGATCTTCACTGACGGTAGGGTCTTGGGCTGCAGATTGCGGCAAAAAGATTAGCAGGGCGATAACGCCTAGCAGAACAACGACAAGAACGGCTCCAAGAATGATGGTATTGTTTTTTGACTTACCTTCATCTTTTTTCTCAACATTAACAAACGGATCTTTAGAAGAACGGGAACGCGAACTGCGGATCTCTCGGGTCTGAAAGCGGTCCTCGTTCTCGCCGAATGGATCAAGTTGATTAAACGATTTCCGCGCTGGCATAGTTATTCTCCCGTTGTTTCTGATGACTTTTCTGACGAATCAGAGTTAGATCCTTCTCCTGGCGTCTCCTCGTCCCAATATATATCAAGGACGTTATTGATGAGTTCTGAATATTCCTTATAGGCAGTCTCGTTGCCAGAATGTTCATAAAGATATGCGTAGGCACTATAGAGGTTGAACAGTTGTCGGTAGCTTAGGGAATCTCGGTCAATCGCATTGAGCATGGCTTCGCCTTCATCGTAAAGCCCGGTTACAGCGTAAAGATTAACTATTTGCAACTGAGCATCAAGTTTTTCATCGTCAGTGGCGTCTGCGCTATTAATGGTAGCCTCATGCGCCTCGATATATTCTCGGCTAGGGTCTTTGGAATCTTCGGAAGGAGCCCAGACAATTTCAGCAGGCTCTTCTTCGGGTTGTTCTGTGGGTTTGTCCGTGGATGGTTGACGAAAGATGAAGAATAACACTGCTGCCACGCCTATAAGCAAGATAGCTCCGATGATAGCTAAAATAAGATGGTGTTTTGCGGCTTCTTCGTTTGTATTTTTTTCTTTACGAGCGGGCTTGATTGGGCCGGACTCTTTTTTGAGCGAATTAATATTCTCGGGGGTAAGCTCACTCACGGGAATCTTAGATATCTTATTATTATCCATGATCTAAGTATAAACGGTTTGGATAGTTTTGACAAGCAAAATCAGGTACCAAATAGAAAGGACATCCATTGGGAAACATTGGAAGGATCTTCTGCTGGGGCATCTTCTTTTTTCGTATCGTTGTATTTTTTGCGCGCGGCTTCCGAGTTTTCTGGGAGATAAACGAGATGCTCGCCGTCCAACATTTTATTCGCCTTGGCACGCGCAGAAAGTTCTTGATATTCATCAGAACGATAATATTCGTTCTCTAATTCTATGGTCGCAACTTCCAGTTCGAGAAGCTTTTGTTCCCTTTTTCTGGCAGTAAGCTTCTGGGATAGTTCCCAGTTCTTAGCAGTAGCAGAAAGAGAACTGTAAGTCCAAAAGAAACAGACTACTATGGCAACGAAAAAGATAATATTGTCAAATGACAGATAATCGTGTTTGATGCGAAAATAAGATCGACGGAGATGAGCCTTAATATCCTTCATCGTTTTCATTATACCATAATCGTTATAGTTCTTGGGTAGAAGAGTAATAATTTAACTGGGCTTTTATTAATTAACCGATACAAATAGTGGGTGCGTTTTCGTTATTTGCGGCGACCTTGCGTTTTGCAAGATAAATAATGGAGATAATCGCTAAAATAATCAGTGAAATCGCCAAGATCAGGGTTGTCGGTGTTAATACGAGCACAAAATGACTACCGCTTGCGGAAATGTCTAGGGCAGAGATGGAATACTCGACGCGATAGACGCCAAATTTTGGCGAATCGTCCCACCCGGCGTAAATTGTCTTGATGCTTTCTGGGAAAATGGAAGAAATTACGGTGTTTGCATATAGTTGCTTTCCGAATATTGATGATATCTTGATGTCGATTGAAGCCTGAAAGTCGATATTCCCTTCATTTTTTATACGTGTTTGCGTACTAATTGCTTGATTTAAAATAAGCGAGCCAACGTTTATTCCTTCAATATGGACAGCACGCTTAGGTTCTCCCGGCATAGTAGCATAGATTGTCATTCCAACTCTAGAGATGGTCTGGATAACATTCTTTGTATTTCCTTCTGGCGGTTCTGCTTCGACAAATAAGACTGCATATTGCCCACCTCCTGGTACTTCTTCAGGTGTGCTAATTTTGTAATCTATGGTTTTAGCTTCTTGCGGCGGAATACTGTAAACTGCCTCGGGCTCATAGGCGCCACTTTCTGTTTTTATTGTAATCCATCGAGCAATTTGAGTATATGTAGTTTCTGTATCGAAGTTTTGCGTCTCACCATCTTCGCTGGTAGAAAAAGGCTTAGCATAGATATGGACAGTTACCTCCTCTGAACCAGTGTTGGTTACTTTCATAGTCGAGTCGTGTGTTTCATCTGCGCTTAAAGCTAATCTTTTGGTGACCGGAGTTATCTCTAGAACGGATTTCCCTCCTGTGGGCACAACCTCTTCTATAACGTCATCTGCATGTGCCGGAGTGGCGCTAATTAAGAGAAAACTACAGATCGTGATTACTGCAGTCATAGCCGAATGTCGATGTAGCATCTTCCTCCTTTATATCTTTCATAACATTATATACTAAAACGACACGTGCGTAAATTTATGTCAGTCTAGATACAAAAATAGACCCTGTGGGTCAATTTCTGCGTTTCGTGGTGGGGGCGGTTGGGTTCGAACCAACGACCAAGCGGTTATGAGCCGCCTGCTCTAACCCCTGAGCTACGCCCCCGTTAAAGCCACGGAACTGTATATAATATATCATAAAAAATCAGTTTGGCCTAGCTGAAAAGAATCGCAATAATAAGTGGAAGAGTAATAATGGAGCAAATAGTTGAAATAACGACGAGTTCTGAAGATTCTTCTACGCGGCCGCCATACTTTTCGGCAAACAGTCCTAGAGATGTCGCAGTTGGAAGAGATTGAATGAGCGTACAAACAATCACAACTTCTTTAGGAAAGCCCATCAAGAGCAGAAGTCCGTAAGTGACAAAGGGCGCAAGAAATAGTTGGATGAGCGATATAACAAGAAGACGCCACGAATGCATGACTTTTTTGAGATTGGCCGTTGAAAGCATGAAACCTATACACAAGAGCGAGAGAGGAGTGGTGGCTCCGGCAACATATTTAATGCTAGAGATGAAGATTTCTGGAAGTTCTGCGTGAACGAGAAACACTATCATGCCAAGTACGACAGCTATAATGTTGGGGTTGAGCAGTGTTTTGCGAATGAAATGCCTGGACTCGGCGCGTTTAAATAGCCAGATGCCATAAGAAAATAAAGCAAGATTGAATGCGATTATAAAACCACAATACGGAATAATGCCTTGTTCGCCAAAAGTTGTGCTAATAATTGGATAACCCAAAAAGGTCGCATTGTTAAATATGAAAGCAAACTGAGCTTCGGTAGCAAGTGATTTCTGCCAGAGGTTTTTATTAAAGATGATCTTGGAAATTAGAATAAGTGAAATCATAACAACAAAACCAGCAAGTAGCCCTAGAAAGAAAAGATTAAGCAACTCTTCATTAGCCGTAGCTGGAAAAGCGGAAAAAAGGGAGGCTGGCATAAAAAGTGAAAGAAGAAGGTTAACAAGGTTTTTGTTTGTCTCAGCTGATATGAGCTTGCGTCGTCCTAAGAAATAGCCTAGTAAAATTATTAGCGCAATTACGCCAAGCGATGAATAGAAATTGGAAAGATTTAGCTCCATACGTTTTTATTATAGCATAAGTATAATACAGAATATGGAACAAATAAGAAAACCGCTCTGTCTAGAACAGAGCGGGTCTCCTGTACCTAAATAACGGCGATTTATTTCTTCTTGAGGGTCAAGAAGCCGTTGCGAGGATTCTCATTGACTTCGCGATCTGCTGGTAGGTCGCAAGGGGTGCCTTTGCCGCCCTTCTCGTTCTTAGTGAAGAAGTAGATAGTCTGAGGTTTACCGCCACGGAGCGTAACTTCGGATTTGTGAAGATAGTACTTTACGCCTTTGCTGTTAGTATGTTCATAAGCCATTAGCTTAATCCTCCTTTAGTTATTGTATTCTTATCTTATTATTCTTCGACAGGGGTGTCAAGAGGATTTATGACTTTTTCATTAAGTTTAAGGTAATTTCTAGCATCAACCAGATTAAGAAGCGTATAAAAATTACAACACCTAATAATAGGGTTGCAAGGATGGTAAATCCTGAGATAGTTGGCGCCCAAATTGGCGAGACGAACTCTCGACGGTAAAGTTCGGTTGATGGAAGCTGAACTTGGACGGTACTACTAGATATAGATTCGGCAGGATATTTGGCAAGTTCAGTTTGGTAGCATGCAATATGTTCTGGAGAGTTCCAGGCCCAACCATTAGCGATAGCGAGAGGGCGGCACACAGCCGAAGCGAGAGCATAAATATTGCCATTAGGATTGGAATCGTCAATCTCTGCTTCGGAGGCAATACGAAGAGCCTCGGAAGCGGCCGTGAGGTAACTCTGCTCGAGATAGAAGACCCCGGTGCCGAGCTCAAGCTTTTTATCACCGTTATTGTCGACAATGTTGACTACTATATTATTGAACGTAAAGTCTCTGAGCGCGTTCAAGCTTTCGGCGAGAGTAACCTCGTTGCTTTCTTTATCGGCTTCAAGGACCGAGGCGCGAAGATTGGTCATTTTGATGTGATCCAGTCGAAGGAGAGTAGCAGAAATAAAACATAGTAAAACGAATATTAAAAATAGTTGCCAGGTCTTGATGGCTTTGAATTTCTTAAGTCGAGATTTGATAGTACGAACGCGTTTGCCACCCATAGTAGTTATCGTTATTATACCACATAGACGTGATATAATAAAGGAATGAGAATATATATTTCTGGAATATCTGGGGTAGCGATGGGGCCGTTGTCGCTCGGGGCGAAATCTCTTGGAATGACCGTATTTGGTTCAGACTTGCATGAAGGGCTGGTGACAAAAGAACTGCGCGACAATGGAATTGAAGTATCGATTGGGAAGCAAAATGGGAAATTCTTGCGAAAAAAGGTTGCAGAAGAAGGTGGAGTGGATTGGTACGTACATACGTCAGCGGTACGGCCAGGGAATAGGGAGCTGGCTGTAGCTCAGGAACTGGGATTGAAAATTTCTAAGCGTGATGAGTTTATCGAAAAAATCGTGGAAGACTATAATCTGAAGATGATAGGTGTGGCAGGAACACACGGTAAGACCACGACTACGGCTGGTATTTTGTGGCTGTCTCTGAAGCTTGACTTACCAGTAAGTTGGTTGGTAGGTTCTACGCTCGGCTTTGCCGGTGCAGGGAAGTTCGTACCAGGCGCGAAGTATTTAATCTACGAAGCGGATGAATATGACCGTAACTTCCTTACCTATCACCCGTGGCTTTCCGTGATTCCCTCTATAACTTATGATCATGCGGATATCTATAAAACTGAGGAAGAATATAAGCAGGCGTTTGAGCAGTATATTAGCCAGAGCCGAAAGGTGATTACGGAGACCAATCTTGCAAAGAGCATTAAACTTGCTGGCGAAGTAAGAAGGTTTGATTTGGCATTGGCGGTAGAAGCCGTAAAAGAAATGGCAATAGATACGGGCGTGAAAACTACTGAGGATGAATTGATCGGATTAATGAATGAATTCCCGGGCGTAGAGCGCAGAATGGAAAAGTTATGTCCTGGGTTATATACGGATTACGCACATCATCCGGAGGAAGTTGCAGCTACAATTGAAATTGCTCGCGAAGAAATGGAGCTAACAGGGCGAAAAGGTTTAGTGATTGCTTATTCGCCACTGCAGAATGCAAGGCAATACGATGTTATTGACAAGTATCATGATCTGTTTACGAATGGCGTAGATAAATTGTTTTGGTTGCCGACCACATTACTTAGGGAAATAGAGGGGCAACGGGTAATTGAACCGACGGAATTTATTAAAAAATTAGATAACCCAGAAATAGCCGAAACAGCTGATTATGATGAGAAGTTCTATCTGAGAATAAAAAGCTACTTGGACCAAAATTACCTCGTAGCGTTCTTAAGTGGTGGCGCTGGCGATGATTGGATGCGCGAGCATTTCAAAAACGCATAAAAGTATTAAAAACCAAGGATGCTGTCTGAGAGCGGCAAGGTGCTAAATGGATTAGATGAGAAATCATCAAGGTGATTGATTTCTTGTTTGAGATTGCCCAGGTACTCTTCGAGAACTTCGGGAGTAAGCAAACCAGAGTCAGAAAAAACAAAACTATCTGAATCTTCATCCTTTTCGACTTCTTCTTTTTCAGGAAGGAAACCCGGACGCGAACGATCGAGATAAATATCACCAGAATCATGATAGATTTTTAGAGAGATAAAAGTCGTAAGGAAAGCAATGGATGTAGCTATTATCCCGAGAAGAAGGAGGTTGCGCCCTCCTTTGGGAGCGACGACTTGTGACTTATCGGCCTTCTGGGGTTCTGTTGGAGTTCGCGTAGCGGCTTCGAGATTCATTTAAGAGACTCCTTTAATTGCTCTGTGCTTTTGATAATTGACGTAAGCAAGCCGTTGAGGACTTTGATATCATAAGCCACCGTGGCGCGTTTTTCCCTTGTGCTGACAAGCTTTTTATAGAATAAATCCGGTTCAAAGCGACAATCAATAGAGACTAGTTCTTCGAGGGATTTGGAATACTTGATGTAATCTTCGGAGAAGTCCGTACGTGCTTCGGCAAAATCAGATTGGAGCTTGAGGAGTGTTGCATTCGAAAGATCATTGTCGACAATGCGAAGATTAAGCGGCTTAAGGTATTTGGAGAGGATTGTCTCATAGATCGCACCAAAGTAGGTACGCGCACGAGCATCAGTACGTTGAAGGTTCTTGAGATCTTGACGGACGGTATTACAATAATTAACGATACTAGCGGATTGTTTCTCTGTGAGCTCATTATCGACGGCGTAGGCTACTGAGGCAGTTGATAGTGTCGTAAAAGTAAGCACGACGAATATGATGACTTTAGTTTTCATATAGGCCAAGGTGCTTCTTTCCATCATATATTAAAGTTGGGATGCCGGTAATTTTGACTTTATTGTCAGCCATGTCTTTGACCTGTTCGATAATAGATTTAACTTCGTCGGATTTTTCAAGCTTGCTAATCTCTTTTAAATCACTATCAGTTGCGCCGAACTCTTTAAGGTACGACTTAAGAGTTTGCTTAGCTTCATCGTACCCGAGGTTTGCGATGTAGCTTTGGTTGATTTGGCCACGATCAGTTTTGCCGGTAAATATTTTGTGCATTAATCTCAGGCCATAATTGTGTCGTTCCTCGGGAAGTTCACCCTGATCGAGAAGTGCTGAAGCATAAAAGTAGCGAGCGACAAGATCGGAATTAGCGAATTTGTACGTGCCGTCGTCTAGCTGTATTGGATAAACGAGCAGTGCAACCTGATGACTCTCAAAGAATCCAGATTCGAGTTGATTTCTAAAGCTCATCATACATGCAGAACAGCCTGGGTCAAGAATATCGATAGCGTAAGGTTTGTCTTCTTCGAGTGGGGTTTTGGAACTGTCTAAGATTGAGGCGTCAATGAAAGTTGCTGGTTCAATGATATACTCTTTGGCATCCCAGGTGCGGATACGGTCCGGAATGGCAGAGAAGATATCACCCCATTCGGTAAACCAGCGCTCGGTTTGCTCAAGAATGCTAGCATTATCATCTTCGCCACCAAGAGAGCAAACCTCAGAGCCGAGAGTGCAAGCAGATGGTTTTGTGACATTACAGGTGCCTAGGGTCCAAATTGCAAGCAAAGATTTGATAGAGGTAAGGACGGCCCAGACAAAGACGATAACTATAACAACAGAGAACACTTCGATTATCGCCGAAAGAGGCTTGACGAGCTTTGGCTTCTTTAGGATTATCTTCTTTAAAAGTGTGTTTTTAACATCATCTTTAAAGTTAGTGTCGCATTTTTGAAGACGAATCTTTTTACCAACGCAGCCCCACGCTTTTTTCATAGCCTTCCAGTATGCACGCCCAATATCGCGCTTGAAGATTGAAATAATAGCAACAAATAGACCGATAATGCCCAAAATGATAAAAGCGGCGATGCAAACCATGTATATCATTATAGCACACAGCTCTTTGGATGATGTCTATGATATAATGAGGGAATGAATGATTTTGATTATCTAGGTGGAGGGGAAGTATATCTTGATGCGGCGTGCCAAAGTCTTAGGCCAACACCTGTTATAGAGGCTCTTAAAGAGTATTACGTAAAATTTAACTCTTGTGGCGAGAGAGTAAAATACCCTTGGGGTATCGAGACAGATCGGCGCGTTGAAGCAACACGCGAGAAAGTTTTAAAATATTTAAAGCTTAGTAAGCATGATTATTTCGTATCGTTCACATTAAATACAACCTACGGAATCAATCTTTTACTCCAGCAACTTGACGGAAACAAGTTTGATGTTGTAATTACTAGTGACATTGAACATAATTCCCCATTTTTGTCAACGATGACATTTGCGAAGAAATATGACATTCCTCGAAAAGTCATTTCTAGAGAGGAGGATGGAAGTTTACCTGTGGACGAAATCCCGGAAAGAGCGGTTGTAGTGGTGAACGCCGCATCGAATATTGATGGACGTAAGCTCGCGAACATAAAAGACGTAATAAAGCGAGTTCATAAGACCGATGGAGTGATAATTATAGATGCGGCGCAAGCAATGGCGCACTCATCTGAGGTGCTATATAAAACTGAGGCTGATGCGATATGTTTTTCTGCGCACAAAATGTATGCTCCAAGTCTAGGCGCGATCGTGGTTAGAAAAGATCTGCTAAGGTACATCGATACTAGCTTCATTGGGGGAGGAATGGTGGACGATGTTGATCGTGAATCGTATCTGTTGTCTAGTGAGAAAAATCCAGATCACTTATATACCAAGTTTGAGTCTGGATTGCAAGCATGGGGAGAAATTATTGCGCTAGGTGCAGCAATAGATTGGTTAGAGAATCTTTCTAAAAGCGATCATAAGAATTTAGAAGAGAATTATACCGAGCTGTTTGATTTTTTGAATAATAGCAATAAAGTTACACTCGTGAACAAAGAGCCAAACCCAACGATGAGTTTCTATATTAACGAGGTAGACTCACATTTGTTAGGGGAGGCTCTCGGAGCAGAAAAGATAATGGCAAGGACAGGGTATTTCTGTGCACACTATTATCTTGATAAGGTACGGAAATTCCCACCGCTCGTTAGGTTCTCGCTAGGATATCATAATAGGCCAGAAGATATCGAAAAGGTAAAGAAGGCAATGGAGAAGATCGTCTAATATGGCCAAACGAATTAGCGACAAGACGAAACAAAAGGGGAAATACTTTGTTTTTGGTTTGCTGAATACAGTAATCAACTACGGAATATATGAAATACTGGCTTTGCTGGTGTTTAAGTCGGAAAATCAACTATGGATTGCGACTTTGATTTCGGGCGCAATATCGATTTTTGTTGGTTATTATTTGCATTCACAATTCACTTGGAAAGATCGTAAAGTCGGAAAGAAACAGCTTGGAAAGTTCTTTATATGGAACGTCATAATGAACATCGCGGTGAGACCACTTTTGACAATGTTTTTCGGGCTATTTGGATTCTTGTACAAATTTGCATTCGATATTTGTCAGGGTATAGGGATTGGTTTCAGCTACGAGTTCGTGGAAAGTACTGGGAACTATGTACTGATGACGGCAGTAGTGATGGTAATTAACTTCCTGGTATATGACAGATTCGTGTTCGAAGAATCTAAGAAGAAGACTATTTCCGAGAGGTCGTCTGAGAAAGACGGTGATTCGGACGCAGGTACGGAAGACTAGCTGCTAAGAAAACGGGGAAGAGATAGGCATGGGTGGCGTTTGGTAGCCCAGAGAAGAAAAGAAGTGAGATAAGAAAACTCAAAACAACACATATGAGCAAACAACGGTCTGGACGAGTGAGCTTTTTGAGACCTGTTAGGATTGTCGCAATAAAAAACGTTGCTAGAACGAGCCCCAAAAGACCGGTTTCAAGAAGAAGTGAAAGATATTCGTTTTGGATAATTTCAAATGGAGTGGTAGTTTTTCCCTCTTGATACATTATTTCGCCGGCAGAACCAAGTCCGTATCCGAAAATCAAAGACGTTGGGGTTTTAGGCGAGAGTTCTAGAGCAATCTGATTGAATTTCATACGAGTGTTAGTAGACTCTTCAACATAACCATCAAAGACCGGTGTATCTGGAACACCATCGGCCGTTTCGTCATTATTCGATTCATACAACCCTAGATTTATCTTGCCAAGAGAGAGTTGCGAGATGGAACGATCTACGCCAGAAGCAAAGTTGCTGTCTGTGTAAGATATCTCTGAAAAAAGCCCTTGCATGCAAAGTGTGAAAATAAAACTTATTAATAGGATAGGCAATGTTCTCCAAAAGACTTTATTGTGGAGTTTCACTACGGCAAAGATTAATAGTGCTATGAAGGCTATAATAAAAGCATAGATGGCGCCTCGAGAGAATGTTAAAAAGAGCGTACTGCAGAAGAGGAAAGACATACAGAGAAGCGTTTTTGAATCAAAGATACTTTCGCTGTCTCGGTCCGATTTGGATTTCGCCCAAAGATAAAGTACGGTTAGCGTGGGCGTAAGAAGAAGATTGCCCATAAACTGCGGTTCAATTGCAAAGCCAGATGGATGGGGAAAGCCGAATGAATAAGAAGTGCATCCTGGACACAGAAGCGTGATACTGCGATCAACTTCTAGGCAATCGAAAATAGACTGAATCCAACAGATCGCACAGAATGCCGTCGTAGATATTAGAAAAGTTTTGAGGAATTTAACCTTATCAAATAGTTTAGTTGGTGCGAATGTCTTAAGGAGCGTAACGCTAGTGATAATTAGGCACCATAAGATCCCAGCAGTCATGATAGCCCGAATAGGATTTGTACTCCAAAAGGCTGTAGCTGATAAATAGAGAGGAAAAAGCAAAAGCAAGAGAAGTCTGCGGCGTTTGTTGTATATATCATGTATTGTGTTCAGAAAATCTTTAAGAGATAAAATAGAGAAGAGAAGAAGCCAAATAAGGGGTAAAGACAATTCGTAATTGGTGGAACTAGTCGAGGCAATTGGGATAACAGGATAATAAGAGCAAAAGAGAACAACTGGTAGGGAATAGAGAAGAAAAAGACGACCTTTAATTAGAATAGATTGATTGTTTTTTTCAGGATATGCTTTTCGAGACATACTTTGGCCTACTTAGCTTTTTTAAGAATAAAGCTTTTTAATTTGTCCTTAAAGCGTTCCTCAGAAAAAGGTCTGGCAGTCTCTCGAATTTTAGCTTCATTAAATTTCAATGTCTGAAAATGTTTGATTGCTTTGCATAGCGAGGCAACGGATTGTTTATCAAAGAGAACCCCATTTTTGCCGTCATGTATATAGTCGAGTGCTCCGCCATTGCCATAGGCGATGACTGGGCAGCCGCAAGCGAGAGCTTCAACGGGCGCAATCCCAAATGGCTCAAGTGAGGGAAAAATGAATCCTTCAGATTGCTCGAGGTATTGTTTAATAGTTTTTTGGTCAGCGAGTGGGACAAATTTGATGTATTCAGAATTTCCAGCAAGTTTTACTAAATTATTGTGTTCGGGACCTTCGCCAATAATAGTAAGTGGCACTTTTAGCTCGAGACAGGCTTTAACGGCTAAATCAAGTCGTTTCCAGGTAACTTGACGAGAAGTTGTGATAAAACCGCAACGATAAGCTTCTCTAACAGAGGCCGATGACATTATTTCTTGACTTTTTTTGGTTTTATGTTTTTTATGTTCGGTTTTGTACTCTTGACTTTTTTGCTTGTTTATTGTTTCCCTGCTTGTGGAAAAGTCCTCTGTGGAAAACTTTTCCACTGCCACTGGTGGGAAAATAATGGTTGATTCCCTGCCATAGGCGTTTTTGATTTGTTCTTGGGCGTAAGAGGAAATAGTGATAAATTCATCTGGGCGTTGTGCTGATGCATAATCCGCTTTTTTAAGTGGAGGCAGAAGTATTTTAAATGCAAGCCTGACAATTGGATTTAGAATCCCAAAGCCTGGGTTCTCGAGATAATCCTCTTTTAGTCCCCAGTAATACTGAGTCGGGACATGGCAATAGCAAAAATGCTTGGCTTTTCCCTTCTTTACTGCCTTCGCTTCAGCTCCAGTGACGGATATAATCACATCATAGTCGGACAGATCAAGATGGCTAAAATAGCTTTGTCTCAATGGGCCTATAAAGCGGCGAAGACAAGTTGGAAAAATTTGAAGCCAACCAACATGGACTTCATGATCTTTGAACCAATCTATTTTCTTTTGATTGTATTGTGATGTATAGATAGGAGCGTCTGGATAGAGATCACAAACAGAGCGTAAGACTCGCTCGGCACCCCCAACGGAGACGAGCCAATCGCAGACAATGGCTACTTTCACTATTTGGCTCCCTCGTGGCGAAAAACGGCTTTGACTGTGCGGAGAAGTATTTGAAAATCAAGGCTAAGAGACCAGTTCTTGATATAGTACAGGTCGAGAGAGCGGCGCTCTTCGAAGGAAATATTGCGTCGTCCGGAGACCTGGGCTAGTCCGGTAAGGCCGGATTTGACGGTTAGAAGGAGCGAGCGATCCCCGTAAGTTTTTAGCTCGCCAGGCACAAGTGCGCGCGGTCCAACAAGAGAAATATCGCCGCGAATAACATTCCAGAGTTGCGGAAGTTCATCGAGCGAAGTTTTACGAATAAAGCTACCCACCCTCGTAATACGTGGATCTTTTTTGAGATAGTCGCCATTTTTACGATACTTCTTGATTAGCTCTGGGCGCCCCATTTTCTTGAAAGCTTCTTCTGGAGACATGCCAGAGTACTCTGGTCTCATAGAACGGAATTTGTATATTTTGAACTTGCGGTTGAACTCTGAAAGGCGAAATTCTGAATATATAGCCGAGTGACGAATGTCGGAGGCTTTGACGATAAGCCAAACTAATAACATAGGGATTAAGGCAATAATAAAGAAGATCGAACCAAGGACAATGTCAAAGAAACGTTTAATATATCGTGAATTGCCGGTTAAAGGAGTAGCATTGACACGAAGCGCCGGAGTGTTCCCTACTAGTTCGAGCTCGCCGAGCTGAGACGAAAGAGCGGACTCGCTAGGTACATAATAATAAATTGCATGACGATTAACGGATTGTTGATAAACATATTCCGTCTGACGTTCATCTGTTTGAAAAATAACGTCTGGCTTTGTATGACGAAGAGCGTCTTTTAGTGATGCATATTGTTTGCCAACTAGATCCTTGGGGAAAAATCTACGGGCGGCAACAATGCCAACTAACTGATAACCAGATTCTGGTGTGGCGGAAATATAATCAGTCAAATAATCAGTATTTTTGTTGTTCCCTATCACAATAGCACGAAGGGTACCGCGGCCGTGGCGGAAGCGGAGATCGCGGACGAAACGAAAAAGCGTTCGGTTAAGCGTTAAGAATAAGAAGCAAAAGACAAAGGTATAGATTGCAATTGTGCGCACCGGGAAAAGGTCACCGGAGCCGAAGAAATCGATGGTAATAATGGACATTATGCCAACAAGTGACGCAACAAAAAGACGTCCGATCTCTTTACCGCGCGTATGACGTGCAAGAACACTTTTGGAATATAAACCAAGAGATGCAAGAATAATTATCCAAATAGGAATTAGGAAGGCGATTTCGAAAATAAATCCAGATACGTTCGCCTCGAAGAAATACGGACGTTTATCAAAGTGAATACGAAAATAGTAAGCAAAAAAGAAAGAAAAGACGATAGCAAGCAGATCACCTAAAACTAACAACACCCTAGAGAGGAATGTAGAGTCCTTTTTCATATATGCTATAATTATACCATATATATTATATCGTGGGGTAAAAGGAGGATTGGGATGAGCAGGTACTTCGGAACGGATGGGATTCGCGGAAAAGCCGAAATGTTTACAGGTGAATTTTTGGAGCGAATCGTAAGAGGTCTAGATGTTGGAAACAAACGAGTTTTAATTGGTGGAGATACGAGAGAATCGACTAAACATATTCTGGAGAATTTAGAACTCTCACTTATAAACAACGGTGCAAGAGAAATTGGAAATATCGGTGTTTTCCCTACTCCAGGATTGAATTATGTGATGTACTCATTGGTTTACGATTATGCGATAGATGTAACGGCCTCGCATAACCCATATACTGATAACGGCATAAAGATTTTCAAGTATACAGATGATGGTGGCATAAAACTTGACGAGGAAGAGCGAGAACGAATTGAGCAGCTTTTAGAAGACGACGCACCTTTAAATCTTTTTGAGCCGCACGAAGAAACAATGGTGTACGACGAAAAGGAACGTGCTTTGCAATATTATGCGAAACATTTGATGGCTGGCTTTGGAGAAAAAGCAGATTTAGCTGGGCTAAAGATAGCTTTGGATTGCGCTAATGGAGCGACCGGGATAATTAGCGAGCGAGCATTTAGGAAATTAAGGGCCGATATAACAATAATAAATAACGATGTCACGTTTGGCCGAAAAATTAATGATGGCGTAGGAAGCACCCATATAGAAGGACTACAAGCTTTGGTACGCAATGGCGATTTTGACTTCGGAGCAGCATTTGATGGAGACGGCGACAGATGTATATTAGTTGATGAGAGTGGAGCGATAGTGGATGGCGACCAGATATTGGCAATCATAGCGAAACATTTCGGGCTAGCTAGACTCGTCACAACGGTAATGGCTAACCAGGGTTTATTGAACTGGGGCGCATCAAACGGCGTAGAAATATCGATGACGGACGTTGGGGACCAAAATGTCTCACAGGAGATGCGTGCGCATGACATCAAACTAGGCGGTGAACAAAGTGGGCATATTATTTTACCAGGCGAAGCAATGGGGGATGGCGTCCTGACAGCATTGACAGTAGCAAGAATAATGAAAGAAACTGGGAAAACATTGAGTGAGTTGGCTAGAGAAATGAAAAAACTGCCACAGGTGCTAGTAAATCTACCAGTAACAGATGAGGAAAAAGCTAAACTGGCGGGATCGGAAGCCGCACAAGAAGTGACGGCACGATACTCGGAAAAGTTAGAAAAAGTACGAGGGCGAGTGTTGGTTCGCCCTAGTGGTACAGAAAACCTGATTAGGATTACGATGTGGGGCGAAGAACAAGATGTAATAAATATGCTAGCGGATGAGCTAGCGGATGAGCTAAAGGAGGCTCTTAGAAATGGTAACGATTAGACGTCTTGATGAATATACTCCGAAAATTGCAAAATCTGTTAGAGAATTACTTGTTGAATTATCTAGGAGCGGGAAAGATAAGGGCGAAATTTCCAAAGAATGGTTTGAAGATATTATTAATTCGCCGTGGCACGATCTGCTTATTGCCGAAGAAAATGGAGAATTAATCGGAATGGCAGGGTTATCAATTATGATGGGTCCAGGAATTCAAAAAAATGCTTATCTTGAAGACTTTGTAGTGAGTAGCAAGTTGCGCGGAAGGGGTGTTGGAGGTATGCTATGGGACGAAATTATAAAATGGGCACAACGAAAAGGAGCTAAGAGATTAGAATTTACTTGTGGCGACGGGCGCGAGGCTGCGCACATGTTCTATCATAAGCATGGTGCAGAAATATATGAGACAGATTTCTTTAGATTGGAACTCTCTAAATAAATTTCTATTCTACGGTGACTGATTTCGCAAGGTTGCGTGGCTGGTCCACGTTAAGGCCTTTGGCTGTAGTAATGTAGTAAGCAAATAATTGAGAAACAAGATTCATAAGAATTGGGGTAAGTAATTTGAGTTTTGTCGTGATAAATACGGTGTTTTCTACTGGTAGAGAAAAATCTGTTGAATCAGTGACGACAATAATATGGCCGCCACGAGCGAGGACTTCTTGGACCCCGGAGATAGATTTGTCGTAGAGGCCGTCTTCCGGTAAAAGAATAAATTCGAAAAAGCGATCGTCGATTAGGGCAAGAGGGCCATGTTTGAGCTCGCCGGTTGGATAGGCGTTCGCATCGATGTAGGATATTTCTTTAAGCTTCAGGGCGCCTTCTAGCGCCGTTGGATATGCCACATCGCGCCCTAAATAAATAGCATGGTCGTATTTTTTGTATTGCTCGGCAAGAGTTTTAATAGTCTCTTGGAGGGATTGAAGCAGGTTGTCAATTTCGTTCGGAAGCTTTGCGATGTCATCAACATATGGAGCAATAAAAGAGTTTTTGATTCCCTTCGCCTCGGCGATGGTGAGACCAAACATAATCATAGCGACCGCTTGAGATGTGAATGCTTTGGTAGAAGCTACGGATATTTCTGGACCGACATGGATATAAGTACCGCCGTCAACTTCGCGGGCAATGGTGGAGCCAATGGCATTGACTATGCCGATGGTCTTAACTCCTTGAGATTTAAGATCGCGAAGACACGCGAGAGTATCGGCGGTTTCTCCAGACTGAGAGACAATGAGCGCAACTGAGTGATCAGGAACATGAGCATGACGGTAGCGATACTCGGAAGCCATTACTGGCTCGATAGTGATATCGTTAGTGAATTGCTCGATATAGTAACTAGCAAGTAGGCCAGCGTTGTATGCCGTACCACATCCAACGATAATAACATGTTTAATAGCCTTTAGTTCCTTTTCAGAAAGATTCGGTCCTCCAAGATGAACGGTCTTCTCATTGAGGTCAATACGGCCACGAAGGGTTTCGGTGAGAGAAGTGGGCTGTTCCATAATTTCTTTAAGGAGGAAATGGTCGTAACCTCCTTTTTGAATGGCGGTGAGATCAGTCTTAATAGTTTCAACTTTGGCTGAGACTGGTTGAGAATCTAGTGTTTTAATCTCTACGGACTTTGCAGTGATAGTAGCTACTTCACCATCGTTAAGATAAATAGCTTTTCTTGTATGGCCAATAAGGGCAGAGGCGTCGGAAGCGATAAGAGTTTCGCCATGGCCAATACCAATGACGAGCGGTGAGCCAGAGCGGGCAACAACAATTTCGTTTGGATTAAGCTCCGAAACAACGGCTATGCCGTAGGTGCCATGAATAAGTTTCAATGCCTGAACGACAGCATTAGTAAGAGGATATTCACCGTCAAGATAGAAGTGATCTATAAGCGCTGTTAAAACTTCAGAGTCTGTATCCGAGGTAAACTTGTGAAATTTCTCTAATTTTGTTTTGAGAACCTTGTAGTTTTCGATAATACCATTATGAACAAGATAGATCTTACCGGAGCGATGAGGGTGAGCATTTCTCTCGCTAGGTTCGCCGTGAGTAGCCCAACGAGTGTGACCAATACCGATAGAATCAGAGCGTTTGTTTTTGGAAATTTTAGCTTCTAACCCAGCGATTTTGCCTTTAGACTTTAGGCAGGTTGTTTTTCCGTTTTTATCTAATGTAACAATCCCGGAAGAATCATACCCACGATATTCGAGACGCTTGAGCCCACTGATTAAAAAATCTTGCGCATTCTTTTCCCCAACGTAGCCTACGATTCCACACATATATCCTCCTAAGTATTATATTATTGTCATTATACCATCTTATATACAATTGGCTAAAGAGTTGCATGTTATAATAGGAACATTATGAATATACTGACAACTGGCGGACTGGGGTATATCGGTTCTCATACGGTAGTCGAACTTATAAAATCCGGTTATACGGTCGAGATTATCGATAACTTGTTTAATTCCAAAATCGAAGTTTTGGATAAGATACAAAAAATAACTGGCGTTAGACCTGTTTTCCATAAAGTAGACCTACTTGATTATGAAGCAACTTTGAATGCACTAAAATGCACTAAATTTGACGCAGTGATTCATTTTGCCGGTATGAAGGCAGTAGGTGAAAGCGTGGAAAAACCCTTGGTTTATTATGAAAATAATATTCAAGGCTCTATTAACTTGTTGAAAGCAATGGCTGAGGTCGGTGTAAAGAAATTGGTGTTTTCTTCCTCCGCAACTGTTTATGGAGATAAAGGCGATGAAAGTGGTAGGTTAATCGAGACAATGATTACCGGCGTTGAAATCGCCAATCCCTACGGTTGGACTAAGGCTATGATTGAACAAATAATCCGTGACGTTTCTGTATCCGATCCAGAATTTGAAGCGACCATCCTTCGGTACTTTAACCCGATTGGGGCAGACAAATCTGGTCTAATCGGAGAAGACCCGAATGGCATCCCGAATAATTTGATGCCAATTATAACAAATGTTTATCTTGGGAAAATTTCAGAACTAACAATATATGGTGATGATTATCCAACAAAGGATGGTAGTTGCGAGCGTGATTTTATTCATGTGACGGATCTTGCCAAGGGCCATTTATCGGCATTAAGACATATCAAACCAGGTGTTTCTGTATATAATCTTGGCACTAGTAAGGCGACATCGGTATTTGGGCTTGTAGATGCTTTTGAAAGTATATCTAAAAGAAAGTTACCAAAAAAAATCGGAAAAAGACGAGCCGGCGATCTTGCTGTTGTATGCGCAGATGCTTCTTTGGCATCAAATGAGTTAGGTTGGAAAGCCGAGCTCACGATAGAGGACGCCATAAGAGACACCTTGAGATATTTGGGTAATCTCGAGTAGATTATGGTAAAATGGATGTATGAACATTCCAAATGTTTTATATCGTAAAAATCGAATTCTTTTGAAAGAGTTAACGAAGACTGACTTTAAGTTACGTTATCAAGGTTCGGTGTTGGGGTACCTATGGGCGCTCTTGAGGCCATTATTGATGTTCGCGATTCTATATGTGGTGTTTGCCAAGTTACTTAGGTTTGGTGGCGATATTCCCCATTATCCAGTGTATCTACTGACCGGAACGGTATTATGGAGCTTCTTTACAGAGTGTACGACGCAAGGGATTCAAGCGATGGTACATCGTGGAGATTTGATTCGTAAGATTGCTTTTCCGAAATATATCGTAGTGGTTTCAACGACATTTACTGCGTTAATTAATTTAATGATTAATCTTGTGGTAGTTGTACTATTTGCGTTACTTAATGGAGTGACTCCAAGTTGGACTTGGTTACTAGTACCCGTGTTAGTGTTGGAGTTGTATTGTTTAGCGCTGGGGGTTTGCTTCTTACTAGGAGCAATCAACGTGAGGTTTCGCGATATTGCTTCGATTTGGGATGTATTGATTCAGGCGCTGTTTTATGCGGTGCCAATTATTTATCCGGTGACAATGGTGGCGAATTCAAGTACATTAGCTGCAAAAATAATCTTACTGAACCCGATTGCACAGGTAATCCAAGATGTGAGATATAGCTTAATTACGACGGAATCAATAACGGGATGGAACTTCTTGGGGAGTCCGATTTTAATGGCGGTGCCAGTTGCAATCGTAATGATAATATTGGTCTGGGGGTCTGTGCATTTTAGAAAACAATCTAAGTTCTTCGCGGAGGAGATTTAATGAAGCGTGAAATAGGTTTAAGGCGCGAAGTTATTGTTGATAACGATATTGCAATCGATGTAAAAAATTTACATAAAAACTTCAAATTACCGACCGAGAAAGCAGCGGGGCTAAAGCAAGCGATTTTTAATCGAATGCGAGGTGTGAAAGGCTATAAGAATCAGCGAGTGCTGAAGGGATTGGATTTTAGCATTAAGAAAGGCGAGTTCTTGGGGATTGTAGGGCGAAATGGCAGTGGTAAATCGACACTGCTGAAGATTTTAGCGGGCATTTATTATCCGAGTAAGGGCGAGGTAGTAGTTAACGGATCGTTAGTACCATTTATTGAATTAGGAGTGGGATTTAATCCGGAACTAACAGGACGCGAAAATGTTTATCTTAACGGAGCATTATTGGGCTTTTCTAATAGAGAAATGGATGCGATGTATGACGATATTTGGGAGTTTGCGGAATTGAAAGAATTTCAAGATCAAAAATTGAAAAATTATTCGAGCGGAATGCAGGTGCGGTTGGCGTTTTCGATTGCAATTCGAGCAAAGGGTGATATTTTGGTGCTAGATGAGGTGCTAGCAGTAGGAGATGCGGCGTTCCAGCAAAAATGTAATGATTACTTCGCTTCCTTGAAGGAACATGGGCAGACGATTATCCTCGTGACACATTCGATGGATAATGTAAAAAAGTTTTGCACGCGCGCGATTATGATTGAGGATGGGAAGATTGTGGCAAATGGTGATCCGAAAGAAGTTTCTGAGAAATATTTGAACTTATTTAAATAAAAAACAGCTCCGTGAGGAGCTATTTTTTAATCATGACTTTCTAGGTAGCGGCTGAGCGCATCTTGCCATGTGGGGAGAGGCGTAAAGCCGTTTTCGATGAGCTTACTTTTATCGAGGCGAGAGTTTTTAGGACGAGCAGCAATAGAAAGACCATATTCCTCGGTTGTAACAGGGATAACTTTAGAATTGATGCCGGCTTGCTTGAAGATTTCTTTAGTGAAATCTGCCCAGGAAATATATCCACCTTCGTTGGTAGCGTGATAGTAGCCGTATTTTTCGGTCTCAAGCATATCAACGAGGAGACGGGCAAGATCAGGACAATAAGTTGGGGTACCGATTTGATCACTGACTACACGAACTTCGGGGTGTTCCTTACCAACGCGAAGCATGGTGTCAACGAAGTTTTTGCCGTTTTGACCAAAGACCCAGGCGATGCGTACAATGAAATAATTGTCGATAGTACCAGAGACGGCAAGCTCGCCGCCGAGTTTAGTTTCTCCATAATAGTTGAGCGGGGCGTAATCTTTGTCGTCGGGTTGCCAAGGCCGTTCGCCTTGACCATTAAAGACGTAGTCTGTGGAAATATAAATCATTTTGCTGCCTAGTTTTTTAGCCATGTTGGCAAGATTTTGAGTGCCGTCGACATTAACTTTTTTAACAACGGGTTTCATGTTTTCGTCTTCAGCACCGTCGACGTTAGTCCAGGCAGCGCAGTGGACAATGGCGTCGGGATGAAGTTTAGTGAGCGTTTTTTCAACATTATCTCGATCGGTGATGTCGAGAGCAACGACATCAAATTCGCCTTTGCCATCACCGGAGCGATCGGAACCAACAGCCTTGATTCCCCGTTTTTTTAATTCGAGCATAACGTCGCGGCCAAGTTGGCCAGAGACGCCGGTAACAAAAACTTGCATTTATTTGCCTCCGTACATTTTAGCATAGTAATTTTGGTATTCACCCGAAATGATTTCCTGCCACCACTCTTTGTGAGAGAGATACCAATCAATGGTTTTTTCGATACCATCGGCAAATTTGGTATCAGGAAGCCAACCAAGCTCCTCGTGAATCTTAGTAGGGTCGATAGCGTAGCGGCGATCGTGACCCTTGCGATCTTCAACGAAAGTAATAAGCGATTCTGGTTTGTCGAGTTTTTTCAAGATAAGTTTGACGATGTCAATATTGGCCATTTCATTGTGGCCGCCAACGTTGTAAACCTCACCGATTTTACCGTTATGGATGATGAGATCTATAGCTTTACAGTGGTCTTCAACATAGAGCCAATCGCGAACATTAAGGCCGTCGCCGTAGACTGGAAGAGGTTTATCGGCAAGAGCGTTGATAATCATAAGAGGAATGAGTTTTTCTGGGAAGTGGAAAGGGCCATAGTTGTTAGAGCAGCGAGAGATGGTTGCCGGAAATTTATAAGTACGACAATAAGCGAGGACGAGGAGATCTGCACTAGCCTTTGACGCTGAATACGGCGACGAAGCGTGAATCGGAGTCGTTTCCGTAAAGAATAGATCAGGGCGGTCAAGTGGTAAATCTCCATAAACCTCATCGGTAGATACTTGATGATATCGCGGTACGTTAAGTTCACGGCATACTTCCATAAGCGTCTGGGTGCCTTTAATATTTGTGTCGACAAATATTTCTGGGCCTTCAATCGAACGATCAACGTGCGACTCGGCTGCGAAGTTAATTACAATATCTGGCCTCGTTTCCTCGAAAAGCGTTTTAATCCCGTCGTGGTCACATATATTAAGTTTTTCAAAACGAAAGTTTGGATTCTTTAGGGCCTCTTTTAGTGTAGAGAGGTTACCGGCATACGTGAGGCAGTCAACACATATAATTTTGTAGTCAGGATATTTATCTAACATGTAATAAACAAAATTACTACCAATAAACCCAGCCCCGCCAGTGACAATTATAGTTTTTTCCATTTAGCTTTCTCCTTTGAACGTAACTTTTGATTCGGCAAGCGGAGGGTGTTTGCCATCCTTTTCGCTCAACTTGTACTCAACATCTAACTTCGGCCAGTCAATAGCAACCGATGGATCATTGTATGGTAATCCGCCCTCGTCTTCTGGGTGGTAAAATTCGTCGCATTTATAGGCAAACTCAGCAGTCTCGGACAGAACGAGAAAGCCGTGAGCAAAACCTCGAGGAATTAAGAGCTGTTTTTTATTTTCCTCGGACAAAACGACGCCCACGTATTTTCCATAAGTATCTGATCCTTCACGTAGGTCGATAGCTACATCATACACTTCCCCCTTTAGAACGCGTACAAGCTTAGCCTGTGGATATGTTTTTTGAAAGTGTAGACCTCGAAGAACGCCCTTAGTGGACGAAGACTGATTGTCTTGAACAAAAACATAGTTTAGCCCAGCGTTTCTAAAGTCTTGATCAGAATATGTTTCCATAAAATAGCCACGTTCGTCACCAAAAACTTTAGGCGTAATGACGTAAACGCCAGAGATTGGAGTTTTTTCAAAAGTAAGCATTAGTCTTTTAGCTTCCCTTCTGCGACGTTCTTGAGATGTTGACCATAGGTGGACTTACCGTATTTAGTAGCTGAATCGAGAAGTTCTTCTTTCGTAATCCACTTATTTCTGTAGGCAATTTCTTCAGGAGCGGATATTTCAACACCTTGGCGTTTTTGAATAACTCTTACAAAGTCTGAGGCGTCCGCAAGTGATTCCATAGTACCAGTATCGAGCCATGCAAAGCCACGACCAAGAAGTTGGACGTCGAGTTCGCCTTTGTTTAGATAGAATTCGTTTAAAGTGGTAATTTCTAGCTCCCCGCGCCCAGAAGGCTTAACCTTCTTCGCTTTAGCCGAAACACCAGATGGGTAGAAGTACAGGCCAGTGACAGCATAGCTGGATTTTGGAACTTTTGGCTTCTCTTCGATTGAGATAGCATGCCAGTCCGAGTCAAATTCAACGACTCCAAAGCGTTCTGGATCATCAACGTAGTAGCCAAAAACGGTAGCACGTGAATATTTCTCAGCATTCTTAACGGCATTTTTAAGCGAGTCAACAAACCCTTCCCCGTAAAAGATGTTGTCGCCAAGTACCATGGCGCAGCTTTCTTCCCCAATAAACTCCTCGCCAAGAATAAATGCCTGAGCAAGACCATCCGGAGATGGTTGGACCTTATAGCTAAGTGTCAGACCGAATTTCGATCCGTCTCCGAGTAGCTTTACAAAGTTCGGAAGATCAGACGGAGTGGAGATGATTAAAATGTCACGTATCCCAGCAAGCATGAGGGTCGACAACGGATAATAAATCATTGGTTTATCATAAACAGGTAACATCTGTTTAGATATGGCTAACGTTAGTGGGTAAAGACGGGTCCCCGATCCGCCAGCTAAAATAATTCCTTTCATAAAACTCCTTTGAGGTAATTATACCATAGGAAGGCTATTTAGTCTTTGGGAGGAATAGAATCGCCGGAATAACCTCGAGCATATAGGCAACGTTTTTAAAACCATGAATAGAAGACTTTCCGCCGTCACGTGCCTTCATGCGGACTGGCACTTCAGAAATCGCGCCACCGTTTTGGATTAATTCAGCAGTAGAGATAGGTTCTGGGTATTTTTCAGGATAGTGCTTGGCAAATAATTTGATTGTGGCACGGTTGACGGCCCTGAAGCCAGAAGTAGCGTCATAAATACGAAATCCAGTTTTAAGTTTAATAACTTGCGAGATGAGCTTAATGCCAATGCGACGGGCAAAGGATGATTGAAAGTTATCGTTTTTTGCATCCTTAGAAACAAACCGGCTACCAATGACTAGATCAGCAGTCCCCTCACGCAAGGGCGATATGATTTTTTCAACGAAAGCCACGTCGTGTTGGTTATCGCCATCAAACTGGACAGCGAATTCATATTTGTTCTTAAGTGCATATTTATATCCTGATTGTACAGCAAAACCGATACCGCGATTTTTAGGGTGAGATATATGAGGAATACTATTGTCAACCAGGACCTTCTCAGTGCCGTCCGTTGAACCGTCATTGATAACAATATAATCAAAAGAAGCTTTATGTTTATTATTGTAACGTTCTATAGACTGAATTGTCTTGTAGATATTGGCTTCTTCGTTATAGGCTGGAATTATAAGTAATGTTTTATGCATTTTTATAAGTTAGCTAAAAATATTTTAATTATGCCGGTAAGGTTAAAAATAATCAGATATATTATTATGTGGCGCATACGGATAGGTGATGAGCGATGGACCTTGGGGTGGTTATTATTAAGCATAAATGGGAGTAATGGTAAGAATGGTAAGAAATAACGTCCTTGCACGCCATCGATTATTGGAGCATCTACTGCCGTCCACTGAATATAGAGGCTTGTAAAAATGAGTATGCATATAATGCATGGGATCAGTATGAATACTGCACGTTCAAAAGGTTTAATCTTTAAGCGTTCAGTGTTTTGCGAGAGAATAAGCGTAGCAAATATCAAGCTTAGGTATAAGAATATGCTAGGAAGGTCAATGGCGAAATGACCAAGATTAAGGCCAAAACCAGATGTGAGATAGAAGGTCAAACGAGCATTAATGGTCTTGGCGATAATTAATAAGTAGCGGAGCGGATTAGCAGTTAAATGGGCTAGCTGAACTCCTGAATCAACATCAGCGAGAGCTGGATTTGCTAGATAGCGCGAACTGACAAGAAGCCATCCTAGATTTAGAGCAATAGTAACGGCTGCAATTGCGATGCCGTGAATCCATTTCATCTTTTTAGAGCCAAAACGCTCCGATGGAATAATGAAGTAAATAAGCAGCAAAGGGAGATAGACTATCTTACAAAACCCTATAACTATTGCGACTATATATAATAGTATCAATTCACAAATGGACATCTTCCCTTTTTCGGAGTAGGCGAGGTGAGCCGTTAGACCAATAATAAAGAAACAAAGCCCTATAGCTAAGGCATCAGGAGAAAGAGAGCTTGCTTCTTGGAGGCTAATTGGGAGAAGTGCTAGAAACATAAGCCAGTGCTTAAATTTGGGGATATATTTGATAGAAAAGTATACCAAGATTAAAAAGACGATTAAGTTTAGCAAGCGGCCAAGATATGCCTGAGCAACATAGGGCATATTAAATATTCTACCTATGAGTATTCCTAGCACTTGGGGCAAATAGCAAACTGGATTGTATATGGCCGCCGTTGAATAGTTGTATTCTTCGTAATCGTCAGAATTGGGCCTGGCAAGATCGGCACCGATCTCGGCATAAGTGCCAGCTTCTGGTAGCATCTGATTTATCTCTTTGAGGCCAGATGGCAATTTAGATCCACCGTTATTTGTTTCGCTTTGTTCTGCGATCAGCGTTCCTTCGGAAATACCGTAAATGCGCATTAAATGCGTAAACTCATCTGGCACCTCGCCAATTGGATGAACGATAAGAAAAAGAAGTCCGAGCGGTATGGCACAAAAAAGAAAAATTTTTTCTGGCGAAAAAGATTTTACTCTAAAAATAAGCTGCCTAATCCTTGTATCCATTAAGATAATTTTAGCACAAAAGAATAATGTGTTCTAGCTAGAGCGGTGCTCGAGGCGGGATTCTTCTTTTTTCATGGCGAGGTAAATATTTTCCGATAATCTGTATTGATTAGCAAGGTTGGAGTGGATCGTTTTAACCTCCTCTGTGATAACTCGAGATTTTTTGGAAGACGCAGTAACAGAGCGCTGATGGATACGGAAAAAGTTGAGCGCAGGACGAGAGTAAGCTAGCTTGCCGTGCTGTAGAACTTTGAGATAAAAGTACCAATCGCCACATTGAGTGAACGCCATCGATTCTGCTAGGTATTTTTCAAATGGTATAGTTTTGTCGAATCTAAAAACCGCAGAGGAGACATTAGGGATAATACAGTTGATTGCGAACTCATGTTTAATAATTTCCTTTCCGCCTACAATAAAATCCCTCTTGAAACGATGAGCTCTAATCTTGTCGACGGATTTATTTTGAAAATCATATGTCAGGACGGACCCTTTAGAGTTAATGGCGGCGGAATTCGAAAAAGATATTACTGTATCTTTATCTTGTTGATATTTCGACATGACGACCGCTAAGAAGTTGGGGTCAGATATATCGTCTGCTTCTGCAATCCAGAAAAAGTCACCGTTAATTTCATGGATAGCTTTTTTCCACTGTGAAATAGATTTGCCCGAATTGGTTTTGTTTGGGATAAACTTTAGCTTCAGGTTAGGGTTCTTGTCGCGAATGAAAGGCAGAAGTTTTTTTTCGATAAAACTAAGAGAGCCATCGGAAGATGCATCGTCAAGGATAATTAACTCGTAAATGGGGTAGGTCTGATTCAATATGGAACTTATACGGGCTTCAAGGTAATCCTTGTAATTGTAATTTGGAACTATGACAGAAACCTTAGCAGGTTGCTTTGGTATTGCTAGCTGAATAGAGTTGGAGTGACGAAGTTGTTTTGCGAATGGTTTAGTTAAAAAAGTAAAAATGGCAAATATACTAGTAGAATTCCCAAGTCGCTGTTTAATCTTACTAAATGAAAATGCCATAGGCTGCCTCAATGTCTTTCACTAATTTGTCTCCATAATAGTTTTCTAAAGCGTATTCTTTTGCAGAAAGAGCAATGGCTGACATTTCTTTCGGGTGGCTATATGCATATTCTAGCTGAGCGTACCATTCGTCTGGTTCAGCAAGAAGACCGGTCTCTTTGTTCTTGATTGCGTGCTTAAAGGAATAAGATGGGGAGGCGATGGTTGGAGTTTTGACGATAGCGGCTTCAAAAAATTTAAGTTCAGACTTACAATTAGTAAAATCGTTTATGGCGAGCGGCGCGAGGTTAATGTCGACGTTTGCTATTTTTTCTTGAAGCCTTAGATAGTCAACAGGCTTCTCGAACTTGATTCTGCCTTTGTCTATCAATTGCTTTGCTTGAGCGGAGAAATCCATATAACCGACGACTGTAAGACTTGCATTGCGATGAACCTCAAGAAACTTAGTAATAGCAGGCTCTATAATACGAAAATCTTTAGCATGTGTGGGTGATCCTGAAAAGTATCCTAAAGTATAAGTTTTGTTGTTCTGCTTTTTTTTGCAAGCATCTTGAGATATTTTAATCTGCTCGGCGTTTAGGGAATTTGGGATAATAGCTACGGGCTTCTTAAAGCTACGTTTTATTTTCTTTGCTAGAAAGCCATTAGTGACAATAAAGCCGTCGGCATGCTTTGCGACTCGGCGGATACCCCAAAAGTAGCCAACCCAATAAAATATATTTTTACTATTAGTGGCGCGCATAAGAGTCGGAAGATCACGATAATCAAAAATTAAGTCATCCAGATCAAAAATGACCTTCACCCCAAAAGACTTCGCTCTATCAATTAGATTGGGTATGACAGAATTTTTTGCGGTTTGCCGTTCAAGAATTATTAGATCCGCTCTTGGCAATTCTTTTTCTAGTTTTGAGATGTCTGACTTCAGAAAGGATGCAAGGTTGTATTTTTTATTATCTTTAAGGGCCTCGAGGATATTTTTCACACGGTAACGATATTGTGCACTGGTGGCATCTTCTGACAAATAGATTATATTATTCTTATTCATAGAGTTTTAGTATTTCGTTTTCAAGCTGGTCCCAACTTCGTGAGGTTGCTGTAGCTCTAGCACCCACTTCGAGATGTTTTCTAAGCTCTGCGTCTTCGACAAGGCGGTTGATTTTTTCGACTGCAGTATCAATATCGCCCTGGTCATATAGTAGACAATTATATCCATCGGATAGATATTCGATATTGCCATCATTTGGTGCAACTACTGCAAAACCGCCAGTAGCCATCATTTCTAATGGCGGATAAGAAAAGCTTTCTAAAATTGATGATTTAATGAGAATATCGCAAGATGCATATATTTTGTGAACTTCGTTGGCGGGAATTTTATGATGAAATTCGTCTACATGGTACCAAGCTTTTGGTTCCCCCTCATACGATAGATAGTGTATCTCGAATTTATCCATGTCGAGTCGCTCGACGATTCGAAAGCTTTCATCGACGTTCTTATAATAATCCAATGAGTTTCCCTCAATGAGAATCTTAATCTTGCCGGCAAAGCTGCGCGGTTTGAAAACAAATTTGTTCAAATCGATTCCATTTGGCGCATAAGTAGCGGTCTTCCCATAGCTCTCTTTTAGCCATTTTTTGCACCATTTAGAAATGGTAATATATTTGATTTCCGTAAATGAATTATATGTCGCGTTCGCTTCCAGGCGGGCGCGCTCTCCAGGTTTAGAAAAATTAGTTTCGTAGTTCTGAACTAGATAAAGCCTTTTCTTGACATTTGGGAACTCTTTAACATATTTAACTGTTGACCAAAGACTAGCAACGAGAGTATCGAATTTTTGCTCGATTTTAGAATCAACACTGGAAAGAACATTGACTTCTCCAGAGAAACTTTGAATGTTGTCTGATTGTTTAGCCATACTAATTGCCGATACGTCATAACCGTGTAGTCTTAAAATATCGCAATGTTTAACAATGACATTGACGCCACCAGAGGTATTCGTGGTTGGAAGCACGAAGCCAATATTCTTAGCAAGGTGAGATTCAAGGTAATTGGATAACGGAATACCGGTATATGTAGTAATATGATTCTTAATAACGGCTTTCCTGGCTGCTTTAGCGATTTCGGCGGATTCTTCTGGATGTGTTATAGCAAACTTGATTTTCTCGTACCATTCTTCATTCGAAGAAGCAAGTAAGCCCGTCTTGTAATCTTTGACAATCTCTTTAAAAGCACCTGTGTTCGAAGCGATTGTTAACGTCTCGACTAATGCGGCTTCGGTCCATTTGTTTTCAGATTTAGCATTGTTAAAGATAGATTGCTCAAGAGGGGCGAGATTAATATCTAGTTCTGCTATGACTTCCGGTAGTTTCTTCCAGTCGGCAAATTTTTTCTTAATGATGCGCGTCTGAAATGGCTCAAACTCTGGCGGAAGATCTAAATATCCCATTACTTCTAGGTAAACTGTAGGAAATTCTTCCATTACTTTAATAAGCGCTGGTTTAATCAATTCGAAATCTGGGTTATGAGTAATACTGCCAGAAAGATAGCCGATAATTGTCTTGTTTTCATAGCTTATTTTTTTCTCGAGAGCAATATTTGAGAGTTTTAACATTATTTCACTAGCTACGTTACGATTGACTAGCACTTCTTTCCCGTAAGTTTTTTCAAGCTCATTGGCTAAAGTTGGCGTGGATGTAATTAAGTAATCACAAAGCTTCAAAGTTTTTTCCATCCTAATTACGCCGTCGTCGTAAAGCTTCTTTTCGTCGCCCTTTAGCGCGGCAACATATGGTATTTGGTTAGTGTATTTTTTATTGATTACCAGATCATCGATATCAAAAAAACAGACTTTATTAAAGTAGTGCGCTTTTTCTATAAATTTCTCTATGTTTTCGGTGACTGGGCAACGAAAGAATATAAAACCTCGGTAGAACTTCAGTTTTTCGATGTCAAGCTCCTCGTAAAAAACTTCGTCACATGTATATCCACAAGCCTCGAGCTGCTCCATTTGATGCTCAACTCGATAGCGAGCAGGATGAGGGAGCGTGCATCCGTTGATAAACAAGTAGTCTTTAGCAATAGAATATGTGTTAGTGAATTTTTTTACTTTAAGGTAATTGTTAGCTTTACGCGCGAGGCTAGATAGTCCTTCATTTTTGATTGTCCAAATAGTTTTGCTGATGAGTCCGTTGTCTGAGCTTTTCTTCATATCGGTTTATATTTTAGCATATGAAGGCTTATTTTTGAAATCGTACTCTGTTCTGTTGCAAAACTAAAAAAACCTGGTTATAATTTGTCCTATGGATAAAAAAGGGCTACTTAAGGAGTACAACAGGCTTAACCGAGAACGGTTGCAGCTGCTAGAGGATAACTTAAGGTTATTCCAGTCATATGACGCCATAGTTAATAGCAAAGCTGGACTGATTCTGAGAGGTTTCAGAAAGGCTGAGGATGTTTTTTTGATTAAGCCAATGCGGTCGCTTAAGAAAACTTTCGGCAGGACGCGCGAATGCGAAAAACCATCGTATGCCGCAGGTGCTTATGAAGAAAATGAGACCTATGATCTTACTACTGACATAAAGGCGTTAGCGTTTTATTTGCCCCAATTTCATACATTTCCAGAGAATGATGAATGGTGGGGCAAAGGTTTTATGGAATGGACTAATACGCGCAAGGCGCAGCCAAGATTTATCGGTCATTATCAACCGAGAGAGCCACATGATGATTTTGGATATTACGAGCTAACCAATAAGGAAATCTTAAAGAAACAGATTAATCTAGCTAAAGAGCATCATGTCTATGGGTTCTGTTTTTATTATTATTGGTTCTCCGGGAAGAAACTAATGGAGAAACCCATCGATATACTACTTAAGAATAAAGATTTGGATTTTCCATTTTGCTTGTGTTGGGCAAATGAGAATTGGACTAGGAGGTGGGATGGATTGAACAACGAGGTACTAATTGAGCAAAAATACGAAAAACGAGATCCAGAGATATTCATAAAAGATATGAAGAAATATTTGGTGGATAAACGTTATATTCGAGTTGATAATAAACCTGTGATTTTAGTATATAACCCAAAAGAAATCCCAAATTTTGAAGAAACTGTAGCATCTTGGCGTAGGACTGCAAGAGAGATAGGAATTGGCGAGATAGAGATATGGTCTTATCGTAGCCTGTTTGATGATGATTTTAGTAATTGCGATTTTGTAGATGCAGAGTTTGATTTTGCGCCAAAGACTTTTCCCGTAGAAATACTTGATAGTAACCATGGTGGAAATGTAGTTGACTATGGAAAGTTGGTAGATTTTGTTAGAGATAAATATATATACGAGAATCATCATTCGCTTAAGCCGTTTTATTATTCTGTAACAATGGACTGGGATAATTCGCCACGACGAGCAGATGGTTTTTTCTCGTTTGCTAATTATTCCCCGGAGAGTTTTTATAAATGGACAAGGCGAGTAATAAAGAACACTAGAATGGACAACCCGGCCGATACGCGTTTTATGTTTGTTAATGCGTGGAATGAATGGGCGGAGGGTACTTATTTGGAACCGGATAAAAAATACGGGTATCTTAACATCAATACGTTCACTAAAGCATTACTCGATATCCCATTCGATAAAAGTGTCCTGGCATTGACGAACGGATCCGAAAAAGCCGATGAGCGAAAGAAGATTGCATTGCAAATACATGTGTTTTATATCGATGTGTTTGATGAGATTTTATCGGAAATAAAGCGTTTTCCATTTAAGTTGGATCTTTACATCTCTACAGACAGTAACGAAAAGAGCGCCGAAATAACCAAACTATTGAAAAATCATAAAATAAAGACCGGCGAAGTGGTCGTCGAAGTGGTCGAGAACCGCGGACGAGATATTTACCCATTCTTAAAACAATTGTCCGGCGTTTATAAGAATTACGATTATGTTGGACACATTCATACAAAAAAATCTGTCGAAAATGTTTTTGGGGATAATTGGCGTAAGTATCTATTTAATGCTCTGCTAGGAACTGACAACAACGCCCGTAGAGTGTTGGGGTTATTTAAGAACGAGAAGGCAGGTATTGTTTTCCCAGCAAATTATGAATCGGTATTACATCAAATTAATATTGGAAGTAACAAAAAGGAGCTTAATCGCTTATTGAAAAAGATGGGGTTAAAAAAAGTTACCGATCATGAAGAAATTCTTTTCCCTGCCGGCGCAATGTTCTGGGCACGGGCTGAGGCAATTGGGAAAATTTTCGATTTGGGCCTGACGGAGAAGGATTTTCCAGAAGAAGCTGGACAAACAGATGGAACAATTGCGCACGCGATTGAACGCTTGTTTGGAATTGTCCCTAGCCGGTTGGGCTATGATGTTGTTCAGTATATAGACTTAGCTAAGGATTAGTTGTTAGTTTCGCTGATATTTTTATCTCGAGTGCTTCGAGACGAAGTGATTGGCCGGAAGTGCCGGCAAGTTCCCCATTCTTGACCCAATCTTGCCAGCCAATGTTTTGAACATGGGCACGATAATAAATGTCATAGTC
>JAFWMR010000004.1 GCA_017513905.1 Candidatus Saccharimonadota bacterium
CAAAAAGAAAAGACTTTAACGCTGATTGATGGCGAAAAAGAAATCACTTTTACGGGCCGATTTACAGATAAGCAATAATATGTTATAATATCATCATGATTTATCTTGACCACGCAGCTGCGACGCCAGTTGATTCTAGAGTTTTACGGGCAATGGAGCCGTATTTTACGGATGATTTTTTTAATCCTTCGGCGGCATATTTGCCGGCCAAAAAAGTTGCGGCTGACTACGAAAAGGCCAAGGGCGTGATTGCGCATGCGATTGGAGCAAAAGCGTCTGATCTTGTTATTACTGCCGGAGCGACTGAAGCGAATAATTTGGCATTTACGGCCATTCTAGACGGACAAATATCTCACTCGGCGCCGCGTCCGGCCGGCCCGTCGGCACGGGCGGCCGGCGCTAAATCTCGCGCTGCCGCGCTCCGAAATGCGCCGAGTCAAGATATTTGTCCAGTCTTATTTCTCGCAACTGAACATGATTCGGTACGACGAGTTGCAGAACATTATGGCGGCAAATCTATAAGTGTCTTGCCAAATGGCTTGATCGATTTGAATGATTTGAGAGCTAAGATTACTGACGAAACTGAACTTATTTCTGTAGCTTTGGTGAATAATGAGCTAGGGACAATTCAGCCGTTAGCAGAGATTTCTAGTATCATTAAAGAGATTAAGCTAGATCGTATGAAACGGGGGATTAAACGACAACTACTTTTGCACTCTGATGCTTCCCAAGCTCTAAACCTACTAGATATTAACGTGGCCAGACTAGGTGTAGATTTAATGACTCTGAATTCAGCAAAAATTTATGGCCCAAAGGGTATTGGTGCGTTATATGTATCACATGATGCTAAATTGAAACCACTATCGTACGGTGGCGGCCAAGAAAAAGGTTTGCGTTCGGGGACCGAAAATGTACCGGGAGTAGTTGGTTTTGCTAAAGCGGTAGAACTCGCAAAAGATCATTTAAATGGCAACCGAAAAAAATATGCAGCTTGGCGAAAAATGCTTTTGGCCGAATTACAGGGGCATGAATTAATCAACAAAAAGCATGTGCTTGACAATTTCGTAGTAATATGCTATAATGGTGTAGATGCGGAACGATTAGTGTTCCTTCTTGAAGAAAAAGGTGTTTATGTTTCCACTGGTGCAGCCTGTGCGGCTAGTAAGGGTATACGATCACATGTTTTAAAGGCAATTGGGCTTTCCGACGAGCAGATTGCGGGGTCACTAAGACTTACGCTTGGAGAAACTAACACCGAACAACAAATCCATCAAGTTGCAGAAATTATTAATAGTGCAGTAAAAACGGAATACGATAGAATTAGAGCTTAAAATCGCTTATATTTATTCTCTAAGATTTGAACGAGTTGAATTTTGATAATATTATTTTGGATTATTAGTAATTATCATACTTATTCGTCATCGTATGGCACCATGCCGCTAATCACGCCTTGGGTAACAAGGTAGTGTTTAAACATTTCGAGCGTCACGCCATATCTTTGGAGATACGAGGCTTCGCGCAAGCGCAAATCATTAAACATTCTAAGTGGAATGCCAATATCTGCAAAGTCTTCATAAGTATATAGATTATCTGGATTCGATAGAAATTCGTTGCGAGCTTCTGGCCACATAATGTTGGTGTCTGTAAAGCCATAGAAGTTAGAAGTGAGCGTAAATCCATCGGTGGTGAGAATATCATTCGCAACCACATTGTAATATTGGCTAGATAATAGATGGTAGACGTATACTTCTTCTTCGACTATCTCAACGCTTTTAACGGCAACCGCGACAAGCTGATCGCCTTCAATCTTATAAATAACGGTTCCTGGGTGGAAGTTAGAAGAATCGTCAACGGAAATGAATGCATTTGCTGCTACATCAAAGACGCCGTGCCAGCCAAAAGTGCCTAGCGTTGTGCCATCTTCTAGTGTAGCTAACTGGTACTCGGTCTTTTTGGAGGCTTTCTCGATACGGGCTGGGTGCACATAATCAATGGTGCCAGTCTCGTGATTCCAATCTTTAACCAAATCTTTGTAAGTAATTTCTTCGATTGGTTTAGTGGTTTCATTGCCATCTTCGTCTAAGACTGGGATTAGCGTCCCAGCAATCAAACAAGATTGTTCTAGAGTTGCCGATATAGTAATATTACCAGAAGCATTACCAATTGATATTTGGTAGTTGTTGGTACTGTAAGTAAAATTAGTAGTTTGTTGGCCATCCATTGTCACCGTAAAGTCGTTCTTACTATCTGGGCGGATATAGTTGTTATTAGCAGTTACAGTCCCTTGCCAAGTTCCACCCGCACGCACAGTGGTGCCGGATGTGTTTGTCATACCACCATTTCTAATATCGTAAGACACGCTATACGACCAGCTGAGCGACTGGTCGCCAGTGCTTGAAGCAGGACCTGGGTCAGTGTTGGCGCCATTAATTTGATTTTGGGTGGCAGTGTTGCCATCGTCATCGTAGCCTACCACAATAAAGTGGTATGTTCCATCTGATAGGTTTGAAAAAGTATACGAGTTGGTGACTCCACTAACGGAGATCATAGTGTCACAAGTATTGGTGCACTTGTAAATTCCATAACTGGCTACACCCACATTATCGGTGCCAGACCATGTTAGAGTCGCTTCACCATCGGTGGTTTTATTTCTAGCGATAGTAACGCTGCTGATTGTTGGAGATTGATTGTCTACGTACGATGAATCTTTATCAACTTTAATTTTAACCTCTCCAACATTTGTGTAAGTGCTGTTATAGGAGATAGATATGCCAGCTGTGGCAGTTTCAGAAGCAAACTGAGCTCCGTTTGCTTTCTTCATATAGAATGTATAAGTTGTGGTAGCTCCAGCGGAGATAGACTGAGCGCCGAGAGGACTTCCGGAAGAATCTACAATTTCAAAATCAGAGTTGAGCGAATTAATTGTAAACGTATTAGTTTCTTCAAAAGTACTCTCTACACTAATCTGGAATGGTGTCAAAGTATTGCTCCCAGAAAGATCACCGGTATTACTACCATAAATACTACCGACCAGACTAGGCGTGGATTGGCTGACCGGTTCTACGTCAATGCCACCTTCGGCGCTATGCTCGCCAGAGACATAATCGGTATTTAAAATTATATCAAAGGTGACCGAACCACCTTTGCCTGGAATAGGATCGCCCACCGAAATACCACTAAGTTCATAATAAATGTCTCGCACTTCGTTAGCTGAGATTCTTAAGGTCAAGTTTGAAGCTGGGGCAGTGAACGAATAGGTACTTGGCGTAGTGTTTGTGACGGTTATTCTATAAATTGCTTGAAGTACGCTAGTATTATCTAAACCGCCTTTAAATGTCAAATCGAAATCAATATTTCCATTTCCATCAACGGTTGGGTTAGGTGTGCCGAGAACATTAGTGCCAGAAACGTAAGAAACATTCGTAATCTGCACAGTACCAGTTTCTCCCCATATAGCATAGAGATTGATGGCATTTGCCGTGGTTGGATCTAAGGTAATAGTGTGAGTGTTACCGGTAGGGTAGGTTGGCGTAGTAACAGTGGGGTCAGTATCCCAACCAAGAAAGTTGTAGTAATCCCTGACTGGAACATTGTTTGATATTGTGACCGTACTCGAAGTTGTGGTATCAATTCCTTGATTGGCCGGCATATTA
>JAFWMR010000023.1 GCA_017513905.1 Candidatus Saccharimonadota bacterium
ACTCTCCATTAAAGAAAATTTGATTACTCAAATAAATATAAAAATGAACTGACGATGATAGTTTTCTATAAAGAAAACATTTAATTGCACAACTAAATTGTTAACTAACTCCAGAGACTCCGAAAGAAACCATCCTCGCTTCTCTAGACTTCCCTAATCTTACCTCAAATAACAGGTTATGTCAAGGGCTTTTTTAAAGATTTTTCGACTTTTTATTGTTTCTCCGTATCTGAACCCTTCGTTTCGTCAGAGTTCTCGTCTTCAGGAAGTACAATACCAATCGATGCTACCGTGTCACCTTCAGATAAACGCATAATTCTCACACCTTGCGTCGCTCTGCCTAAGGTCGGGATTTCTTTCACCGCAACACGTATTGTCTGGCCTTTGCTAGACATCATAATTACATCTTTCGCCTCTGGATCAAGCGTATGCACAGCCACAATAGGACCAGTCTTTGTAGTTACAGAAGCAACCTTAATGCCAACACCACCCCTCTTATGAGCCGGGAAATTAGAGGCTAAGGTTGCTTTACCATATCCATTCGCAGAGATAGCAAGAATCTTTTGTTTCGGATCAGTAATTATATCCATGCCGACCACTTCATCGCGTGGGCGAAGTCTGGCGCCACGCACACCTCTAGCAGCACGACCCATCGCCCTAACATCCTTCTCGTTAAATCTGATAGCTTGCCCAGCAGAAGTAGAGATAACGATATCGTTCTTCCCTGTTGTACCCTGCACCCATCTCAATTCGTCACCAACATCGAGTTTAATAGCAATCAGACCATTTGAACGAATGTTTAAGAAATCTTTAACAGAAGTCTTTTTAATAGTGCCTTTCTTGGTCGCCATAAAGAGATACCCGTCTTGCTCTATGCCAGTCCCTTGTTTGATAATGGCCGTGATTTTCTCTTCTGGATGCATAGATAATAAATTCACCGCAGCAGTTCCCTTAGCGGCCAACGTTGCTTGTGGGACTTCATAGGCCTTCAATCGGAAAATTCTCCCTTGACTTGTAAAGAACAACAAGAAATCATGCGAATTAGCTGTTATAATCTGCGCAATCACATCTTCTTCTTTCGTCGTCATACCGCGTTTACCTTTACCGCCCCTATTCTGCTTTCTGAAATCGTTCTGTGATACGCGCTTCATATAATTCTGCGCAGTGAGCAAAATCACACTCTCTTCTTCCGGAATCAATTCCTCTTCAGCAAACTTGCCTACTTCATGATTGATAATCTTACTTCTGCGCTTATCACCATATTTCTCTTTAAGAGCAATAAGCTCTTCCTTAATCACGCCAAGGATTTTCATCTCGTCAGCTAAAATTTCTTCCAACTTCTTAATAAGTTCATGGAGTTCTTTGAGCTCTTCCTCAATTTTATCGCGCTCGAGACCTTGTAGACGTCGTAGTTGCATTTGAAGAATTGCGGCTGCCTGAATTTCAGAAAGGCCAAACCTTTTCATCAACTGTTGATCCGCGTCATCATAACTAGCGCGAATAACTTTAATCACTTCATCAATATTATCAAGCGCGATTTTCAAACCCTCAAGAATATGAGCTCGCTCCTTTGCCTTCTTGAGATCAAACTCAGTTCTGCGACGCACCACAATCTGCCGATGCTTAATAAATTCGCCCAGAATCTCTTTAAGTCCCAAAATCCTCGGCTGGAGCCCATCCACGAGCGCTAACATATTATAATGAAACGCCGTTTGGAGTGGTGTTAGCTTATACAATTGATTCAATATCTTCTTCGGAAACGCATCTTTTTTCAATTCCACAACCACACGTACGGTCCCACGTGCCGACTCGTTCCTAACATCAGCAATGTGATCAAGCTTTTTATCGTTTACTAAATCACGGACCTTATTCATAAAGTCCTCTTTACTCACCCCATAAGGCATCTCTGTAATCACAATATTATATCGGCCATTCTTGCGTTCCTCAATATTCGTTACTGCACGAATCGTCACCGAACCCTTACCGGTCGCATAAGCCGATTTCATCGGTGCCCCACCATACACTTCAGCTCCAGTTGGGAAATCTGGGCCTTTTACGTAGTTCATCAACTCTTCCAAAGAGATGTCGGGGTTATTAATCTGAGCCACAGTTGCATCAACCAGTTCTCCAAGGTTATGTGGTGGAATATTCGTTGCCATACCCACGGCAATACCCATCTGGCCATTAAGGAGAATGTTTGGCAGTGCGGCTGGCAAAACCACCGGTTCTTTCTCGCTACCATCAAAGTTATCTCGGAAATCAACAGTCTCTTTCTCAATATCTGCAAGAAGCTCTGCCCCTACCTTATCCATTCTAGCTTCAGTATACCTAGATGCGGCTGGCTCATCACCATCAGCCGAGCCAAAGTTACCCTGACCCTCAATCAACGTATAACGCATTTTCCATGGTTGTGCGAGATTAACCATTGCCATATAAATCGATGAATCACCGTGAGGGTGATATTTACCCATCACTTCACCAACTATTCTTGCCGATTTAACAGTAGCATGTGGGGCTTTCCAACCATTCTTATTCATTGCGTAAAGAATACGACGGTTAACCGGCTTCAGCCCATCACGTACATCTGGAAGTGCACGATCAACGATCACAGACATCGAGTATTTCAGGAAATACTCTTCCATTGTGCTTTCTACATTTCGGTTTTCAATCCCCTTTAAAATAGCCTCTGTGGTTCCCTCAGGATCGCTACCTGGTAATTCTCCGCCTAACGACTCTTCTGGCGTCTGGTCATGCATTTTGTCATCTTTATCATTGCTTGGCATATCTGTCTCCTCCTCTCCTTAAAAGTCCAGGTCGTCCAGGTCGACTTTTGCCGCCCCAGCCTGAATAAAGTTTTTCCTTAAGTCCACTTGATCACCCATCAATTTCGCAAACACCGCATCAGCCTTTTCTGCATCTTCGATGTGTACCTGCACTAATACGCGATTCTCTGGATCCATCGTCGTCTCCCACAGCTGTTTTGCATCCATTTCGCCAAGACCCTTAAACCTTTGTTGTGCCGTATAGCCAGCTTGCTTAAACCTCTCCTGACTCTCATCAATCTTAGTACCATTTGCTTTCTTTTCTTCAATCTTCTCCGTTAACTTCTCCTCCAAGGCTACTTCGTCATACAAATAATCAATCTTTCTTGCATTCCCTGTACCTTTTATCAACCCAAACAGAGGCGGTTTTGCCAAATAAACATGTCCCTCCTCTATTACTTGAGGCATATATCTGAAAAAGAACGTCATGAGCAACGTGGCAATATGCAAACCATCTACATCGGCATCAGTCATGAACACAATCTTATCATACCTCAAACCATCAATGTCAAACTGCTCGCCAATCCCTACGCCTAAGCCTTTTATAAGCGATACAAGTTCCGCATTAGCAAGCATCTTATCAAGACGAGCTCTTTCGGTATTGAGTACTTTGCCACGAAGCGGCAGTACTGCCTGAATCTTCGGATTACGACCTTCTTTCGCCGAACCAGCCGCCGAATTACCCTCTACAATAAAGAGCTCGCACTCGTCTCTGTTTCTAGATGAACAGTCGGCCAATTTTGATGGCAGATTTAGTCCGTCAAATGCACCCTTTCGAATAACATTATCCCTAGCCGCCCTCGCCGCCTTGCGTGCTCTTGCAGCCAACGAAGCTTTTTGAACAATTTTTCTTGCAATCTGCGGATTTTCTTCTAGATAATACCCGAAATACTCCGTCATTACCTTATCAACATAACCACGTACCTCTGGATTCCCCAATTTATTCTTTGTCTGCCCCTCAAACTGTGGATCAGGAAGTTTCACTAAGATTACAGCCGTGAGACCCTCCTTGATATCATCACCAGTCAAATTATCTTCTTTTTCCTTTAATAAGCCATTTTTACGAGCATAATCATTAATCGTACGATTCAAACCCGTACGAAAACCCACTACATGCATTCCGCCATCTGGCGTTAACACGTTATTGGCAAACGGTTTCAAAATCTCCGCAAAGGTATCATTATATTGAAGCGCAATCTCAACCTCATTATCTGCTATCTTCTTTTCTACATAGAAAATGTCATCCGATAACACCTCTTTTCCATTATTAAGCCTCTTTACATAGCTCTTAATACCACCTTCGAAATAGAAGGATTCCTTCGCCCCGGTCCTATCGTCGTTAACCTCTATCAAGATTCCCTTCGTTAAATACGCCTGATGGCGAGCATAGTTGGAAACCCAATCATAATCAAACGTAGTCGTCTCTTTGAATATCGTCGGATCAGGATAGAACGTGATTGACGTTCCGCTCGGGCGCAAGCATCCACTAGTCACCGTAAACGGTTTAGTCGTTTTACCAACCTCAAACTCTACTCGATGAGTCTTTCCGTCTCTATAGACCTCAGCAATCATCCGCGCTGAAAGCGCATTAACAACCGAAGAGCCCACACCATGAAGGCCAGATGATACCTTATAGCCACCATCACCAAACTTACCACCAGCATGTAGTACCGTAAGTACAGTCTCCAGGGTCGATAGACCAGTCTTTGGGTGTTTATCTACTGGAATGCCACGGCCGTTATCATCTACTCTCACTCCACCATCATTTAGCAACGTAATCGTAATTTTGTTGGCAAATCCAGCAATCGCCTCATCAATAGAGTTATCTGCAATTTCCTTTATCAAATGATGCAAACCATCATAACCAGTTGAGCCAATATACATGCCCGGACGTATTCTGACCGGCTCCAACCCCTCCAGAACTCTAATTTCCGACGAATCATACTGTTCCGCCGCGCTTTTACCTACTGGCATAAAAACTTACCTCTTCTGTATTTAAAATATCTCCCCCCATTATATCTGTTTTACTCTATTTTTTCAAGGCCTCAACCTTATTTTGTCGTCCGCCTTCCAAAACCCTTCATTATCATCTTCCTCTAATCGTGACCCCTTATTCGTATCGTCACGTTTACCAGATGTTGGTGGCACTACTTTTCTCATCCGACCTTCCCGTACGTTGTCATCATGGCTATCCGAAGAATTAGCATCAACCGACCTTCTTATCTCCACATCTTCATACTTCCTTTCCTCCGATTCGTCAAGCCAAGTCTCATCCTTATGTCTTTTAACGACAGGGGCGTGCATCTTTGTTAACTCTGCGCGTTCTTCCGAGCTTGTCTCGTTCACGACGCCGCTAGCCTTCATTTCGCTCTTTTTACGAAGCCAAGCTTCCAAGAAATTTTCTTCCCTCTCCTCTTTATCTGTCGTTTTGAACACCCTTTCTATCTTAGTCCGTTCAACACTATTATCAGTATCACTAACAGATACACTATTGCTCGTGCCAGTAGTTTCCGTGCTATCACTTTCTGCCTGTGCGCTGCCATCCTTATTGCTAGCTGCCAATCTTTGATCAATCTCCCGACTCACTTCCGCTCGCGGCCTTCCATATTTTGTCGCCGAATATGTCTTCAGGCTCTGGAGTACTTCAGGACTCTCTTTACCAAGAACCGGCCAAGTCATCGTAAATGGCGTGCTTGGCATTCCATACATCATGACCGTTGCGATAGCATGATAGTTCGGCGTCTTATGCAGATCTTCTGCATTAAACGTAGGTGCAAACACTTTTTCTATAAGCTCCGCATCCGTTACCCCCAATCGCCCTGCGATAATTGTGCCAACATTCCCTAATACGCCCTCACGTATTTTGTCAGTCAACTGCGTCATAAACTGATTCGCAACAATAAGATTAAGGCGGAATTTTCTCGCTTCCGAAAGAATGCTCTCGAAGCTATCTGTAGAGAAATTTTGAAACTCATCTACGAACAGACAAAAGTCCTTCCTTTCATCTTCGGGCGTGTCCACCCTACTCATAGCTGCAGCCTGGAACTTCATTACAAAAATCATACCAAGCAATTTCGAATTCAATTCCCCCATCTTACCTTTAGATAGATTAACGAGCAAGATCTTATTATTATCCATAATATCTCGTATATTAAAGCCACTCTTCGTCTGTCCAAGCACATTTTTCATCATTGTATTACTGATAAACGGTCCCCATTTAGAAACAAACCATGTCGTTACTTCACCAGCATCATTGCTCTTTTGTGAAGCAGGAAATTCCTTAGTCCAATAATCATACACCTGTCGATCAGTTACATACTTCAGCTTCGCCTTCACGTACTCAGGATCAATAAATACACGAGGTATATCTATAAATGAGGCTCCATTCGGGTCCGACATCAAAAGCAAGGCAGCATTCCTAAACATGTGTTCTCCGCGTGGTCCAAAGATACCAGTATGACCCGGGTCATAAAGACTATAGAGCATATTAATGCCCTCTTGTATAATAAAGTCTTTCTGGTCCGCTGTTTGAAATTCGAACATATTCATGCCTATAGGATTCTCCATATCACCGGGATCAAAATAGATAACATCATCAATCCGCTCTTTCGGAACCATTGAAAGAAGTTCTTCTGCTACGTCCCCGTGTGGATCAATAAAGGCAAAACCTCTGCCTTCCTGCATATCTTGATATGCAATATTCCTCAAGAACTTCGACTTACCCATACCAGTAGAACCAATCACGTACACATGGCGTCTTCTATCTTCGACCGATAAACGTATCTCTTTCTTTTCTCCTCTGAATTCATTAATACCTATAAGTACACCATTTTCAACCAGTTTTGCTGGCCCTTCGACCTGTTTCGTAAGTTGCCGCATTACTTGGCTTGTTGGAATCGCATTCTGCTCAGGAAGATGAAAAATACTCGCCAATTCTACGCTGTTTAAGACATTATTCACAGTCAATAGTGGAAAATCTCTGAAGATATAGTCTCTTGCCAACTTGCGCATGTCATTAGACATATCATATTTAAAACCATTATACATAGGCGAATCAAACTGCGAGAAAGCTGTTACTACCCCACCAACCAAGGCTTCCGCACGTGCTTTACCTTGTTCACTACTTCCAACAATCCTAATCAGCGTTTCAAATGCTGCATATTTAGTCTTCTCTTCAACGGCGCCAATCTCTTCTTGCTGTATATTCGTCAAAACCTTCACTTCATCATGTTTCTCGCTACCACCCTGCACAGTCAGCGGCTTCCACAACATCCCGAAAATTTGTTCAAGTCCGCTAAATAATGTATTCAAGCCGCCTGACGACGATTTTTTCTTTTTTCCTTCTTTTATACTTTTTACCCAAGCTTCCGAATTTCTAGTCCATGCATTATCCTTCGGCCTAACCATTATCTGCACACCCAAACCCTCACCTTCTTTGACAGATGACATAGTGTTCAAGATAGCCAAGCTAGCATCTCGTTTCGTATCTTCATAGGTAGCAATAGGGTAGACGTATTCCTTCTTGAGGCTTAACTCTCCACCAGCTACACCACTCAATTTCGCAGTCTTAGAAAAGATATTCTCTCTTTCTGTTTCCTCTATCCTAGCAGTCGGGTACGCTGAAATAATCGCCTGCTTTACTGTCTCTGTCAGTACAGCCGGTACGACTGCAAAGTACTTAATTACTCCTCCGCTCGCCACAATTTCAAACGAAATATGCTTTTGCCCAAAAAGCTTAGCGTTACGCCCCTTGACCAATGTTGATGCAATTATCGAATACATCACCTGCGCCTGACTTACGGCCTCGTTTACCACATCTCTCTCGTCTCTACCACCAACCTGAATATCATCAGTTGTTGGTGGTAAATGTATCAACATCGCCATCATTTTCAAACCACGCTCGGCTTCCTTCACCTCGCGCATGCGTTTCACTCTGACGGTACGAACAATTATTGCCAACGTGAGCAAAGCGATACCGCCCAAGATTAGGAAGATTGTCGTCATGCTCATTACTGTTTTCCCTCCCTCACGCGACCGAATGCTTTAAGAATCAACGTATCGCTCATATCCTGTATTTTTACATTCAACATGTACGGATCATCCACAAATTCTTTCTCGATTTTTCGAATCTCCTTCAAACCTTCTTCGCCCATCTCCTTGTTAAGCGACGTTTTGTCTCTAGCTAGCGCATCCTCAAACTCATTGTACATATGCTTATTTTACCACATTCACGCCCGTTTGCGTATTAAAAAACAGCCCAAAAATACAAAAATTCCCACTAACGCTACAGTAAAAATATTTGCCGATCTTGTCACTAATAGGATAATAGGACCAAAAGCTAACACAGTTGCATACATATACGTCTTGTTCTCAGATATCTCTCCACCATTACCATTCTTATCCTTTAGTATTTTCTGAAAGACTTTTACAAGTTCAACCATCAAGCCAAACAACGCTATAAAAATCATTGTAAAAAATACTAAAACACCTAAAACCCCTACTTCCCTGGGGGTTGTATAATTCAACATAAACAATAAGCCAAAAAGTGCAAAGACGCTAAGTATAGGTATGATTCTGCCACGCATACATACCATTGTATCATACTTATGCTTAAGTGTATATTGTGCCCCCAAGTGAAATGGTGATGGATTTGAAGAGCGGGGGGATTATCCGGCGTATTAAAACTTACTATAGGCCGCAATCCTTATCCCCGCCTCAAATCACTTGACCGCTCCACGAATGTGGAGCATAGCCCTTATTAGTTCCCTCCCCATTCTATTTCGTTTTAATGTGCTAATGAGCAGGACTAACGCGCTTCATTTATGTTGACGAAGCTCTAGGTAATTCCTAAATGTGTAATTTATGGCTAGAAATTACCTTTTCGCACCGCCAACTGCGATCTTTTATTTGTATTTCATTTTAATGTTCTCTTTTTGTCTTTAAATGTTGATTTTTATCATTCAACACCTACATATTAGCATAAACTTTATCCAAAATCAAGACTTTCGTACAACTTTTTTAATATATTTCTTACAACAATAGCGCAAATAACCTCTGTTATAAACGCAATAGTTACTTGTTGTATTTTTTACACAAAACTTACAGGATAACTTTTCCAATGTTGTGGAAAACTCTACAAAAATCATAAAAAATTTATGCAAAAAGCTATTGACACAAGCATTATTGCGCGTTATGATGATATTAGCTTTTGAATAAAATAATTATTCAGAAGCCAAAAACAAACATTTTAGCCAAAAATAACTCCACACTCTACACAAAAAGACCGGTTTTCCTCGCAGTTACCGGTCTTTTTTATTGTATATTATATTTATTTAACAAAAAACACCCCTGTTAATCAAGGATGTATAATAAATTTGCTCAAAGATCATGGTGGAGCTGCCGGATACTGCCTCCGGGTCCGAAAAATCACTGGACATCATTCTACGTGCATAGTTATTCGTTTCTATCTTGGCATATCGCTTGAAGCTGCAAATAACAAAACTTCACGCCGCCATAACATATTTTTCGTAATAGTCCGCGTCACAAAACTACTCTTAGCCCCGTTATATAATAATCTCTTCCCTACGGAGCATCAGGAATAGACCAGCCTATAAATAAAAAAATTAGGCATAAGCAGGCATGTAAGCTACACGCTTGCCAACAGTGTTTTCAGCACTTATTTAACACTTACGGTGTTCAATCGTCACGCTTGATATCTGTTAATAATCCGTCTAAGCTTTGTCAGCCCCAACATCTTACATTATAGCAAATATCTCTATTTTTGTACATCTTTCTCGCCATAATGCTTCACCTTGCAAACACAAATCCTTTCCTCTATTCTATAGCAATGATTGCCAGAACCCATTCAGCTATACCGTATGGCTACGAAGGCCGCATTGTCGAAGTAGAGGGTGACATGAACAATGGTCTCCCAGCTTTTAATATCGTCGGAATGGCCAATAAAACCGTCTCTGAAGCACGCGAGCGCGTTAGGAGCGCACTAATCAATTCAGATTTTACCTTCCCTGACAAAAAGGTCACAATCAATCTTGCACCGGCTGATCTATTAAAGGACGGTTCATATCTTGATTTATCTATCGCGCTTACTGTTATGGTTCTCTCTCATCAGCTCCTGCAGGAAAACTTAAAGAATAAATTATTTGTGGGTGAATTATCCCTAGACGGCGCTCTTCGACCAGTCCACGGCATCATCAATATCGTCGAAATAGCCCGTACGGCAGGTATTGGTGAAGTCTATCTACCCTTAGATAATCTGTCACAAGCATCTCTCGTACCGGGCATCAAAATCATAGGGGTCAGAAATCTGCGTGAGTTATTCTGCCATCTCAAAGGCGAAAAAAGCATCATTAATAACCATCCCAAAAACGTTGTAATAAATACAAAAAAAGATGAAAATACTCCCATACTCGACTATATACGTGGCCAGGCTTTTGCTAAACGCGCGATTTCCATTGCTATAGCTGGCCACCATAATCTCCTCATCTCTGGACCTCCAGGAGCAGGAAAAACACTTCTTGCTCGAGCGGCCGCTAATCTTCTTCCTACACCATCTCCTGAAGAGCAAATCGCTATTACTAAGATCCATTCTCTTACCGGCGAAACAGACAGCATTATTCGTGAGCGTCCATTCCGTGCCCCACACCACACTGCGTCACCTGTCTCGATTATCGGAGGCGGCACAAAAGCAGAACCAGGCGAAATATCCCTAGCACATTACGGAGTACTATTTCTCGACGAAATACCTGAATTTCCTCGATCGGTCCTCGAATCTCTCAGACAACCGCTAGAAGACCGGCAAATCTCCATCTCACGCGCCAATTCCAAAACTACATATCCAGCCGACTTTATACTTATCGCCACAATGAATCCGTGCCCATGTGGCTATCTTGGTGATCCAACACACGAGTGCACTTGTACACAACAACAAATCAATAATTACCAGAAAAAACTGTCTGGCCCTCTACTAGACCGTATTGATATGAATATAACCGTCACAAAAGTCGACAATTCCGATCTCCGCATCAAAACACCAGTTGAAATCAAGGAGCCAACCGAACACAGTGTTGTAAAAAATAAAATAACAGGTGCACTAGACCGTCAACGTACTCGATACGGAAAAGCCGGAGTTTATAATGCTTCCCTTTCGTCTCACCAAATTTCTACGATGTTGCGTCTCACTCCAGCTGCCGAAAAATTACTCGAATCTGCCTCAAACAAGCTAAATCTTTCTGCTCGTTCATACTTCAAAGTCATAAAGGTCGCTCAAACCATAGCTGATCTTGATGATGCGGATCTCATCGACACACCACATCTATCTGAGGCCCTGAACTACCGTAAACGTTAGGCCGAACAGTCCACTATCCGCCCCTTGCATTTTCAGTATTTTTTTGGTATAATGGATAGATAAGGTAAGAAGAAAGGATCACCCCCATTAGTAGAAACAACTCACGCACCAAAATCAACGGAGAAATCCGTTACCCAGAAGTTCGCGTAATTGGATCTAATGGAGAACAGCTCGGCATAATGTCGAGTCGTGATGCCCAGCTTATCGCTAGAGACGCAGGTGTTGATCTCGTAGAAATATCCGCGAATGCCAACCCGCCAGTCGTCAAAATCATCGATTGGGGTAAATACCAATACCAAAAGATGAAAGAAGAAGCCAAAAATCGCAAGAAAGCTCGCGAAAAACAATCTGAACTAAAACAGATGAAAATTGGCCTCAAAATTAGCGACAACGACCTTAACATCAAAGTCCGCAAGATCAAAGGCTTTCTCGAAGATGGCGATCATGTCAAAATTATGATTGTCTTTCGTGGTCGCGAAATGGCTCACAAAGAAGTAGGCGAAGAGTTACTAAACAAAGTTCTTAACCTCCTCGAAAATGATGCTATCGTTGAGGGTAAACCTCAATTCAGCGGACGCAACCTATCGATCGGAATTCGGAAGAAGTAATTTCCTACTTCCACGGTTCCCCGTTCGTACATTGTGCCACCAAAGGCATCACGTGATAATAATCACAACCAAATACTAAATCTAAACCTAAAGGAATATTTATGCCAAAACTAAAAACGCATAAAGGTACTGCAAAACGTATCAAAATCAGTGGTTCCGGCAAGCTCATCCGTGAGCGCGCTTTTGGCAACCATATCCTCGCCAAAAAATCAAAGGCTAGGAAACGCAACATGAAAACCGCCGCCGCTATTAACGGCAAAATCAAGAAAAACGTTAAAACTGCCCTAGGAGTTTAATCATGAGAGTCAAACGCGGCGTTCCTGCCCATGCCAAACACAAGAAAACCTTGCAAGCCGCCAAAGGCATGCAACACTATCGCACTCGTAGCTATCGCTTAGCCAAACAAGGCATTATTAAGTCCCTCCGTTATGCATATCGCGATCGCCGAAATAAAAAACGCGACTTCCGTTCCCTTTGGATTACGCGTATCAATAATGCCTCTCGCGAACTCGGAATTTCATACTCACAACTTATTGCCGGCATGAAGAAAAAAGGCATTAATCTTGACCGCAAAATCCTTGCTGACTTAGCCGTCAATCAACCAGAAGCATTCAAAGCAATCGTAAACACCGTAAAGGAGAAATAACATGGCTATCTGTGAAATTTCCGGTAAAGGCAAAATGTACGGTCATAATGTTTCTTTCTCCCAGAGAAAGACTCGAAAGGTGTTCAAACCCAACGTGTCAAAGCGTACTCTTGTCATTAACGGGCAAAAAGTCAAGGCAAACGTATCAACCTCGGCGCTCAGAACCTTGAAGAAAAAGGGGCTGATAGAACTGCCAAACAAGAAAAAATAAACAGCTAACCTTAAGCTAATAAAATACCCCCTATTACAAAGGGGATATTTTATTATCAGCCATATCTTTTCTGACCCCTCATTACTTCAATTTAACAACAAAAAACCACCTCACGCTTTGTGTAGGCAGTCTTTTACGGCGAGCTCTCTATAAGCCGGATTTTGTAATTCCCTCACGAGAATCGGTAATCATCTATCTAGACATTCAGTTGCCCAAATGTTCAAGCGGTGAGCGTGCGTCTCCGAACCAGAGCAGTTAGCACTCCTTGCAGCAAGTAGGGTTTGCCTTCGATATGTGTCGCCACATACCGCTGTGAGCTCTTACCTCACTCTTTTCACCTTTGCCACTTTCGCTAGATTAACTCTAACAAATCTGGTAGTTTTGTCTCTGTGGTACTTTCCCTACCCTTACGGGCGGTCGTCATTAACGACTACTTTGTTCTATGCTGTCCGGACTTTCCTCTTAAGTAAAACTTAAGCGATTACCTTTCAAGCTCATATTTATTTTAGCATATCTCTGTCAAAATGTCTATCTATAGCCAAATTAGCTTCTTCATCCGCCATAGTGTTTTGATCACGCTTTACATGAGTAAATGACACAGCCTCAAAATTTTCAGCCACCTTCTTACGAATATCCGCATAAATCGGTAACAGATCTCTATTCTTTATCTTATATATCCCATTCATCTGGTTGATCATCATAAGATTATCGCCAACAAATCTCACACGCTTCAGGCCCAATTCTACCGCTTGTTCCACCCCCGACCTCAGTGCGTAATACTCCGCTACACGGCTAGTCGCAAACCCTACAAACTCACCGCCTTTCTTTATTACTTCACCATCCTCACCAACAATATAATATCCTATGCCTGATGGACCAGGATTTCCTCTGCTACTTCCATCTACATATATCGTCGCACCGTTTACTAGTTCTCGATAGTTGCCATCAGCAAAAGTCTCATCCTTTTCAAGCTCCAACACCGCTACCGTTGCCTCATCAACTCTTACCTTAGAAAACTCTTCTCTTTTCAAAAATTTATACGCCGAATATCTTTCATTTGGACCAATCTTCGTTGTATCGGAAATACCCAATTCATATACAATATACAGATTAGCCATTTGACTCAATCCAGAAAACGCCAAAAACGTCACCACATCACTCAGCTTTACCTCTTTCACTTCTACGCCTAAATACTCTAAAGCAGTCCGTGCCATTGCTTCCTCAGGCTGTTCGCCAAACTTTATCTTCCCTGTTGGTAGCTCCCAAAAAACAGGCTCCGCACTTCGGCCTGTTCTACGCTTCATCAAAAGAATTTCCCCACCTCTCCTCAATATTCCAACAACTCTGATCCGTTGTTTCATCCCACCACAATTTCCTGTAAATACTTTGTCCTCCACCGGCCTTGTGTTTTCCCTGCTGATTTGCAAGGTGGGTAAAATCTTATGCGCAGTCTCCACGGAGGCTTGCCACGAAATCCCTAGAACATGACTATACAGAGAAAATCATGCTACCGGTGAAGGTACATAACTATTATATCAATTTATTTGCCAATAATCCAGTAGAAACCTTGGACAATCCCATTCATTGCCCCCAGCATTATTGAAGAAAATATTCCTCCGCCAACCAATATCAATACATATACTATATATATACCCACTGGCTCCATTTTTGTCATTAATTCTCTAACGCCGTCTGGCATCAAAGCATACAAGACCCTAGAGCCATCGAGTGGAGGTATTGGTATCAAGTTGAACACTCCAAAACCAAGATTCACTAACATCACCTCCAGCAGAATAGTATAAATTATCCCACCATGATCAGATATTCCGGTCAATTCAATAATTAAAAAACTCACAAAAGCGAGCAGAAAGTTAGTCAAAGGTCCCGCTATCGCCACCAATGCCATCCCCCACACTCCCCATTTAAGTCTATGAGTATTGACAGGCACTGGTTTTGCACCTCCAAACACCACGCCGCCCATCAAATACGATATCAAGGGTAGCACAACGGACATCACTGGATCCAGATGCTTTATTGGATTCAATGTTAATCTACCATCTTCCTTTGCAGTCGTATCTCCAAGCGCTAAAGCCACCACTCCATGTGCTAACTCATGAAGCACCATCGAAAAAACAATCACGCACAGTACAATCAATACATCTAATATATTCATACCACCTCTTTTTCTGTCTTATTATAGACTGCTAATTCAATGCTATCACTTCTAATGTTGCAGGAAGTGAATCTAAGCTTTTTACCTTATACTTCTTCTCTGTACGCGCCGTCACTTTGAGTTCACTCACCATCCCATCAACATTCCCCATAGCGACTACGGCTTTCGGACCAATCTCTCTAATTGCTCTCACGGACGAAGTGCATAATACATCAGAAACACCTAGATCGTCCAATCCTTCTTCGATTCCACCAAGTACGCCCACATGCACTCCGCCAATTTCCGCATCATAAATCACCTTATCTCCGCTAACAGCAATGCCGCGGATAGTTACATCACCAATCTCAAATTCACCTGGTCCATGGATTGCACCAACCGACAAATTACCAGAAATAGTGCTCTCTACCACATTTAACGTAACACTTGTTTTCTTTGTTAAAATCGTCACAGCGTCTGGATTTTTACTTTCAATCTCAAACATATTTACTCCTTAATTATTTTATCTGGGTCAATAAGCTCAGATACATCCATTTCTAAAATATCCAACACGAATCTGTCACGTACGCTCTTTCTATACAAGAAGTCCTCAATAGAAAAGATTACATAATTCAATGGTTTGCCCATCTTCTTCTCTACTACCTCTGCCCAATGAGTCAACTTCTTCGTTTTGTCATCACCGATAATCAAAAGGTCAACTCCATCTTGACCAGGAATCCTATTTGTCAACATCATAGCCGCTAAATAATTCTTCACCGGCTTAACATACTCTTCCCAGCTACTTTCCTTTACATCCTTATCCTTAGAAACGTTAACCTTCTTAGAAAAAATTTCATTAAGCGCATGAGCATACGGATGTTTCATATTGGCAGAATAGTACACCTTATTATCGAAAGTCTCGTTCTTGACAACACCAACACTCTCGAGATTTAACAACTCTCTACGTACTGAATTAATCTGCTCGCCAATTACACGTGTAATCTCACGAACATAAAATGACTTGTCAGTATTTTCAAATAAAAGATTTAACAACTTCGCCCGGGTCTTTGAGCCGAACAACTTTTCTACTGGAGTACTATTTTCTTTGCTCATTCTGAATACATTTTATCACAATCTCTTTAATATTTTCAAGCGGAAGCCACAGAATATTTTCATTACGCCTGAACCATGTCATTTGACGTTTTGCCAAATGCCAATCATCTATCGCATTTAATCTCACTGCTTCTTCGCGACTAATCTCACCCTGCATATACTGCCAAGCAAACTGATAAACATCGCTTTTCATCGCTTGATTGTCCCAACCAAACTCTTTTACGAGTCGCTCTGTTTCTTCATATAATTCATCGCAAAACATTTGCTCAGCTCGTCGATACAACCTTTCCTTTAGCTCAGAACTTTCCCATTTAATCCCAAAAACCTTGTATTCTGCACACATTTCTTGCCTATCGGGATATTTTTTTTTATCATCTTGTGATAAGCTACCTATATATCCGTTCAAATTTTTTATACAAACGCCACGATCCTTATTATAGTCCTTTCCGGCAACTCGAAACTTGTAGTCGTAAACTAATGCATCAACATACAATCCAGTCCCTCCCGCCACAATTGGCTGCTTACCTCGCATAAAAATTTGTTCTATCATTGTCTCTGCATATTCTTTCCAATCAACAACAGTAAAACGCTCACCAGGCTTAACAAGATCAAAGCCCCAATGGGCCACCCCTGCTCTCTCTCTCATAGATGGTTTCGCTGTGCCAATATCCATCCCTTCGTATATCGTCCTGGAGTCTGCGGATATTACTTCTCCATCAACCTCTTTCGCGATATCAACAGCAACCCTCGTCTTGCCAGAGCCGGTCGGGCCAACAATCACCGGAATCATCTAGCTAATTCCCAAAAGATACTCGGAAAGTTTCTTAAGCTTAATCTTCTCTTCTTTGTCTCTCAATCTAACAGATACTACATCAGCTTCTTTATCTTTCTCGCCTACAATAAGGATCACTGGAATTTTCATGGCGGTCGCCCTACGAATTTTCTTACCAAGGCTGTCATCGCTATCATCAACAGTATAACGAAGTTCATTATTCCTCACCGGCTCTTGAAGCACTACATCGCCTAGAATCTTCTTTATTTCACCAACATAATCAGACACCTTATCGTTTACTGTCAAAACCCTAACCTGCTCTGGTGCCACCCACAGTGGGAACCAACCAGCAGTGTGCTCAATAAACACCGACATAAATCTCTCGATAGAACCGAGCGTTGCATGATGAATCATTACTGGACGTTCTTTCTCTCCTTTTTCATTGACAAATTCTAGTCCGAATCTCTCTGGTTGGACAAAATCTAACTGTATCGTTGCGACTTGATGCTCGCGACCAATCGCATCCTCAGCCATAAAGTCTATCTTAGGACCATAAAATGCCGCCTCGCCTTCCGCTTCAAAGTAATCCAAATTATTATCAATTGCCGCTTGGCGAATTTCTTTCTGAGCCATATTCCACAACTTCTTATCACCAAGATATTTATCTTCATCTGAACGATACGAAAGACGAGCTCTTAGTTTCATCATTCCCATCCCAGTATAAAACTCTCTTACAATCGTCACTAAGTTTCCAATTTCCTGCCTAATTTGCGTCATTCGACAAAATACATGCGAATCATCTTGCGTCAGAGACCTTACTCTCGATAGCCCACCTAATTCACCTGTTTTTTCATCACGATAATCCGTCGTAGGCTCCATATAACGTACCGGCATATCTCGATAGGTTCTAGGCTTCGAAGCAAATATTTGTGTATGATGCGGGCAGTTCATTGGTTTCAGAGCAAATTCTTCCCCGTTAACTTGCGAATGCACCATAAAGAGCTCGTCACCAAATTTCGCATAGTGTCCAGAAGTCTTATATAAATCCACTTTCGTAATATGTGGCGTCCAAACGCGCTCAAAACCAGCACGCTTCCTCAAGCTTAGCGAATATTCAGTCAAAAGGTCACGTATCAAAGTACCTCTCGGCGTAAACATTGGCAAGCCAGCTCCAACCAAATCGGAAAAAGTATAAAGATCCAGTTCTCTGCCAAGTTTACGGTGATCTCTAGCTTTCGCCTCCTCTTGCCTCTTCAAATATTCATCTAACTCTTCCTGCGTCTCAAATGCCACACCATAAATCCTGGTCAACATCTGACGTTTCTCATCGCCCTTCCAATATGCACCAGCTAATCGAGTTAATTTAAACGCGCCAATCTCTTTAGCGCTATCAACATGTGGGCCCTTACATAAGTCTTCAAACACTTTCTTACCTTGAGAATCCACCATAGTATAGAAAGATATCTTCTCACTCTCCGGTAGTTCGTTTATCAGTTCCTTTTTTAGACTCTGCTTTCTCTCAATAGCCCAATCAAATGCATCGTTCCGACTTTTTTCACTCTGTTCCATTTTGAATCCACGCTTAATAATCCCGCGCATTCTCTTTTCGATTTTATCTAAATCTTTCTCCGTAATCTTCTCGATCCCGAAATCCATATCATAATAAAAACCGTCGTCAATAGCTGGCCCAATTCCTAGTGTTGTTGTAGGATAAAGCTCCAAAACCGCACCTGCAAGTACATGGCTGAGCGTGTGGCGCATTTTTTCTACTTCGTTTTGCTTTTCCATAACTTTATCCTTTCTTTATCAGTATATAATACCATATAATCCCCTGATTAGAAAGCATATAGTCTATTGGGGAGTTTTTATTCATTCATAAAAAAGCCCAAAACATGGACTGGTGGGTCGCAAGGGGCTCGAACCCCTGACCTCCTCGGTGTAAACGAGGCGCTCTAGCCAGCTGAGCTAGCGACCCACATACCTTGACATTATACTCCAAGTTCTCCACTTTATCCATACCATAAATATGATATAATGAGCTTATGTTGGACAATATTAGAAAAAATCGCATCAAATCATCAATTATTATCGCCGCAGCCACATTTATAGCTGCCATGATTTTGTGGCCACTTCTTGATCTCTTCTGGAGTGGCGTTATTTCGCACAGCGAATTCATCTACAATATAAAAGATTATATCATAGAACCTATAATTTTCGCCGTTATATTCGGTCTAATTACCTTTTTTATCTGGAAACCAGAGACCAAACTCGAAAAAAAATCCAAAAAGAAATAATCGCCCAACTACAATATCTGCATTATTTCAGATATCATATTTTCTTACCTCTGTATTCCTAAAATATACTTCGTGAAAGTTGGTTTTGTCCGTATATCCAACAATATTATAATGTAACGCTTTAAGTAAGCTCCCATGCGCGACAATAGCTATACAATAATCAGACGGATACTTACTTCTCACATCTATCAAAAAATCTTTTGCTCGTGCCAAAACTTGCCTAGCCGGCTCATACCCTCGCTTACCCCAATTAAGTTTTATGTCCCAAGTATCAACATCACCGGCAGAATCCTCCCAATCTCTTACCAGCATTCCCTCATATTCCCCAAAGTCTCGTTCGGTAATTCTCTCGTCAAATGCAATCTCGCATCTGTCACCCACGATAATCTCGGCGGTCTCCCTTGCGCGTACTAATGGAGAAGCGATACAAATATCAAAATCAATTCCAGATAACTCATCACGAAGCAACTCTGCCTGTTTCCTACCAATTTCATCAAGTGGAATATCGACCTTCCCCTGAAGCCTCCCGTCTCTATTCCATTCTGTTTCTCCATGTCTAATTAAATACAGCCTCATATTTTCTTAACCTCCTCGAACCTCCACTTTTGTTTTGTCTTAGGGTACTTATCGTGATCAACTTCACTCATAAAATTATCTATTGGCCGAATGTATAAACCTCCATCGCCGTATAATTGTCGATATACCACATATTCCGATAAATCCTCAGAATGTTTAGCTACACCTTCAACAATATAATTGTTACCTTTAAAATGGTGGTAAACGCCATGAATTCTTATTTTTCTATCGTTCACTTATAAATCCTTTTCAAACGAATTGTTTTCGGTATCATCTGCTCGGCCTCATTTGTCACATCCGATTCTAATTTTACATTAAAGATGACTGCATAAATCACTCCGTTCAATTTAGTCCCATAAGCTATACTTGAACCACTTTCCATCTCTATCCAATTCGTACCATTAATCTTATATTCTGAATTAGTGAGTCTTAAGAGTGAATCTTTCTTTTGTATATAAGCCGCAACATCAACACCAGTCTTCTCAGTATACACCTTTACGTCAGCCCAGCCATCGTCGTCCATCAGATTATATACATATTTTCCGTTATCGCTCCCTTTAGCTAGTTCAAAGCCCTTCGGCAAGTAAAACTCAAAATCATCCACCTCAATTAGTTGCGCTCCCTTTACTGTAACCCTAGCATTCGGATTCTCAATGACCTCTCGCGGTCCTTTCTCACTGCCATTAGCCTTGTCTCCTTTCAAATCCTCGTCATCTAACCCATCTTCCGACATTACATTTTTATCAACCTCGCCATCATCACTACATTTTTTCTTCCTGCTGTCTACGCGGATACTACCATGTTCTATCTTTACTAATCCATCGTCGCTTATCACTTCCAAGTTCATGAACACAAAAAATGCCATGCCGAACAACAACGCAGTTATGAAAAAAGTTATAATTGCCGTCCAGAGTATCCTGTGATCCTTTCTTGTTCTCTTTTCTTCTACAACTTTTTTCGCTACTACATCTTCTACTTCCGGAATAGCTTTTGGCGTAACCTGCTCCACTTTTTTCGAAGCCTTACTCGCCGCCTTTATAGTCTCTTTCGCAGCAGCTTTTCTCGTACCGTTTTTCTTCTCTGTTTTCTTCTCAGCCATAGTCACCTCCTTTTCTATCATTATATCACGAAACTAAATTCTATCTCTGATATCCTGAACAATTTTCTTATGCGCGTCGCTCCCAAACATGTTCTCATCAAGTGGAATAAAATTACTCAACCGTCGACTTTTGTAGCTCAATATCCTCCGCACCGACTCATTTATCCTATCCTCAGAAATGTCACCAGCCGTTATTGCATCAATAATTGCACTTTTAGCCTCACCCGCATTTCCTGGCATTAGCAATATGTCCTCACCGGCTTTTACCGCCATTATTGCCATTTCAGTATTCGTATAATTACTTGTTACAGCACCCATATTCAGTGCATCTGTTATGATTATCCCATTAAAACCCATCCTCTTTCTTAGCATTGACAATATAGCTTTGCTATCTAGACTGGCAGGGATTTCTCTATCACCTACTGCGATATGCCCCACCATTATAATCTCGGCACCTCTATCTATAGCCTCCTGAAAAGGGTATAACTCCATATCTTCAAGTTCATCCCAATCCTTATCTATAATCGGCAACTCTATATGTGAATCCACTGTAGCATCGCCATGTCCAGGAAAATGTTTATAAGCTGTACCCACGCCAATACTTTCTACCCCAGCTGCAACCCGAGATGCCATTTCCGAGACAATATCTTTATCACTACCAAAACTCCGTCTCCCTATTACAGTATTGTCTGAGCTAACAACAATATCTACACTTGGAGCAAACGTCAAATTAAGCCCTAAGCTGCGCACTTCTTCCCCGATTATCCTCCCGATTTCATATGCTACCTTGTCGTCATTCATTGCACCTATGTCATACATATACGGTATATTTGTTGCATCCTTATCCTCAACATAGAGCAACCTTTGCACATTTCCTCCTTCCTCATCGACGGCGAGTATCATCGGCAAATCATCTATACCATACTCTTGTCTCGAAATCCTATCAAGCTCTCCTAGCATCTGCTTAGTCTGCGCGTAGGTTGTGATGTTTGACACCATCAAAATATAGCCACCAGGCTTTACATCTAGTAATTCCCTCCTAAAATCATCTGTTACACTCTGCTCATTATTAGTCATAATAATCATCTGTCCTACTTTATCCGCTACGCTCATCTGCTCTAGCCAATGATCTATCATAGCAGTCTCAGCTGCAGCTCCAGCCTCATCGCCCATCGGACTTTGTTTTAATAACTTAAAAGTACCAAAAAAAATTATAGTCACCATTATTATCACCAAGGCTACAATTGTAATCCTTCTCATCATCATTGTTCTAATTATTTACTCCATGATGTGCAAGAAACGGCGAATCATTGGTTAATGGTAAGAATATGTAGCCATTTGCCTGTCCATATTGAATTATTCTTTCTACCGCATCAACAGAAAAGCCTTTTACGTCATGCTGTAATACTATATACCTACCGTCGCCCAAACGAGAAACTACATTGTCGTAAACCTGATCAGCAGTCGATGCCCCTCCAGCATCACCCGATGACAAGTTCCAATCTACATACTGAAATCCTCTGCGCTCAACTTCACCAACCAGCACGCTCATAATCCTCTTACTATACCACGCGCTAATCGTATTCGAACTCCCACCCGGGAACCTCATTAATGTCGGTACATATCCCGTAATTCTCTTCACCCTATCCCTAACAGCATACAAATCCGTAAAATAATTATCTACACTCGAATAAATATATGCGTAATCATGCGAATTCGTATGTAGAGCCACGGTATGTCCCTCATCATATTCCCGCTTTATCAAACTATCATCTCCTCTCCCAGTCACAAAGAACGTAACCTTAACTCCATATTTTGCTAGAATATCAAGCAATCTGCCAGTATACTCGCCTGGTCCATCATCAAAAGTTAAATATATTATCTTATTCCCATCCTCTGGGTTCACTACATTTATTGTTCGCACCTTTTCAGTTTCATTCCCGACCTCGTCTTTTGCTACGTATCTCAAAATATACTCACCATCCGTGCCAACATTTACTGAACCCTCCATTTCGACACTAACCTCCTCGTCACAATTATCTTTCGCCATCGCCCCTTCATCATTATAAACCGTCCCACGTGCTATTGTTTTAACCTCAGCACCATTTAGAACAATCGTTGGCGCAATCCTATCCTCTACGACACCTTTGACTATCTTCTCTGTCTTGTTGCCGCTTTCGTCCAAAACAGATATACGCACCAATTCTTTACCGTCATACTCCATCTGGATTCTGTCGGTCAAATCACCATCATGATTATCGTTCGCTTTTAGCTCTATTGGCGGAATCTTCCCATTCGGACAAACAGAAATACGCTTTTCTTCACCATCCACGCCCTCAAGTTCAGTTAGCTCAAGTTCTGGCGGCATTTCGTCTACTACTTTTACAACCGTTTCTCTTACTACCTCTCGATCTTCATAGCGTGCTACATACACCACCTTATAATCGCCTAATTCCCCCGTGTTCACCTCGCCAGATGCATTCATCTCTAGCGGCTCACAACTAATAAAAGTCCCGAAGCAAACTTCGCCATTATCTACAGCAAATTCTTCGCCATATTCTATCTTCCGCTCCCACGCAAATCCAAAATACCTAAACTTAGGCGTTAACACCCATAAAACACCCATCGAAGCCAGGGCAGCTACAGCACCAATCAAAACCACTGCTACCCATAATCCTAATCTAATTCGACCTGCTTTTGCTAAGTTGTCTTTACAACGCCTTTTTATGTTTTTCGGATGTTTTATTATCTCAGACCTTTCCTTCTTGCTCACATTTCCATTATATAACTTTTTTCAAAATCTTTTATCCAAACACCAGCCCACACATACCAAAACCTATTTTTTGTTTTTAGTGTCTGCTATTTTACAAGGACAATTGAATCGTCGTTAATTATATTACGTTTTACACGGCTCTTCTTAATGAGCTCAAAGAATAATGCGCCCATAGCTATAATTGTAAATACGATCCAATAGTTTAATCCGTTAGCTGTACCCGACTTTACCACTTGCCTGAATCCAGTGTTCGGTACATGTGGCACTACCGGATCATCAGTGATTGGCACATCGGGTGCCTCTTCTTCCGTATAGTGAATAGTCAACGTATATATTTTTTGAGTTCCATCCGGAGCAGTTACAGTAATTGTTACTTTTTCGATATTATCTGCAATCGTCTCAACTTCGGCAGTCGCAGTAGCATCTTCGTCTACCGTCAAAGTTTCAATTAAAGCATCGTATCCGCCATCAAATGCACCTTCGTCGTATCCAGCCGGAATAACCACATCATAATCTAGTACGTCTTTATCAAATTCAGGCGTCAACACTGCAATCACGACTTCGCCATTGACCATATATTGTACCTCAATCGACTCCAAATCAGCATCACTAGATGCAATCGGATCAGGTTCGTCATAGACAGCATAAACAGTTTTATTTGCAGTCAACGTAATGCTGTCACCAGCTGAGTATTGTCTAATAGTCGCATCGGCAGAGTCAGCCCAACCCTTAAAGATTTTATCATCAAACACCGGAGTCGTAATCGGGACAATCACGTTACAGCTAGTACCACCAGCAGCAGTCGTACAAGTAACTGTTGTAGTAGCACCTGATGGGAATGTACCGCCATTAGCATTGAGGGTTAGAGTGAAGGTAGAAGTAGGAGCGTCTTCATAGACTGCATAGATAGTCTTATCAGCATTAAGACTAATTTCATTATTAGCGGAATACTGCCTTACGGTTGCAACAGGAGAATCCGCCCAACCTTTGAAGACTTTACCAGATTTCGACGCAGTAGTACTTGGCACTGTTACATCACAGCTAGTACCACCAGCAGCAGTCGTACAAGTAACTGTTGATGCGCCAGAACCAAGGGTTCCCCCATTAGGGTCTAAGGTTAAAATAAAAGTATGAGAAACTGGAGGTTCAGGATCTTCGCCAGACCCTTCATAAACTGCATAAATAGTCTTGTTAGCAGTCAACGTAATGCTGTCACCAGCTGAGTATTGCTTAGCAGTCGCAGTAGCAGAATCCGC
>JAFWMR010000005.1 GCA_017513905.1 Candidatus Saccharimonadota bacterium
ATTGCTTTATGCCAAAAACATATCATTTTAGCTTTTATATGTGTTTATTTATAACTCTGACTCTACTGGTATAATGATAATGGTTATCACGGAAAGTGTCAATGGCTTTATATAAAAATTAATCCCGTTTGGGATTATTTTATCAATGGTGGCTCCGGTCGGACTTGAACCAACGACACAAGGCTCTTCAGGCCTCTGCTCTACCAACTGAGCTACAGAGCCACGCTAAGGTGTATTTTATCATAAAGTGTGCTAAAATAAAAGCATGAAAAAGCTAAATACTTCCCCTATTTCCGGCATGCAAGAATTACTTCCAAAAGAGCAGGCCGTGTTTAATAAATTTAAAGACAGTATTCGGGAAGTATATAGACATCATGGGTTCTTAGAAATCGAAACCCCCACTATCGATCGAGCCGAGGTTTTGTTTGCTAAAGCGGGCGGTGAGACTGAGAAACAGATCTACAAAGTAGTGAAGACCGAGGAATCAGCAGAAGGCGCAGACCAAGCGCTACGTTTTGATCATACTGTGCCTCTAGCTCGTTACGTCGTTGAGCACGAGAGTGATTTGGCCTTCCCTTTTCGAGTGACGCAAGTCGGGCGAAACTTTCGTGGTGAACGTGCGCAGAAAGGACGATTCCGTGAATTCTACCAAGCCGATATCGATGTAATTGGGCGTAATGGGCTAGCCGTAGAATACGACGCAGAAGTGATTTTGACACTATTCGAAGCGTTGGACGCAATGCATTTACCACAGAAGCTCGTGCGTGTATCGAATCGCAAGATTCTCGCTGGATTCTTAGAAGAGTTGAATCTGCAAGAAGTCTCTAAGGAGATTTTCTCTATCATTGACCACGCGGAGAAGGTACCGACGGAAAAGACTAGAGAATGGCTTGCGGAACTGTCAATTGGTGATGAACGCGTGACGAATGTGCTTGATTTTATCAGTATAGCCGGCAGTAGAACCGAAGTGATAGCGCGCCTAAATGGTTTTGGGTTTGAAAACGAAAAGTTTAAGGAAGGCGTGCGCGAACTTGACAAAGTACTCTCTATACTAGAAAAGCAAAGTCTCGGTGAGTCCGCTATTGCAGACATGAAGATTGTGCGCGGATTAGATTATTATACTGGCACCGTATTCGAAACGATTCTGCCAGATTACAAAGAAATCGGTTCGATTTGTTCTGGTGGACGGTACGAAAACTTGGCCGAGCTTTATACTGACCAAAAGTTCCCTGGCGTGGGCGGTTCGATTGGATTGACGCGATTATTCTATGTGTTGAATGAGTATAATTTGATTCATGAAAACGATACGGAACGTAAACGATATGCGATTGTTCCTTTCGAAAATAATGATGCAGAAATTGAGATGGCTTATAAAGTTGCCGCGAAATTCCGCGGACGTGGCAAAGATGTTGATATCGTATTTTCTGACAAGAAACTTGGCGATAAAATAAAATTCGCCGGCAAAACTGCAGATTACTTAGTCGTAATTGGCGATAACGAAGTCGGTACAGGTGCATTCAAGGTAAAGAATCTTATAACCGGTGAAACTGCCGATTCGGAATTATAATGCGCAATCATCTACTATCGCAACACTTTTTGCGGAGCCCAAGGCTTGCATTGATGTTGATTGGACATTCAAATATCCGGAAACATGATACGGTGCTAGAGATCGGTGCGGGAAGCGGTGTAATAACTTCCGCATTGTCAAAACGATGTACAAAAGTTATCGCGATTGAACCAGATGCCAAAACTGCTGCTCTGCTTCGAAAGAACTTGTCTCAAAGAGGAATAGAAAATGTTGAGGTAGTTGAAGAAGATTTTTTGGAATATGATTTAAAGAAACTGCCCTCTGGATATAAAGTATTTGCGAATCCGCCATTCCATTTGAGTTCAAAAATCGTACATAAGCTCATAGAAGACGATAATCCTCCAAAAAGCTTTTACTTGATTCTGCAAAAACAGTTTGCCTTAAAATTAATTGCAACGGACAGACATTACACGTCTCAACTTGGTTACGAATTGTTAGCAAAATATAGCACAAAAATCCGCTATCCTCTAAAACCAACCGACTTTACACCGCCGCCAGCGGTGCCTTGTGTGCTATTTGAAGCTAAAGAAATCTCTACTTTAGTCCCTGGTTTAGCATAGTTTTAACCGTATCCCATTCCCAGCTTGGATCAAAGCCGCCAGTAGAGAATTTACCGAAAGTGTAATACGGCAAACCAGAAGTTGTAGTGGCAACCTTCATAGTGTTTTGCTCAATTTCTTGGACAGCTTGCGATTCTTTGAAGCAAGTCTTAAATGTATCGCCAAGGCCGATTTCTTTACCGATTTTGTACCAATAATCACGATCCATGTCAGAAATTGCTGGAGCGGTTTTAGAATAACCAATACCCTTCCAGTAGTAATCTTCAAAAATATGGTCAAGTGCGGCATGATAATAATCCCAGAATCGATCTTCTCTGGCTGCACAATAGGCTCCTTCGGCGGCCGGGCGAGACATTTGCACGCCAGAGCTTTCGTAAAGCATGTCAGTTACGCGGACCTCATAGGCAATTTTATTTTCTTCAACATATTTCTTAAATTCTTCATCGTTTTCCCAAATGACCCGACCGTAATAGTTGCAATATGGGCACATTAGATCTGTATATACTACATAGTGGCGAATAGCATCGTTTACATTTCCCGTGGTCATAGCTAGGTTCCAAATTTCTCCGCCGACGTCGACTTGATTGACGTTACTGGTTACTATAGCAAGAAAGATTAAAGCAAAGACAACGACAAGAGCTATAACTCTACCTACTTTTTTCATGATGTTTCTCCTTAAAGTGTTCACTCTTGATTATAGCATAGGTTTGAACGCCAAGTTTCTTAAAGACCAGTGTCGCGATTATGATTGCTAAGATGTTCAAGATTGTCGAAAGCGTACCGGCAAGCGCAACCGCGCCGCCGGTGCCTGAGAGAATCGCTCCGATGATAGGTGCGAGGAGAGTGGTACCGCAAGTCGGACAGCCCGAGCCGAGCACGGCAAGGCCAGCAACGATAGCTGATGATTCTGCCCCAGAGGAATCTGCAGATTTAATAGACGATTCTTCGTCCTTAGTGTTTCCTTTAGCCCTCCTTTCGGAGCGATTGTGTTTAGCAACAAAAATGACTAAGGCGACAAGAATCGATTGAAGTAAAGTCAATATGAAGTTGAGCGCAAAATCTAAGAAACTACGTCCGACGCCAAAGATAGCCAAGAAGGCACCGCCGATTATCTTAAAGGCTCCCGAGATATCGCCACCGGAAAGACAACTGCCGATAAGCTGAAATGAAGTAAATCCGGAAGACAAAAGGTTAATTATAGTACCGAAAATAAGAAAAGTTAGAGCAAATGACAACCAGAAAGACTTCTTCCTAGTTGCAAGCAAGAGACCTCGCCCGGCGAGAGCGAATTCATCGAAGAATTTAGCAAGTTTTTGCATTACCCAAACATTATAGCATGGTTTGCGATATAATAAGATTATGTTTTTAAAAGAACCTGTATTCTGTCGTACCCCGAGATACGAAGTTAAATGCGCGGATGTAAAAGATCCTGTAAAGGTAGCGTTGACCGGTGATTGGCACGTGAGCCGAATCGTGTCAGACAAACAGCGCCAGATTCTGAAAGAAAAGCTCGAGAAAATGAAGCCTGATGTGATTATTCTCCAGGGTGATTTGTTTGATACGCCTAAGTCATTCGATGACGTGAGATTAGTTGCTAAACTGAAGAAAAGTATGAAGACTTGCGCAAAGATTGCGCCAACCGTGATGGTACTTGGAAATCATGATCAGGTAGAGCCGACGCATAAGCCGCCTGTGTCGCATGCAGAATATCTGAGCCGCACGAGGAAAGGCGTAGTTGATGAATGGAGACAGTTGTGCAAAGATTGCAATGTGGAGTTACTAATCGATGGTTGGTTTGAGGTGAAGGAGCTGAGAATTTTTGGAATGCTACAAGATCCAGAGATTTATTATTGCAAACCAGATAAAAAAGGCGAGAATATCTCCGCAATGCGTAGACATATAAAAGAGCTTGCTGATGAGAATGTGCTGAAGTTTAAAAAGGGTAAGGCACATTGGTTTGTAGCGCATGCGCCAATTAACGAACTTTACTCGATGCCAGAACTGTCTGAATTTGACGTATTTAGCTTTGGACACACACATGGCGGATGTGTACCGATTTTAGCGGATTTAATTATAGATACGTGCGGTTTGCACGGTGGCATTGTCGCACCATTCCTAAAATGGTTCCCTTCGAGATTTATGCGAGGACGAGAAAAACTAGAAAACGGAGCGAGCTATGTCGTAAATACTGGCATGGTGATGACGCAAAACAGTGCGCCGAAGTTGCTCCACTATGTGAACTTCCTAAAATCCGCAGAAATAACAGAAGTGCTAATTACTAACTAGAAATATCACCTAGGGTTAGGCGCTATTTCTTTGCATTAAGCAACTTATTAGTTAGATGATTGCTGTTTGTTTTGACCCACTAATCTACTTAAGGTTATAGTATCATGTTTTGCAAATGTATGTCAAGAAAATAAAAATAGCCTTTGGTAGGCTAGTTAATTTGGTCCCCGGAACAGGGGTTGAACCTGCACCCGATTGCTCGGACTAGCACCTGAAGCTAGCGCGTCTGCCAATTCCGCCATCCGGGGGTGCCTTTATTATAACATGGAATAGTTAAAAAAGAAGAAACCGGGCCTTGTGGGCCCGGTGCGACTATCTCTTTACATCCGGCCTACGAGCGGACGATGAGACTCGGATGGCGGAGGTGTTGGTCGATATGTCTGTTGGGATGGCGCTTGTGGTGCAGCTGGAGTAGGAGGTGGAGTAGTCATTGGTTCTTCTTTGTAATATCCTTCGCCGTGCTCAACAGGACCATCGTCAAACTGTGAGAAGTCAGGGCGCCCGTCTGGCGTACCGCCGTTCATGCCATCTATCGATGGAGGGGTAGTAGGGCCATTTTTCTTCTTGTTATGTATGGCTACGGCAATAATAGCAACAATAATAAGAAGAATCGCTGCGCCACCAACAATAAATGGTACTAAGTTTGACGTATTAGAAGACTCTGTTCCAGTAGTCTCTTCGGAAGCTGGCTCAACGGTCTCTTCTTCAGTCTCTTTTTCTTCGATAACGACTTCTGGAAGCGTTGGGGCTTCGCTTCCATTAATAGCAACTTCTTCCCCATTAACGAAGAGCTTGTGCCCGTTGCTAAAGATATTCATGTTAGTCGTGTCTTTGTTATCAAGTGCGGAAATATAGGAATCGCCAGCAAGAATGAGTTGAGAAGTCTCGTCAATAGAAACTGAAACAGACTTTGAAACATCACCGCTATTAATGGCGCCCATGTAGTAGCTAGACTCGCCAAGCACGAGATTTAATGTCGACATGTTGTCCAGTAAAATATCGCCTTCAGCTACCTGTTTAATAAGGTTAAGCGTCGCGGTACCATTACTGACAAAGAGAAGGACAGACATTGGATCGCCGTTGGTGATGATGTTGTTATTTAGAGAAATGTTTGCCGTAGCGCCATCAGAAACCGTAAAAGTGTTACCTTTGTCGGTAATGATTGTGGAGTTAGTAGCAGAAAATTCATCTTTGACTATGATTGGACCATAAACTGTAGTGTTTGCGTTCGTCGTTAAATCATCTTCACTGGCAGTAATTGCGTCAACTTCCGCCTGCAAAGCTTCCTCAAATTCGGAAGTAAAAGTATCCGTTTCTTCGGTAGTGGTATTGGTTGTGCTCTCCGAGGAAGGCGCGTCAGTCGTTGTTTTATCGACGACTTCATCTTCGCTTTTAGTTTGGTTGTCGTTCATGCCAAAAAATCCTGTTTACTTACGTATATTATACATAAATTATGATAAAACGGTAGTGGCAAATTATTATTTTTTTGTTCTTGTAGTACTGTATCACTGTTTTATGGAGCGTTTTGTGAAATAGAAGATCCGTTGGTAAGGCAACGGACTGCGTAACCATAATACTTCTTCCTGCCGCCATTGCCACCTGCCCACACACCATTCGAACTAAAACTGAAGCCTTCCGCATCATCATTGCTTGACATACCTGAACTCGCCCAGTATTCAGCATAAGTAGATCGGCCGCTGGTCGATGAACCAGTATAATATCCATTATAAACAAAATTATTTGGAAACGCTCGCATTCTCTCGCTGCCATTGGAGCCTGTTTGCGCATTATTGATTGCAGTATATAAATTTCGGAATTCGCCACTAGATGTCCGATTGGTTGGCATATGCCAACCTGCCGGACAAATATCTCCGGCAACATTGGTTGGCCCGGTTTCATATTTACCGTTACCAGCAGTCGCTGTATACCAATTATACATAATGCCGTAGCCATGCCAACGACTTGCCTGAGTTTGAGAGTTGTAACTGGAGCTATCACCTAGAATATTTCCGAGACCTATCGATATCTGATTTATGCAGTCGCTATCACTTGACTTGCAATCGTTAAAAGTCGGATTGGACATATTGGCTACATCATTAATAAAGCTTTCTGTTGGATTGTTAGTATTTGCAGCATCAATGCTCCTTCCAGCTATATTTAATCTTAAATTCTCTATCATCCACCAATTACCGTCAGCTAGTTTAGCGACCGAATAGACGCTATTATCGCGATTATCCCTGAGCGCAGTTACATAACCTATCGACTTAGACTCTAACGTAGTCCCGTCGGCTAGCGTGATAGTGTTGAGATTAGGTGTTTGGAAAGTTAATTCATTATTATTGCTGTCTTTTATTATTGGTGTCCATATAGCATAGAGCGTTATCGTGTTGTTGCTACCATATGCGCTATATGCCGGCGCGGTGATGGTCCCGTTTGGTCCGTAAATTACATCACCATTATTAACGCTTGCCGCCGGATTGAAGCTCCATCCCGCAAATCCGTAATCTCTTCTAGAGTAATTTGGCGCATAGAGCGTAACCGTATCCCCTTCGTAGATATTCTTATGTACAGCGGAAGACATATCGCCATCTGCATTTTCGTCCGATGTATTGATATCGTAAACTATACTATAGGTGGGTTCCCAAATAGCGTATAGGTTGATGAATGCACCAACTTCGATATTAGAGTCAGCTACGTAACTTGAAGAAGTAGCGTAGGTATTACCGTTTCCATCCGCTTCGGTGTTCCACGACACAAGCCTGAATCCTGTTTTGGCATAAGCTGATGAGTCTTTGAGTGTAGCAGAGGTTCCAGCAGGGATTGTTTGTAATTGCGGATTATCGCCAGATGTTTGACCATTTCCGTAATAATAAATGGTAAGATGGATGGTCCACTGAGCGTAGAGGTCCACATTCGCCTCGTAAGTTATATCTGTTGGCGCAGAAAAACTTTCTCCTGGATTATAGCAATCGCCAGACCCACTTGCATTAGTACACCATTTTGTCAGACTATATGCATCCTTACTAAATGTGTTAGCAGACTTCAGATTGGCCGAAGTACCAGAAGGGATTTCTTGAGTTTGCGGATCTGCGCCAGATGTTGCGCCATTACCGTGGTAAGTAATAGTTAGACTGTTCTTCCAAATTGCATAAAACGTGATTGTGTCTTCGTAATTAACCGTGCTCGGTGCACTGTATATAGAACCACCGCTATAGCAGTCACCCGTGCCATCAGCATTGGTGCACCACTTGTCGAAAGCCTTTTTTGCTGGAGCGCTAAAATTATTGCTTTTAAGTCTTATTGATTCGCCCGCAACTATATGCTGACTTTCCGTAGTGCCAGCGCCACCATTAGCATTGTAATTAATAATAATATGATTTTTATAGAAAGCATAGATGGTCTTGGTCTCTCCACCACTACCCGGCAGACTAGTCATCACGGAATCGTGATTGTCGTAAGTGACGCTCGTAGCGTTTGGATTTTCCGACCATCCATAAAATGTTCTAATGTCTCCCGTGGATGGTTCTTTGTATTTACCGTTAACGACAATACGGTTGCATACTGCAACTAATTGAGAATCTTCATATTCTGGCTCGGTCTCAAAATCAGCCATGACAATGACGTAATACCCATATCCATCACCAACACTGCTGCCATCAGATTTAAATGCAAAAGTAACAGTATCTCCATCAATATCACCTTCGACCGTATTACTAGTTGCAGTGTGAGAACCGCCACCATATTTGCCCGTAGTATTATTACCAAGTTTTACGCCAGAAGAATAGTCACTAGCGGCAGTATAACTTGGGTAGTTGCCCGCCCAGAGACTTACCCAGTCAAAGCTAGCAGATTCGCCACCATAAGTAAGCACAATATGAAGTTTGCTGGCACCAGGAATAGTTACAACTTCGTTCTTAGTATAGTTATTTGAATAATTACCGTTTTGTGTGCCATCATCAGAGATGTTAGGGGTATGGGAATATTTGCTGACTCTATATTTATTTATACAGTTGTTGTAGTAGGCTATAGTATTAGTAATCGCTCCATTCGAAAATTCTAGGCCGTTAGAATCATAGTCTACAACTAAAAGGTCAACTTCTTCCCATTGAGCGTAGAGCGTCAGACTTGTACCGACGGGTTGAGCCGGGACTTCAGCTCTATCAGCATAAGCCGTTCCAGAACCATCGGGCTTAGTATTCCAGCCCGTGAAGCGATATCCCCGAGTATCAGTGAATGGACGCTGAAAAGCATTTGAGTTGAGCGCGCCGTTGGCTCCTTCAGCAAATGATTGGTTTGGCATTTCGCCAGAGCTAAGAATTTCCGTATTTGCATCATAATGTACAGCCCAAGAGTTCGAAGTGAGACAACGAACTGCTGACCCATACCCGATTTTATTATAATTGTATAGTCCCGGATTAGTAGAATTCGGTTTTATGTCCAAAAGCGCAGCGTAATATGTACTTTCGACCGTTCCGGACGCCCCGTTCCGGACGCCCAATAGCTACCACTGCTCCCTCTTCTATTTACGTGTTCCTCAGCGCTCCATTGCCCATATTGGGCAGAATATACATAATTATTTGGGAAACTTCGCCATTTTCTCGAGCTATCAGCATCTCTTGCTGTGGCATCCAAAGACGCCGCTAAGGCATAAAATTCACCGGACTCTTTTCCGGATGGAATACGCCATCCTATGGGACAGATGTCCCCATCCGCTCTTGCATCGCTGACCGTCACAGTATGTAAAGCTAAGGCGGTACGAAAATTATATAGTACACCATATGAGTACCATGAGGTCAAATTGCTTTCTTCTCCCGTGGGATTATAGCTTGACTTGTTGTGCGAGGCTGGTAAAGATCGGTTAATATTAAAAGTAGTGTACTTAAAGTCTGTAGCACTAGTGCTATATCCATTTGTTGATGGCGCTGTTGCTTTTGCTCTTTCGACAAAGTTACTGGTTGGGTTATTCGTGTTTAGTGCATTTATTTCTTGGCCTGGAGCTAATTTAGAAAAGTCTAGTCTCATATTCTCAATCTGCCAACAACTGCCATCAGCCAATTTTGCAACGGCATAAACTTGGTTATCACGGCTATCGGTTAAAGCCGTAACGTCGCCTATTTCTAACTCTGAGCATCCAAGCCAGCTTTGGAGGTAAACTGGCGTTTCTACATTATCTACAGTAGTAGTTTCTGCTTTAAGCCAGACAGCATAAAGTTGTTTAGGACCTTGAGGGCTTGGCATGGTGATAGTCTCATTGGGACCATAAATGGTTCTAGGGTTAGCTTGAGCTTGAGTAGAGATTAGAGCTTTGACATCTTCTGCTTCTGGATCGATTGGAGTCTCACTCCATCCAACAAAGCCATAACCGCTCTTGCTATAGTTAGGAGCAACAAGATTAACGGATGCTCCAGCAGAATAAGCACTAGATTGGAGCGTAGATGGATTCATAGTTCCCTTGCCGCCATTAACTTCATCAGCTCCATTGTCATCATAGCAAATATAGCCATTACCACACCCCCATATAGCATAAAGAGTGTAAGTATTATCTTCTAGGCCTAGTTCTGGGTCAAGAAGGAAAGTATCTCCTGCTGTGTAGGTTGGTTCAATGGCGGTTTGATCTTCATCCCAACCTAAGAATCTATAGCCAGTTCTAGTAGGAACTTTACTAGAAAGAATGACATTAATGCCAGAAAGAGTAGTTTCTGTATTGGATGGGAAGTTATTAACGGTTTCTTCGGTATTCTTATTGTAGTTGATTTGATAAGCCGCTGCATTCGCCACCGCAGAAAGGGTAAACGTCTGCTCATACGTCCCAGCAGGAGTAGTAGTATCGGTCTTAGCACCAAAGGTAAGATCGTGAGTGTTGGTCTTAGGATCTTCTGCATTAGTAGTAGCAATAACTACGCCTTCAGAAGCTGTGTCTGGTACTGGCATGAAGTCAGTAGAGTTAAGACTATAGCCGTAACTCGCAGTAGTGAAGTCAGTGGAAGTAATACTACCTACGCCTTCTGGAAGAGTGATAGTAGGAATAGTGACTTCAGAAGAAGAGCTAACGAGATCAGTAGAGCTACCGTTAGTAGTCATAGTTAGTGTATAGCCAGTATAGTTGTTAGTAGAAACGTTAATAGTCTCAGTACCAGAAACAAAAGAACCTGGTTCAGCAATCAGGCTTAGAGTGGAGCTTGGAGAAATAGAAAGAGTAGTAGTAGCTTCTACTCCTGGTTCAGCATGAGTGGAGGAAGGGAGAAGAGA
>JAFWMR010000006.1 GCA_017513905.1 Candidatus Saccharimonadota bacterium
AATATATATTATACATGCATGACGCATTGAAGAAAAAACTTAAAACTCTCCCAGCCGCTCCCGGTGTCTATTTTCATAAAAACAAAGCGGGTGAAATTATCTATGTCGGCAAGGCAGCTGTACTTAAAAACCGCGTCCGCCAGTATTTTCAGAACCCTAAAGATCGCGATCCTAAGACTGCGGCGCTAGTCGACGAAATCTATATGACGGATTGGATTGTTGTCGATACAGAGATGGATGCGCTTTTCCTTGAAAGTGAAATGATCAAGCGTTACATGCCTAAGTGGAATATCCTCCTAAGAGATGATAAAAATGTTTCCTTTGTCCGCATCGATGTTAAGAGTGAAGTACCATATGTTTCTATGACGCGGAACCCTCTTGGCGATAACGCTCGTTACATTGGTCCATTTTATGCTAAAAACACCATAGCAACAGCGCTTCGGATTCTTCGCAAAATTTTCCCATATTACGACAAGCCATATACGGGCAAAAAGACGTTAGACACCGATCTTGGTCTTACGCCTGGCATTGAAATCGGTAAAATGACCTCCAAAGATTACCACAAAATCCTAAGCTCGCTGATTCGATATCTAGAAGGCGATCGACAGAAACTCCTAAAGGACCTAGAAAAGGAAATGAAAGAAGAGGCGGCTAATAATAATTTCGAGCGCGCAGCAGAACTTAGGAATGAACTATTTGGCCTAAAAGGCCTCAAGAAGAAAATTGTTTTTTCCGATAAAGAATTTCTTGATATTTCGTCCGACCATGCGCTCCGAGAACTTCAGTCTCTTCTACATCTCCCTAATCCGCCACGCCGCATTGAAGGATATGATATTTCTCACCAATCCGGTCAGGACGTGGTTGCGTCTATGGTAGTTTTTACGAATGGTGTCTCCAATCGATCAGAATATCGTAAATTCAAGTTGAGGAAACAACAAAACAACGACACTGCCAGCTTAAAAGAAGTTATCTCGCGCCGTCTCAAGCATCCAGTCTGGGAATATCCAGATTTAATAATCTTGGATGGAGGGGAGACACAAGTATCTGCCGTTTTACCATTACTTGAACACGTCAAAGATGGTGCTACTATACCGGTCATTGGCCGTGATAAATCTGGCGACCATGCCAGATCAGCAATCGTCAAGATTGTTGTTCCAGCAGCAAGAGGGTTCGATATTGTCGAGCTAGCAAGCGACTCTCATATTTCTCGCCTCATTGCCCGTATAGATGAGGAAGCCCATCGTTTTGCTATTACCTATCATACACTTTTGAAGCGCAAGCGCCAGCTTAGCAGCTAAAAACACTTGTCAGCTGTACCAAAATCACCTATAATAGAACCATTATGAATCTGATTTCTGTTTTCCAAACCGCAATTATAATTTCCGCCGTCTTGGTTATTTTACTAGTTTTGCTTCAACAACGTGGGGCGTCTCTCGGTGCTGGCCTCGGTGGCACTGGTGAACTCTACACTACACGACGTGGTCTTGATAAATCTCTCTTTAATGCGACTATTATATTTGCAGTCATATTTATTCTTTCGATTCTGGGGCTATTATTAATTCCAGCATAATATGAAACTATTTTCAAAAAAGAGTGGGCAAAAAGCAATCAAGAGATTTTCTCGTCTCTCTGAAGACGCGGTGATTTCTGGAGAAGCACACATCAAGAAGAACTTCTTTCGTCGGCTTTCTCATATTAGCGACGTGCGCCTGTTCATTCTAGAGTGGGGCTTGTTAGTATTTGCGCTATTTATGCTCGCATTGACTCAAAGCTTTTGGTTTACGGACTCTTATTCGGTCCCTAGTTTTACTAGCGGGGGCACATATACTGAAGCGACATTAGGCAAAGTTAGCTCATTAAATCCACTTTTTGCAATCACTAATAGCGAAAAAACCCTCTCGAAGTTGATGTTTCTAGGCCTTACGGCCTCTGACTCATCTGGCCACATAGGCAACGTTCTTGCGAAGTCAGTCAATTCTGACTCTACAGCCAAAGTTTGGACGGTTAAACTAAAAGATAATTTAAAATGGTCAGACGGAGAACCTATTACCGCAGACGACGTTGTATTCACAGCGAAACTTATCAGCGGCCTTGGTCAAGTCTCCTCATATTATTCCAATCTTAATAATGTGAATGTCGCCATAAATGATGATGGAGATTTGGTCTTCGAGCTACCAGCCGTCTATTCAGAATTTGCCTCGGCGCTTGATTTTCCAATTCTCCCCAAGCATGCACTTGAAAATGTCGACTCAATGACTCTTCTAGAATCGAGCTTTTCTACCAACCCAATTTCTTCTGGGCCATTCAGCTTCAATGCGCAACAAGCAGTAGGCACCAATGGTGAGTCGATTATTTATCTAGCGGCCAACCAATACTATTATAAGGGAACACCCAAGATCAGTAGCTTTGTTGTACATGCCTATCTTTCGGTTGATGACATTAAAACCGCAATCACCACGGGTGCAGTCTCTGCTACAGCCGAACTACTACCGACCGATGCCGAAGAGATCACTTCTCGAGTTATTTACGAAAAACAAACTGCTATTAATTCTGGCGTATATTTATTTATGAATGCAAAGTCAGGCGTATTTAAAAACCGTGATGCGCGTAAGGCCGTTCAGACCGGAATCGACATCGCTGAAGTGCGTACGCTGATTGGCGATGAGCTCCCACTTGATTACCCAATCCTAAAACACCAATTAGAGCTAGAAAACTGGCCAGCACTTCCAGAACGCAATATCGAAGCCGCAAAAAATACAGTGGCTAGCTTGGAGAATAAAACTATTCGACTTGTCACAATTTCCACCGGGTATTTCCCGACAATTCTAGAAGATGTAGCCGAACAGCTTGAAAGTTTAGGTTTCGAAGTTGTTCGCGCAGTTGAAGACCCAGGTCAGGACTTCCTTATTAATACCATTGCGAGTCGTAACTACGACATGCTTATCTACGAGGTTGAGCTCGGCGTAAACCCAGATCTATTAGTCTATTATCATTCTTCTCAAGCTACTCAAAACGGGCTCAATCTCTCAAACTATAACAATTCTATTGCTGATGATTTGATTATATCTGCCCGCGAAACGATTGATGAAGGTGTAAAGAAACAAAAGTATGAAGCGTTCTTAAATCGCTGGATCGAAGATGCGCCAGCTATCGGTCTTTATCAGGTCAATCTCAGTTACTATTTTGATAAAAATGTCAAACCGTTTTCGGAGGATGTTTCTCTTGTTGTGTCGACCGATCGTTTTGTCGATATACGTTTCTGGGGTGCAGAAAAAGTTATCAGAAATCGCACACCATAGTAGAATTAATTATTTTAGACACAGGCAAGTAAAAAAAGATATGCCCTCGAAAGGCATATCTATTTTCATTTGCTTTATTATTGGTGCGCCTGACTAGACTCGAACTAGCACAGCACTAAAATGGCCACTACCACCTCAAGGTAGCGTGTCTACCAATTCCACCACAGGCGCAAATCTATAAAAGTACCCCACAATTATATCATACTTTTCTGATTTTTTGCAAACACCAGCATATATTTTCCTTGTCAACAACACTCATGTCGTATATAATAGAATATAAGTATAAAAGGATAGGGTGTTAGAGTTAAGAAAAATCACTAAGGTTTATGATACTGGTGACTTTAAGCAAAAGGCACTTGATTCTGTTTCTCTTAATTTTAGAAAAAGTGAATTTGCATGCATTCTCGGACCTTCCGGCTCTGGCAAAACTACCCTTCTTAATATTATCGGTGGACTCGATAGCTACGATAAAGGTGACCTACTTGTTAATGGTATTTCGACCAAGCGCTTCAATAATGCGGCGTGGGATTCCTACCGAAACCATCGCATAGGCTTTGTCTTTCAGAGCTACAATTTGATCCCGCATCAGAGTGTGCTTTCGAACGTCCGTCTTGCACTTACCGTCTCGGGGCTAGGTAAGCGAGAAGCTACCCGCCGCGCTAGAAAAGCATTAAAAGATGTTGGACTAGAAGAGCACATACATAAACGTCCGGCTCAGCTCTCTGGTGGCCAGATGCAACGTGTGGCTATAGCTCGCGCGCTTGCAAATGACCCGGAGATTATTTTAGCCGACGAGCCAACAGGGGCCCTTGATTCAGAGACTAGTATCCAAATTATGGACATCCTTAAAGAGATATCAAAGGACCGTCTAGTTATTATGGTAACTCACAATCCCGATATAGCTCAAAAGTACTCTACCAGAATTATCAACCTTAAAGACGGAAAAATTATCTCCGACACTAATCCATTTTCGGATATATCCGCAGAGAGGGAACCAATCGCAGTAAAAAACAAAAAGCACGGTAAAACGTCGATGTCAATGCTGACTGCTTTTTCGCTGTCGGCGAATAACCTTCTGACCAAGAAAAAACGCACACTCCTCGTTTCTATTGCCGCGTCAATCGGTATTATTGGCATCGCATTAATTATGGCTGTGTCGACCGGATTCCAAAATTATGTCGATTCGATTCAAGAAGAAACCCTGAGCTCTTATCCGCTCGCTATCACTGAAGAAAGTTTTTCATTTGCCAGCCTCTTCACGTCTGACGCTGATTTATCCGACGGATCAAATAAAAATAGCGGAAAATCTTATGAAACCATACTCGAAGAATCGGGAAAAGATCTAATTGAATTTCCAATTTTAGGTAACACTTTAAAATCTGTTGCCACTAACGATCTTAAAAAGTTTAAAAAACATTACGAGGCCCATCAAAACGATTTAAAAGATGCATTGACTAATGTCGCCTACAGTTATTCCATTGACCCAATTATCTATACAATTGATGCAACTGATAAAGTTGCAAAACTAAACCCATCAGACCTTTTTTCTACTATGTTTGGTGGCAACAATATGATGTCGAGCTTTTCTAGCTTTACGTCAATGTATTCCCAGATAAACGTTCCGCCGGATACTTATAAGGCTCAGTACAACGTTCTTAAAGGACGTTGGCCTGAAAGATATGACGAAATAATTATCGTCTTACAAAGTGATAAAGTTTTTTCCGATCTTATTGCTTATGAACTTGGCTTAAAAGATACGAGTGAACTCACCTCATTCGTCACTAAGCTCATGCAAGGGGAACACGTTGATGTTAAGAATGATCCGATAACTCTAGACTACGACGACTTGCTGAACCTTGATCTTCGTCTTGTCCTCCCGAGTAATGTATATAGATATAGTGAAAAGTATGGCGTATACGAAGATATGTCTGAAGATAAAGAATATATCAGAGATATTTACAAGAATAAGTCCGAAAAACTTAAAATAGTCGGTGTAGTATCGAAGAAAGACGGAGTCACTTCTTCCGCATTAAACCCAGGAATTAACTACACCCCAGGTTTGATTGATCATATTATTGAAGAATCGAAAGATGCAAAAATTGTTAAGAAACAACTCGACAAACCCGAAGTAGACGTCTTTTCTGGCAACCGTTTTGATCAAGAAACAAATAGGTTTAACTACGCATTTGAAGATCTTGTTTCGGTTGACGAAGAAAAACTAAAGAAAGCGTTTAATGTCGATATCGACCAGGCCGCTCTTCAAAACTCCGTTACGAGCCAGATTGCTGACATTGTTGAGAATATTAAAATTGACCCAGAGCCTGCTCTAAACGACTTTGATACAGCCCTTTCTAGTCTAGCTGATGGATTTAAGAAATACATCATGGATTACATGGCTAGTTTAGCAGAGAAAGGTGAAATATTTATTCCTACCGAAGAGAAAATTAATGAACTCCTAGAATCATATTTAGAAACATACGAACCAGGCGAAAAGCTATCGAATCTGGAGGCAACATACAAAATCCCCAAAGATAACTTTAAGGCGGCTTTTAGGAGCCTCGTACTTGCCATAAATGCAGGTATTCCCCTAGATGCTGCAGAGATTCTTGCAGCGCGCGAAGGTTTTGCTAAGATTATGACCGAAGCTAAGCTCAAAGTTGAAACCGCCGAAAAAGTCGCAAATGTAGTCGCGACAGTTTCAAACACTTTTGCTAAAAGTTTTAATATTGATCCGTCGGCAATAACTAGTGCTTTTAAGCTAAATTTTAGCGAAGATGAATTAATGCGTATTGTTTCTAGCATGATGAACAATACCAAGAAGACGCAGAAATCGAATCTCTTGTCACTAGGTTATCAAGATGAGGAGTCACCTACATATATCTCGTTCTACTTTGCAAGCTTTGAAGGAAAAGAACAATTCCTTGATTTTATTGACAGCTACAACAACTCCGTCGATGATGAATACGTTATAAACTATACAGATGCAACTGGGATCCTTATGGACAGCGTACGTACTATTGTCGATGCCGTTTCTTACGTGCTTATCGCCTTTGTGTCTATTTCGCTCATCGTTTCTAGCTTCATGATTGGTATCATCACGTATATTTCGGTTTATGAGCGCAAGAAGGAAATCGGTATCCTACGTGCTATAGGTGCCTCTAAGCGCAATGTTAGCAACATTTTCAACGCAGAGACATTCATCATTGGCTTCCTCGCAGGAGCCTTTGGCATCGGCATATCTTACGCGCTCATTCCAGTGATCAATACAATTCTTGCTCATTTCATAGGTAGCGTCAATATTCGAGCTGCGCTCGATCCGACTTCGGCATTAACTCTTGTTGCTTTAAGTATAGTCCTTACTTTAATTGGCGGTCTGATTCCTGCCCGCTCCGCCTCTCATCATGACCCGGTTGAGGCTCTCCGTTCAGAGTAGAATAATACTTAAACTCCAATATTTTAACGCTTTACTTTATTGGCGAAATAATATAAAATAATCCTGTAGAGTCTCCGGAGCTGGTTTTTATTAGTGCTTCCGAGAGAATTATAATAAAAAGGAGAAAATAACGAATGGCAAATTTTGACCGTTCCAAACCGCACATCAACGTCGGTACTATGGGTCACGTCGACCACGGTAAGACCACTTTGACTGCTGCGATTACTACCGTTTTGGCGAAGAAGCTTCCATCGGAAGTCAACAAACCTGTTGCTTACGATCAGATCGATAACGCTCCTGAAGAGAAAGCTCGTGGTATTACCATCGCTACTTCTCACCAAGAGTACGAATCCGAGAAGCGCCACTACGCTCACGTCGACATGCCTGGCCACGCCGACTACATTAAAAACATGATTACTGGTGCCGCTCAGGTTGATGGCGCCATCCTCGTCGTTGCTGCGAATGATGGTCCGCTTCCACAGACTCGTGAGCACGTTTTGCTTGCTCACCAGGTGAACGTTCCAAAAATCATCGTCTTCCTCAACAAGATGGATCTCGCTGACCCAGAACTCGTTGAGCTCGTCGAGATGGATGTTCGCGAACTATTGAACAAATACGGCTTTGATGGCGATAACGCCCCAATCATCAAGGGCTCCGCTACTAAGGCTCTCGAAGGCGATCCAGAGAATGAACAAGCTATCATGGACCTCGTTAAGGCCATGGATGAATATTTCGACATTCCTGAACACGATCTCGACAAGCCATTCCTCATGCCAATTGAGGACGTCTTCTCCATTAAGGGTCGTGGTACCGTTGCTACTGGTCGTATCGAGCAAGGTGTTGTCAAGCTTAACGACGAAGTTGAAATCGTTGGTCTTAGAGAGACTCAGAAATCTGTTGTTACGGGCATCGAAGCTTTCCATAAGACTCTCGACCAAGGTCAAGCTGGCGATAATGCTGGTCTTCTCCTCCGCGGTATCGAGCGTGAACAAATCGAGCGTGGTCAGGTTATTGCTAAGCCTGGTACCATCACTCCACATACTGAGTTCGAGGCTCAAGTCTACATCCTCAAGAAAGAGGAAGGCGGCCGTCATACTCCGTTCGCTAAAGGTTATAAACCACAGTTCTACTTCCGTACCACTGACGTTACTGGCGAAGTTGAGCTCCCAGCTGACAAGGAAATTGTCATGCCTGGCGACCAAGTTACCTTTAATGTCAAGCTCCTTGCTCCTGTCGCTATGAACGAGCAGGATCGCTTCGCTATCCGCGAAGGTGGCAAGACTGTTGGCTCCGGTGTCATTACCAAGGTCATCAAGTAGGTTTTATCACTTACGAAAAATAACCCCTCACGGGGTTATTTTTTATGTTTTAACTCTTGCTTTTTGGTAAACATGTTGGTATTATAAGAATAAGCATAAAACCAGAAAGGATAAAAACCAATATGCAAGATATCAAATCTAAGAAGGGCTTCACCATCATTGAGGTCGTCTTGGTTCTCGCTATTGCGGGTCTTATCTTCCTTATGGTATTCATTGCGCTTCCAGCCATGCAGAGAAGCCAACGTGATACCCAGCGTAGGAATGACTACTCGCAGCTATCGGCGGCCATGACTAGCTACATGACCAACAATAATGGTTCGCTACCCGCAGTCAATGCTACATTGGCCCCGGATAAATACATCAATAGCACCGGTAAAGACCCAAATGGGATTGCCTACACGCTAAAAGTTATTGAATGTAAAGCTTCTGGTACGGTCAACGTTAATAACGTAGCGGGCATGTGTCAGCTAACCTCTGGAAGCTGGCCTACTGGTATCGGCACGAACATTCCAAATACTGATACAGCAACATCGGTTGTTGTCGTAAGGAATGGAAAGTGCGATAACGGTGTAGTCAAGTATGCCAAATCGACCCGTGCCTTTGCCATCTTCGGTAATCTCGAATCTGGTAACGGTACTTACTGCAACTCTAGCAACTAGAATATAGCCTAGTTAGTTTAAATCCCCCGACGCAAATCGGGGGATTTTGTTATTTAGAACTCAAGTGCCAGTGGTCACCAAATTCGCATTTATACACAGTCAAATTATGTGCACCATGATCGTGTTCCGCCACTCTTGCTGCAACTTCTGCTTCTTCTTCGGTTTTATAGCTAATCTTATGCGTGTCACCCACCCAGCAACGCTCGGGTTCGATCTTGCTCAGACGGTTAACGTCGAAACTTCTACTCATTTCGAGCGATTATATCATGTCTTTTTGCTCGAATCAAACCACGTAGGTTCTTGTTACTAATAAGACCCAACAAGATTCCAAATAGGAGCATTAGGCTAACAGTAGTACCGTATGTAACTTCGCTAGCGCCATCATCACTCTCGATTGTGAATCGTCCAGTATCTGGAGTCTTAGGTTCTTTATGAGGCTCATTATAGACGTTAGTGAATACTATTACTTCAACCTCTTCGTCGCCGCCGAGAATCTTCGTCACTGTTGACTCAACCTCAAGCTGACCATTTCTATCGATAACCTTAACAGTGATGTCATAGATTGCCGGATCGTACTCGTAATATTCGGCACTGCCAATTACTTCGGAGACGGTATATTTATAAGTACCGACCTTCTTAAATGTGATAGGGGTAAACTCACCTTCGCCTTCACCAGTAATAACTATAGTCTCGAGTATCTTACCACTTCTGTCTGCTAACTCAAACTCAAAGTCCTCGTCAGTCGTATTCTTCTGGTCGATGATATCTATAACTTTCTCAACGCCGAATTGAGCTTCCGTCTCAGCCGCCTGGTACTTGTTTTCAAACTCGAAGGTGTATTCATCTCCGTCAACTTTCTCACCATCAACTGTTATTGTTGCTCTTAGTTCTGCCGCTGCGTAGTCGTCACGTACCTTTATCGAGACTTCGTATACTGTATCGTCGTACTTGAAGCCAGCCTGCTTATCATTGATTTCATAGACTTCAAACTCTAGAGTTTGTTCTTCGCTAAAGGATAGTTCGATGTATTCGTCCAACTCTCCCTCGAGATTATTGGTTTCAATAGCATATTCAGCGTCATTGAATGCAAACCTGAATGTAGCATCTTTCTTTGAGTTGGAAAGATCTTTTATGATCTTCTTGATATTGAATCTTACATTAGTCGGAGCGGTAGTATATTCGTTCACGATCGTCTGATCTTCAACAGAATACTCAGCCGTCGCTACCAACTCACCATCTTTATCTTCTACGTTAACAGTTACTTCGATCTCACCAGTGATATTCATCATTCCGGATGGCATGCTGCCAGTCTCAGAAATAGTATAGTAATAAGCGCCAACTTTAGTGTATTTGATTTCTTTAAATGTTACAGTCTTTGCATTTTTTGTTGCGGTAGCAGTTTGAGCTTCAATCTCATCACCGGAAAGTGTAAAATCAAACTTATCGTTATCTAACCATTCGCGCCCTTCAATAGCCTTGGTTGCGGACAGCTTGAGTGATGTTTCCTTTGCCTTATAATCATTAGTGATCTCTACTGTGGCCTCATTAATATCTTCTACTTCTTCACCATCGATCTTGATACTATCAATATAGAGCTTCGCTTTGTCGGTATCGTCTTTTACGACAATTTCAACTTCTTTTGGCGTAGTGTCATAGCTAAAGCCAGCCACTTTACTATCCTGCTCTGTAACCGTAAATGCGTAGGTGCCGGCCTCATCGAACTCGATTGCTTTAAAGCTTCCTGCACCTGACAAACTTTGTGTATTAATCGTGATAGTATCAACGACTTTACCCCTAGAATCTTTCAAGTCAAATGTAAAGCTACCATCCTTATTGGAATTGCTCAAATCGTTGATTGCTTTCTCGACATTGAGTATAGCGCTCGTTGAGCTGGTATTATATTCATTTACGATTGTTTGGTCATCAACAGAATATTCGGCTGTTGCTACTAATTTACCATCTTTGTCTTCCACCATAACTGTCACATTGATTTCGCCAGTCAAGTTTCTCATACCAGCCGGCATAGTACCCGTTTCAGAAATTGTGTATTGATAAGTGCCAACCTTCGTGTATTCGATTGCGTCGAACGTTACTTTCTTTGCGTTTTTAGTGGCATTTTTAGCTTGAGTTTCAATTCCATCGCCAGAAAGGGTAAACTCGAATTCGTCGGTGTCTAGCCAGCTACGACCGTCGATATCTTTCGTAGCAGATAGTTCGACAGAAGCTTTCTTAGCCTCGTATGTATTTTCTATTTCTATCTCGATTTCGGACGTGTTAACCTCTACGCCGTCAATCTTAACACTCTTAATGAATAATTGAGCTTCTTTCTTATTGTCTTCTACAACAATTTCCACTTCTCTAGGTGTAGTATCGTAGCCGAACCCAGCCTCGTTACCTTCGCGCTCGGAAACCGTATATTTATATGTACCTTCTTTGGTAAATTCTATAGCACCAAAGCTATCTTCGCCAGTTAAGTTGCGTGTAGAAATGGTAACCGTGTCTTCTATACTTCCGTCAGCCTTCTTAAGATCAAAGGTGAAGCGTCCATCTTTCTTGGAATTAGATAGATCGTTAATAGCTTTCTTGACCTTAATCGTAGCGTCTACTGGTTTGGTGTCATACTTATTCTCGATGGTTCCTGTAGCACCCTGTGTAACAGTGGCGGTCAATGTGCCATCATTATTATCTATTACGGAGATCTTAACGGTTATTGGTTCGGTCGTAACCTGTGAAATACCTGGGCGAGTGAATTGAATATCCTCAGTGATAGTATACTCATATTCTCCAGGAGCGTCATATTCAAGTGTAAATGTTGCAGTTGGGCTTAATTGATTTACAGACTTGATAATCTTTGTTTTGCCATCCTCGCTTTCAAGCGTAAATGTAAACGAATCGCCCTCGTACCAATAATCCTTGAAGTCCTTAGTAACTTCCACTGTTGCAGAAGTAGACCCGACACTGTATTCGTTTGTGAAGTCAGCAGTGTCGATCTCTTTGTTGTCGATGGTCATTTTCGACGAAAGCAATGCGGTTGTATAATCTTCGGTCACTTCGATCACGACATTATGAATAGTATCATCATAATCCCAACCACCTTTTTCGGATATTTTTTCAGAAACAGTGTATCGATAAGTGCCGGCCTCGTCAAAGGTCAAAGCTTTAAAGCTACCCTCACCACTTAAATTATTTGTAGTAAATGAAACTGTGTCAATTACATTTCCGCTCGCATCTTTGAGCTCAAACGTAAATCTATCATTGTGGTTACCGGTGACTTCATCGATGACTGTCTTCGTGACTCCAATTGTCTCAGAGACAGTGTTTTGTGTCTTGTAAGTATTATCAATTGTCACACTATCTTCATCGACATTCGAAGAGTTCTTGGTATAGGTTTTTTCAATTTTAAGAGTACCGTCACCGTTATCAGTAGCCTTAACTGTCAAAGTAATTTTTTCGTTTTCGGTCAATGGAGAAACACCTGGATGATTGTACTCCTTCTCCGTAATTTCATAGGTCCAAGTACCTTCATCTAAGACCTTGAATGTCCAGCTAGCTGGTAGTACCTGTGTTGCGGTGGTATTGCTTGAAGTAATTTCTGGGTATGTACCGGTTGAAGAAGATTTTGGAGTAAGCTCGAAATCAAAACCGTTGATACGAGTCAAGTCCCAGTAGTTGCCAAACATCTTAGCCACTTTAGCCTGAGTATTGTTTGGTTCAACTTTATAAGTATTAGTAAAGTCAGCCTTTGAAGTATTATTCTTGACGATAGATCCGTTTTCACCGGTCGAAGCTGTCACGAATCCATTCATGCCAGTTTCTGCCACTTCGTAGTAAGCTCCTGCTGGAATATCCGAGATTGTTTCACTTTGACCAGTCTTAAGCTTTACTGTTTTAGAATAATTGTCTAATTTTTCAGTCTTATTTTCGTCTGTATAGACGTTGATGGTAAATTCAAATTCTTTTGCTTTAGCCTGTGCTTCATTGCCACTTTCAACCTCTACGGTCTTTGAAATTTTAAGATCACCAGTGATATAGTTATTTACAACAGTCGCTCTTGATGAAGAGTTAGCTTGAACAGCTCTGTAGTCTCCATCTATCTCAGATTCCTTATAAGCTCCATAGTTGTCTTGCTCGCCTCTAGTAATGTCGTGTTTAACCTCTTTAAGCTCGTACCAGCTCTTCATTCCGTCAGTGACCTCTTCGACCTTGAATTTAGTTCCAGTATCAACATCGACAATCATAATCTCATCACCAACATAGATATCGCGTTCGAGCACGCCAGTGCCGGTCATCTTATTGGTACGGCCATGGTTCTTTGGATCAAAGTTACAAGTTGTTGTGTCCGCGCCATCCTTACTACAAGGGTTATTATTACCGTAATAAACACGATAAGTATATGGATAATTCGAATTCTCAAAAGATAGTTTTACTTTAAAAGTCTCGTCGAGCTCATTAATCGCATTATTGTTCTTATCTAGAACTTCCTTAAAAATCGAAATGCCGCCCTTGAGTGTGTTGGTCGCCGAAAGAGTGTTAAGGCTTTCGATTTTTTCGATTCCTGTTATCTCGCCATTTGTGTATTCAAACAATACGTTCTTAATTTCGCCATTTACGACCATTGGATGGTATTCGTACTTCGTGAGATAGTAATGGCTCGTAATACCTTGTTCGTCTAGATGATATTTATGGCCCTGTTCGAGAATCACATAATCATGGCCATCATAACTTAAGGTTGTATAGTCTTCATCCTGGAGAGCCTTACTGCTAGAATAGACCATTACGCCTGGGGCGATTGAATAATCTTTTTCAGACTCCCAACCGTCGCTTCTTGAGAGCTCATATGTCTTAACGACTTTGTTGTCTTTGTATAAGTCGAGTGTTACTTTTCCGTTGTAATCATCTTGCTGATCTGGGTCTAGGCCATCTTCCCACTCTTTCTTTACGGACAGTTTACTAGAATATAAATCGACCGGATCTGGATTCTCAATTCTGGCTGTCATAGGATCAGATACCACAGTGGTCGTCTGGCCGTTTATATTGGTCGTAGTGACGGTCGAATATGTGACCATTGGATAATCAGTATTGGTCTTGAGCGTATAGTTGCCGTCCGAACCAGCCACCTGTTTTTTCTCGTCTTCTGTAAGACTACTATAAGATCTTATTCCGTTATTTAGATCAGACACTAGATCTAGAGAACTTTGTTTCGGCCAAACCGCAAAAGCAACAGTATAAGTCACACCATCTTCAAGCACTAAGTCACCTAAATCCCAATCAACCTCACCATTAGCATTGATTGTGGCATGTGGAGCTTCGGTCCATTCGTCACCCAATCCGTCATTTGTTGTTGTACTATAGGCTCCTCCGCTACGATAATACTTCAGGCCTCTAACTTCTCCGGTTGTGCTTGCTTTAACGCTAGAACTCGTCATCTCTGTAACACCGTCAGTTAATTCGACATTGGTATACCCAACGCCAGTCGTAATGTCATTGACGATTTGATTCAAAGCGGCGACTAGTGCGTCCGTGCTATCTGCATTCGTATAATACTGCGCATACTCTGGACTAAGCGTTGCATTTGAGTTGCTATTACCAGTGGTATAAGCGTATTGGACTAAACTAGAAAGATAATGAGCTCGGTTGGATGCTCCCCAAGTAAATAATGCATAAAACTTATATCCGGCAGTCACAATGTCGCGCGCATCATCTCTTGCAGCTGTCCATTCCGTATCGATATTCTGCCAGTTTACAGTATAACTGTTATAGTGCGTGGTCGGCTCACCGTCTGTCATAAAAATAATATATACATCCTCATCGGCCTGACGCGCCTTTATTTCGTCGGCTTGAGATTTAGCATATCTCAGACCTTCCTCCCAGTTTGTACCGCTTGAAGTGGAGAGGCCATTAATCGTGCTTTTCAAAGTTGTGCTATTCGTAGTCCAAGACTGCGCAACTCTACCCTTATTCCCGAACTGTACAACAGAGACTTCTATAATATCATTTTTTATTGGATCACCTGGAACATTTTGTCTAAGAAGATTATCAATTATTCCATCGTTTTTCGTTAAGGCATCTTGTTCAAGAGCAAGACGAGTTGGGGTACCAGGCCCACCAGGTCTGTTATCTACCATAGAGCTTGATGTGTCTACGACTAAGACGACATTTGCTTTGGTTACAGAAGTTGTCGAACTACTTGCTGTTTCGCCGGTGACACTTAGTGCAATCGTATAGGTGCCATCACCGTTATCGATTAAGCGTTTGTTTGCTGTTGGTGCGGATAAACTTGCGTCATCCGCATATGCATTATTGGCAAAGTTGAACGGGACCGATCCAAAGATCACGGTCAATGCTGCCAAAAAGTTAAAAAGTTTCTTTTTGAAATTCATTTTATACCCTTGGTTTGCTTAACGTTAAATATATTACCTAATATATACCAAATACGAGGTCGATTTGCAAACTTAAGCAAAATATTTTATAACATAAGCATGATTCAGAGCGAAAAGCATGGTATTATAGATATAAGAAGGAGGAAAATGAAACCAAAAGTATACTATTCAAAGGAGATTTCCCCAGAAAGCCTATTGGGCATTTATAAGGCACTAGGTGTTGAACTTACTGGAAAAGTTGCAGTCAAAGTTTCTTCAGGCGAAAAAGGAGCAAAAGGATATCTCAAGGCAGATCTCATCGCGCCACTTGTAAAAGAAATTAATGGAACCATTGTTGAGTGTAATACTGCCTACCCAGGCGCACGAAACAATGCTAAGGAGCATCTAGAAGTGGCCAAAGAACATGGGTTTGACTTTGCCCCTATTGACATCATGGACTCAGATAGCGACATAAAACTTCCCGTAAAAAACGGCAAACATCTCGAATATGATTTGGTTGGCTCGCATATACAAGAATATGATTCGATGTTGAATCTAGCACATGGCAAGGGGCACGCTATGGGTGGATTTGGTGCTAATCTAAAAAATCAAAGTATAGGCGTCGCGTCAAGAAAGGGAAAAGCATATATTCACTCCTGCGGTAAAACCGAAAGCCCAAGATTATGCTGGATGACGAAATTCGAACAAATTGATTTTATCGAATCAATGGCCGAAGCCGCTAAAGCTGTTGCTGACTACTTCAAGGAACAAAACAAGCCCATCCTCTATATCACAGTTATGAACGCCATCTCCGAGGATTGCGATTGCGACGCGCATCAAGGTGATCCAGTGATGAAAGACCTAGGCATTATCGGATCTCTAGATCCAGTCGCCAACGATCAAGCTTTCCTTGATTTGATTTGGAATTCTGAGGATCCGGGCAAAGATAAGATTATCGAACGCATTACAAGCCGGGAAGGAGAGAAGATTACCAAGTACGCCGAGAAACTTGGACTTGGCTCTACCGATTACGAACTGGTTATGCTATAATCAAACTATGGATAAAAGGGTGCTGGTACGTCTAGAAAACGTAGACAAATCTTTTGGCGATAAGACAATTATTAAAGGCCTTAATTTAGAAATATACGAGGGCGAATTCTTGACCCTGCTTGGTCCGTCTGGCTGTGGCAAAACCATCACGCTCCGCATGATTGCCGGTCTCGAATCAGTCACGAACGGCCGAGTTATTTTGGACGGAATTGATGTAACTAATGTACCGGCAGCAAAACGCGCCGTTAATACTATTTTCCAGAACTTTGCACTCTTCCCGCATCTTACCGTTTGGGACAATATTGCTTTCGGCTTAAAGATGCGCAGAACCCCCAAAAAAGAAATTGCCAGACGTGTTAAGTCCGCACTCAAGACTGTGCATCTTTCTGGGTTCGAAGATCGTTTCCCAGCTCAGCTTTCTGGCGGACAACAACAACGTGTCGCAATCGCTCGCGGGATCGTCATGAATCACAAGGTTCTCTTGCTTGATGAATCACTTGCTTCGCTTGACCTAAAACTCAAAAGGGAAATGCAGACCGAGCTGAAAAAGCTTCAACGCAAGCTCGACATGACTTTCGTTTACGTCACCCACGATCAAGACGAAGCTCTCACTATGTCTGATCGTATTGCCATTATGAATGCCGGTAAAATAGTCCAGCTTGGTACGCCGGAAGAAATCTACGCGCATCCAAAGAATGACTTTGTAAAGAGCTTCATCTCGGACATAGACTTGATCAACTTCAGAAAGACTCGTTTAAAGAGGTATCATGACGAAAAATAGTTCTAATGTGTCCATCACTGACCAATTAGAACCCAATAAACGCTTCGATTTTTTCAAAGCTGTTTTTACTTTGCCAGTTATTATATACGCGCTCCTTCTAGTCTTTATCCCGCTCATCTACATTCTTTTTCTATCTTTTCTAAAATCGGACAACTATGGTGGTTATCTTTATGAATTCAATCTAGAAAACTATGGCGAAATCTTCGATTCGACTTATCTCTCAATCTTTCTAAAATCTGCTGTTATCGGTCTAATAACGACGTTTATTTGTTTACTGATTTCTTATCCATTCGCGATTTTCTTGCGTGACCTGCCAGAAAAGCGCCGTAATCTCATCATGAAGCTTGTTATGGTTCCATTCCTCACAAACTCGCTAATCCGCACATATGGACTCATCACCCTTTTGCGCAAAAATGGCGTAATTAATTCTGTTCTACTCGGCGCAGGAGTAATCTCCAGCCCGCTCGCGCTCATGTATAACAATCTTGGCATCATTATTGGTATGGTCTACACGCTACTGCCGTTTATGCTCTTACCGGTCTGTTCTGCCGTAGCTAAAGTCGACCAGAACCTTCTTGACGCTTCCGAAGACCTAGGCGCTGGCAAATTAGCGAAGTTCTTCAGGATTTATCTACCACTCACTTTGCAGGGTGCGTTCAATGGCTCACTCATGGTGTTTATTCCGGCTATCGGCTATTTCTTCATCGCTGATATCCTCGGTGGTGGCAAAGCTATGATTATAGGCAACCTTATAAAAAACCAATTTCTCACCGCTCGTAACTGGCCGCTAGGCGCAGCTTTTTCTATTCTTCTCCTACTCTTCACCTTTGTTCTCGTTAAGATTTATCAGAAGATTGGTGGTAATCTCGACGAACTAGGAGGCGGCTAAAATGGCATCATTGAAGCGCGGACGGAATTTGCGAAAAATTTACATAGCTTTTGTGCTACTTTTGCTTTTTCTCCCTATATTTATCCTTATTGCATTCAGTTTTAATGAATCAAAATTGAACGTTATTTTTACAGGATTTACGTTTGATTGGTATATGCGGTTATTCGAAAATACCGATCTCCTCGATGCCTTCAAAAACACTATTCTTATTGCTGTGCTCAGCACAACAATCTCAACTGTTATTGGTACTATTTCCGCAGTTGGCTTAAAAAAATTCCGTTTCAAAGGTCACGGTTTTATCGACAAGCTCATTTACATTCCAATCGTCATTCCGGAAATCGTTCTCGGTATCGCCCTACTTTCCGTCTTTACACTTGCTAAGCTTGAGCTAGGTTTCTGGACTGTCCTTCTCGCTCATATTTCCTTCTCCGTGCCATTTGTTATTACTTCCGTCCGCTCTACGCTCTATGCCTTGCCAAAGCATGTCGAACTTGCTGCTTCAGATTTAGGTGCATCTAGGTGGCAGACTTTCTGGTATGTTATTCTGCCACTTATTTGGCCAGGCATCGTTTCCGGCGCACTCCTAGCCTTTACACTTTCTATGGATGATGTTGTAATATCATACTTCTCCGCTGGACCCGGCACTAACACTCTCCCACTCTATATTTACGCCAACATTAAGACTGGCATTAGCCCAGACGTGAACGCTCTTACGTCAATTATGCTTGTCGTTACAGTAATTACTTTAGTATTGAGCGCTCATTTTCAATCTAAGAAGACTGCAAACAGGAGTCTAAGATGATGAATCGGTATTCTGCACTCATAAAAAAAATAGTTTTCTCCGCCATCGTCATAGTACTTGCTATTGTGACAATTTTGCTCGCCGTTCGCCCTCACGAAAGCGAAGATTCTAACCAGAAGACCTTAAACGTTCTTAACTGGACGAGCTACATTCCGACCGAAGTTGTTAAAGATTTCGAAGAAGAGTTCGGTGTTAAAGTCAACTACGGCACTTACTCGTCAAACGAAGAACTTCTTGCTAAGCTCACTAGCAGTCGAGAGGGAACATACGATCTAGTTTTCCCAAGCGACTACATGGTCAACTTAATGATATCGCGTAATCTTCTCGAGCCTCTCGATCACGGCAAGCTAGAAAACATTAACAATCTCAATCCGCTCTTCTTGAATCAACAATACGATTCGGACAACGTCTATTCGCTTCCGTTTCTCATGGCGACAACTGTTTTTCTCTATGACACAACGGTGGTCGACCGACTTACGTCCTATAAAGATCTCCAAAATCCAGCGCTAGAAAACAACCTCGTAATGCTTGATGACCAGCGTATTATCATCGGCGCCATGCTGAACGCTTGTGGATATGATATGAACGATGTCCACGAAGATCATCTCGAATCCAGTCTAGAGTTCTTCAACAAAATCAAGCCCAACATCAAAGCCTTCGATTCAGATTCCCCTAAGACATTCTTTATCACTAAAGAAGTCGACGCTGGCATTGTATGGAACGCTGAAGCTATCCTTGCGCGTGAAGAAAATCCAGACCTTAAAATTTCCTATCCAGCCGAAGGTTTTGCTCTTTCAATGGATAATTACACCATAGTAAAGGGTGCCAAGAACGTAGATTACGCGTACTTATTTATCGACTACCTCCTCCGTCCAGAAGTCGCTCAAAAAATCGTCGATGAGTATCCATACATCTCGACTAACAAATATGTCGAATCTTTACCGGAAGCTGAACTGAGACAAATATTAGAGAATGGGTCGTACGTAGAAAACGTTGGTGCCGATATTAAACGATTTGACAAACTCTGGGCAAAATATAAGTAGTCAAAACCAATTGGCTCATATATAATAGAAATTAACTAAACGGAGGAAATATGAGCCGATTCGACGAACAATATCTTGATCTTTGCGACAAGATTCTGCGCGAGGGCGAACGTGTTGTGAACTATAAAGATAAGACCGACACTGCGCGTTCCAAGAAAACATCCAATACAATGCCAAACCATATCGTTCAAGCCAAAGAAGCGTCGGCAACTATTCGTATTCCGCACTACATCTTGGAATTTGATCTTGAAGAGGAGTTTCCGATTTTAACCACTAAGTTCGTAGCATTCAAGACTGCAGTCCTAGAAATGCTTTGGATTTGGCAAGTTCAGAGTAACGACGTTAAATGGCTCCATGACCGCGGTGTTAAGATTTGGAATGAATGGGAGGTTCCAGAATCTGGCATCTATATGGGTCGCGATTTCAAGAAGCTCTACAAAGAAAAAGGCCTCAAAGAAGATCCAGTCGGAACGATTGGCACTGCATATGGCTGGGTGGTGAACCGCTATCAGCTCACCCAGAGCCTTATTGAAACTTTAAAACAAGACCAGACGAATCGCCGTATGGTTATGTCACTCTGGCAGAACGAATGGATTCCAACTGCTACTTTGCCGTCCTGCGTATGGAGCAATGAATGGATTGTTTCTGGCGAACGCCTTAATCTCATGGTTCACTCGCGCAGTAACGATGCGCCGCTCGGGCTTCCGTTTAACATTTCTCAATATGCTGTCTTGCTCTCTATGGTCGCCCAGAGCGTAGGTCTCCGTCCAGGCAAGATGACCTTCACCATCAATGATGCTCATATTTACGAGAACCAAATTGCCGGTATTAAGGAACAGCTCGAACGTCGCGACGCAATTATTAAAGAACGCGGCAAAATGTATGACGCGCCAAAGCTTTGGCTCAATCCAAAAGTCAAAGATTTCTTCAAGTTTGACAACTCTAGAGAGCTTAAGGACATCAAGCTCATCGATTATCAGCACCAAGGCCGTATTAACATGCCTATTACGGCTTAGGGAGTAGATATGGCTTTTTCTATCATCGCTTGTATCGGAAAAAATCTTGAACTAGGGAAGGATAATGACCTGATTTTTCATTTCAAATCAGACATGAAGTTCTTCCGCGAAACCACTCGCGATCATACTGTTGTCATGGGGGCAAATACCTGGGTGTCACTTGGCGAGAAGCCCTTGCCGAATCGCCAGAATCTTATTCTTTCGCGCAGTAAGCTGAATAATCTTCCAGAAAACACCACGCAGATTTCAAATCTAGATGAGTTTATCAAGAAGAATGAGGACTCAGACGAAGAAATCTTCATTATCGGTGGCGCCTCCATCTATCGTCTCTTCTTGCCACACGCGCGTACGTTATATCTCACTGAAGTTGACGCTAACAAAGATGCCGATGTTTTCTTCCCGGAATTTAACAAGGAAGAATATGATTTAACCACCCTACAATCATTAACGGAAAACGAAATCAAGTTTAATATCAATAAATACACAAGAAAGGAAAACTAACATGTCTAAAGATCCTGTTTTTAGCCTTATTAAATCCGAGGAGAAGCGCCAAGAAGAAGGCCTAGAGCTCATTCCTAGTGAAAACTATGTATCAGCAAATGTCCTAAAAGCGGCAGGCTCAGTACTTACCAACAAATACTCCGAAGGCTACCCAAGTTTTGACGGTATTTCTGGTGAGCCTAAAGATTTCTGGCCAGAAGACAAAATCGTAGAAGAGAAATTGCCGAATTTCCGCTATTATGGTGGTCAAGATAATGTCGACAAGATAGAGCGTCTAGCCATTTCACGCGCTTGTAAGCTGTTCCATGCCGATCACGCCAACGTTCAGCCGCATTCTGGAGCCAACGCTAACGAAGCTGTCTACTGGGCTTGGTGCGAGCCGGGCGATACCATCTTGGCCATGTCGCTTCCAGCTGGCGGTCATTTGACCCATGGCGCTAAGGTCACTCGTTCTGCTCACATATACAATTTCATGGGCTACGGAGTAGACGAATCTGGCGATATCGACTATAAAGAGCTCGAACGCATTGCTCTCGAGGAGCAGCCTAAGATTATCCTTGTCGGCTATTCCGCTTTTATGAAAATCCCCGATTTTGATCGTGTAGCTAAGATCGCAAAGAAGATACCTGGATGTCTTCTTATGGCAGATATGGCACACGTAGCTGGACTTATTGCTGGTGGCGTACATCCGAACCCACTAGATCACGGCTTCCATGTTATGACTACTACTACTCATAAGACACTTCGTGGTCCTCGCGGTGGTCTCATTCTGTCCAAGGGCAATGTTGATTCACCTTTAAGAAAACCAGAACACACTATCGAAAACATTCCTATTCTTATCGACCGTGCTGTCTTCCCGGGTACTCAAGGTGGTCCACTAGAGCATATCATTGCCGCTAAGGCAGTCGCATTTGGTGAGGCTTTACAGCCGGAGTTCAAGGACTATACCAAGTCTATTGTTAAGAACGCTAAAACCTTAGCAGATGCTCTTAAGAAAAACGGTTTCGTACTTCAAGGCGACGGTACAGAAAACCACCTTATACTCGTCAATATGATTAAGAGTGCTGGCATCGATGGTAAGTTCTTCGAGCGCGCGCTCGATATGGTAGGGCTAAACCTCAATGCTAACTCTCTTCCGACTGATAAAGGCGCCGCTTTTCGTCCGTCCGGCGTTCGTCTTGGCACTCCGGCCATCACCACTCGTGGTCTTGGTCAGGAAGAAATGAAACAAATTGCAGATTGGATGCACCGTGTCGCCAACATCTGCACTGGTCTCGGCACCGAAGAACGCCTGCCCGAAGCAGCTGAAGAGCTAGACAAGATTCGTACAGAAGTTCGCACTCTCGCTCTCAAATTCCCAGTTCCAGGAATCTAAGGATTATGTTACAATAAGGTGGTTGGGGTAGTAGCTCATCTGGTAGAGCGCAGCATTCGCATTGCTGAGGTGGTCGGTTCGAGTCCGATCTACTCCACCATTTTTGTTGCATAAGTACAATAATTATGTTACAATATCCAAGCCAATGCCAGAGGCCGATCTGGCAAGTTTTTTAAAAAGGAGAGTGACAGCTTTGATCCGTACAAAAGCTAAACTGACGGTACTAGCCGGCAGCGTTTCTGCTAGGGGTTCACCCTAGGATCTGACAAGATCAGTAGAACGTATTAACACCGTTGATACCATCAGTTTGCGTGCTAAGTACAAAAGGGAGGGAACAAAGATGGTTGAAAACGCTCGATTCGGTAAAATCGGTAACTGGTGGACTTCGCTCGAGAAGATTCGTACGTCGCCCACAACAGGAGCAGAGAGTCTTTATGTCTATGAATGGGCCGAACGCCCGGTCATCCTCTCTGAGGGCTTTTACTCTGATCAGTATCCAGAAAGTTCGAAGTTTACGGATGGGCCTACAATTATCCACAATCTCTTGTGTGGTCTCGACTCTATGTTCCTGCATGAATTCACCAATCTTAACCGTGAATATTTATCGGAAAACGGCTTCCGCGCTCACCTGATTGATAGATTGAAGGACCCGGGTCTTTTACATCATTTTGTCTTCTGGGACTTCAACAAGGACCGCACTGCCGTAACGTTCGAGTGGCACCATTACCATGGCGAAAGCAAAATCTGCCTCGAAATGCTTCATGGACAGAATTATGACATTTACGGTAGGCCATGCCTGGCTAACGCTATTCGTCTCCCGTGGAACCATCTGCAGGATTTATATCATGACGAACTGAAATGCCACCGCAGCGCATACGCTCAGAAGCTGTTCAATGAGGTCATCGGCTGGCCACTCTCCTAACCCACAGCAACCTCAAGTTTTCATACTTGAGGTTTTTTCTTGCGTTTTGTATAATAAGTATAAGTAAAAAGGAGGTAAATTTGACAGCTGCGACGATAAAACAGACTCGTATTACGATTCTTTTGTCTATCAATGCTGCTGCCATTCTTATCGCCGGGATTTTGATTGCTGCCGCTATCTGGGGAGGCGACATCGAGTTTCGCGCAGTTTCTGAACGTTCCGACGAAATTACAGATTCCATCGAAGAGCTCGAGATGCTCGGATCAGTTTCTGACACTTCTAATGGCAAGACTATATCCGGAGCCGATGGTACAGTTTATCAAGTTGCTCCCAACGGATGGATTTCTTCAGATCCAGTAGGAGGCGGAGAGCTATGGAACGAGACCTCCCTTACCATCTATCGGTCAGCCGATATCGATATTTGTGTAGGCGGTAATCTGTCTCAACTTGGCAGTATGTATTGGCAATCGTCGAACCAAGATGTCATTTCTGGTTTTTACTCCTCAGCGCGTACATGGTTAGGTTACTCATCTGAAATTTGCCGTTATCCAATTATTAAGGGAATCGGTACAACTACGGTCACCGCCGGTACTTATGATGGTCGTCGTCATGATTCTATTACCGTAACAGTAGTCGAAGTCCCAGACGAACAATGGAAGCGAGATGTTCTGACATTAGTTAATGAAGAACGCAAGAAAAACGGTATTGACCCACTCGAATGGGGTGTCACGTGTGAAGCTGCTGCCGAAATTCGCGCTCGCGAACTAATGACTACCTACGCCCACACCCGTCCAGACGGATCATCATGGGAGACAGCTTGTCCGATCCCAGATTCTGGCGGATCGAGCGGAGAGAACCTTATGGCAGGAAATGCCGCAGTTTCACCAAAGACCGTCGTCGCCGCATGGATGAATTCACCAGACCACCGTGCAAACATTCTGAGTACTAACTACACCAAACTCTCTGTCGGTTTTGTTTTTGACCCAGACACCCAATACAAGACCTACTGGTCGCAGTTCTTCTCGACCTACTAGGTTAACTAGTCTTCTTCGGTTGTTCTGTTATCTAGTGGAACTTTGTTTACGACGTTAGGATTATTTATTTCTTGGTTTTCAGGCCTTAGCAGTGTCAATCTAAAAAATGCAAATGTTGCAGCTGCTACAATTATCATTACTAATGCATCGAACAAAATATTAGCCAAACGACTGTGTTTGTGTTCTTCCTTCATCTCGCCTGATTGAGTCGGCTGATCAGCCATTCTATCTCCTCTGTGTTCATTATTCTTGTTTGATAACTAGCGTCATATATAGTTCCGAATCTCCTAGTTTGTAATAACTTACCATTCCAGAAATAATGCGTTAGTCCCAAACTTCGTGTAGTGCCTGGCCACCAAATTTGATCGAAGAATATATTACCAAGTCCATAATATATCTCGCCACCGTTGTACTGCTCGAAAGTCTGCGTTTGATGCGCACTAGTACCAACGACAACATTCGCGCCCATATCAATCAAGCTTCTAAACAAGCCAACTTGATCTCCAGGCGCCGAATCAGCTCGATCGCAAGTCGTGTCCTCATTTACATTATCATAAAAATTGCATTCGTTAAACTGTATATCGACAATTACGAAATCTCCGCGTTCTTTAGCTTCTGCAATTCTAGTTGCGGCATTTTCTCTATAGTATTGATTTGCTCCTGGAGTTTCGCCATATGTTGCTCCACCGGTGCTCTGGTTATAAGCGAGCATAGTAATATTTGTTCCTTTTTGTGAAATCATCAGTGGTATTTCTGCCTCCACTGCTGTTCTACCACCGCCAACAGTCTTAATTCCGAGTTCTTGGTATTTTTCAAAAGTTGCTATTGCATCGTTTGCGCCACAATCAACATTGTGATTACCGGTTAGCTCGACGATATCTAGCCCTATATCCGTCAATGTGTCCAGAAAACGCCAATCCGAACATATATTGCCAGAACTCGCATAGTTAGAAAAGCTACTCTCGTTACTAGTATGTGTCAAATCAAACTTCTTTAAATAGTCTGCGAGATTTGCGGAGAAATATTTGCCATCCCCAACTTGAAACATCTTAGTATTCATATTTCGACTGAGCGCAGTTACACCAGTTTGTGCGAAAGACAGAACGCTCGATTTGTCTGGGAATGTTTTCATCAATGGTTGCAATTTTTCCGCTACCCTCGTGACATCTTCTGGATTCTCACCATCGATCTTTAATAGTTTATATTTCGCTCCACCAGCAAAAGATTCAAGCCAATAATCTCCGTCTACAGCCAAAAGTTTTTGCGTCGTATTAAGATTCAACACGGAGGCTATCCCTTCATTGGTATTTATTCTCTCGTCAAACTCAGCTTTCGTGATAGACTCTTTTGGCTCATAGAAATCTGCCACCGGAACCAAAATATCAACCAAGAAGTTTTTGGAATTCTCAGTCCCATCTATTTTATTCTTATCATCAAAGAATTCGGAAATATTTACATTCTTATCCAATTCTATATCAGCCAAAGCGGCCACGTAGGCCTCTTTATTAGAGATATTCTCATCAAACACTATTTCGCCAGGAATCTTAAAAATACCTGTTTTTAGAAAAAACTGGACTCCAAAAAAAGACAAACACCCACCTACGACGAGACAAAGCCCACCAACCATTATCTTTTTCATCATACACCTTAATCATAGCATTTTTGTCGGCTCAAAACTAGCTAAAATAACTAGAAAAAACGACCACAATTATATATAATATGCTTATGGCAAACATGTTTCAGGCCTTTTTGGACTGGGTAAATGGCGTCAAACCAGCTGTCACTGATACTGAGAAAATCATTGCCTCTCCTGATGGTGCCGTCAAACTCAAGCTCACCCTGCGTCAGGGGCATGTTTCTTATTCTGTTCTAAAAGGTGAAACTACACTTATTCGCGAATCGAAACTCGGTATAAAGGTCAAAGGTTCACCCGCACTTTCTGATCATCTATCTATTGTCCGTTCTACCGAAAAATCCGTCGGTGAAACATGGGAAACAGTCTGGGGCGAAGAACATTTCATCACCAACGCATACAATGAGTCCGCTTTCTACATGTCAGAGACTTCGAGCACCAAGCGTCTATTTACTTTACGTTTCCGCGTCTTCAACGATGGTGTCGCTTTCCGCTACGAGCTTCCGCCACAACCGGCGTTCTCACGCGTAGAGATCGAAGACGAGCTTACAGAATTTAATATCGATCTAAATGCCAATTCTTGGTCTATCCCGGCCTATCAGCCGGACCGCTACGAATACAATTACGAGAAAAAACCAGTATATGAGCTGGAAAAGTCCGTTCATACCCCCCTCACGATTGTTCTACCCAATAAATATCACCTAGCTATTCATGAGGCCGCACTCTATAATTACGGCGAAATGTCTCTCAAGCTTGACGAGTGGAAGGCTTTGAAAAGCGATATCACTCCTTTGTCGGACGGTATTAAAGCGCGTGTCGAGCTTCCATTCAATACACCGTGGCGTTTTGTCATGATTGCCGGCTCTCCGATTGGCCTCACCAAGAACCATATGATGCTAAACCTCAACGACCCACCTTCAGAAGATTTCTCATGGGTCAAGCCAATCAAATTCCTCGGTATTTGGTGGGCAATGTATGTTGGCGAGTGGACCTGGGCATCTGGCCCACGTCACGGTGCTACTACCAGCCACGCTATCGAATACATCGACGCTTGCCGTCGTCTTGGTATAGGTGGCCTACTTCTCGAAGGTTGGAACGGCGGCTGGGATGGCGACTGGCTATTAAACGGCAAAACTACAGACTTTGTTCACCCTATGCCAGACTGTGATCTTCCAGGCATCGCTGAATATGCTCGCGCAAACGATATTGAAATCATTGGCCATCATGAGACCGTTGGTTTCGTCGACAATTATGAGTCCCAGCTAGAAGCCAGCTATAAGTATTATTCCGATCTTGGGATCCATTATATCAAGCCTGGCTATGCCGGATCCATGATGTCCATCCAAGGCAAGAGGGAATTCCATCATTCTCAGCTTGGTGTCGAGCACTATCAAAAAGCACTCGAACTTGCCGCCAAATACCACATCTGTTTGGATGTTCACGAACCAATCAAAGGTACTGGCATCGAACGGACCTTCCCGAATCTTCTCACGCGCGAAGGTGCTCGCGGCCAAGAATATGAAGGAGGCGCACTCAGCCCATCCCATGCTTGTATTATCCCGTTCACCAGACTTCTTTCCGGACCTATGGACTATACGTCGGGTATTTTCGATATCACAAACACCACCAAGCGCATCGCGTCCACGCTTGCTCGCCAACTAGCTTTCTTTGTTACAATTCCTTCCGGTATGCAAATGGCAGCCGATCGTCCTCGCTTCTACGAAGAAGTTAACCCAGGTGCATACAAATTTATCCATGACGTTCCGGTCAACTGGGAGCACTCAGTTCCGCTCATGGGCGCCATCGGCGAATACTATGTTGTCGCTCGTGAGGAACGTGGCGGTCATAACTGGTTTGTTGGCGGGGTTACCAACGAAAACGCTCACAAAGTCCGCGTCACTCTCGATTTCCTTGAAGAAGGGACCACCTACGAGGCTGAGATCTATCGCGATTCAGAGACCGCTCACTACCGCGACAATCCTCTCGACATTCGTATCGAAACTACAGATGTTACGAATAAGAACTTCATCGATATCTGGATGGCTCCTGGCGGTGGCTTCGCCATCTCCCTAAAGAAGATTGCTGACGCGAACGACGAATCCAGACAGCAGTAGGTATTTTTCGGTTTTTGTGGTAATATATTTATGTTGTACTTTTTCTATACGGGTGTAGCTCAGTTGGTAGAGCACTGGTCTCCAAAACCAGGTGTCGGGAGTTCAAGTCTCTCCACCCGTGCCATTAGAATAGGCGGAGAGACGCAGAACTCGTAGAGTTCAAACCGCCAAGGAGGCGAGAGAATATCTAGAACTCGTTATAGATATTCCGAGACGACGCAGGCGAGAAGTTCGCGAAGCGAACGCCTTCTCTCCACCCGTGCCATTATAGCCATTTAGGCTATTTTTTGTTATAATAATCTTAACCATAAACAGGAACACTTTCTAATGCAACAGATAAACCAAGAAGACATGGATATGGAAATGGCCAACACCTCCACATCCGCCGGTAAAAAAGAATCAAAAGGCATGATGATGGGCATGATAATGTGCTCTGTGCTTGCTATTGTCGGTATTGGCTTCGGCGTCTATGGCATGACTAGAAAACCAGAAGAAAAACCGGCAGGTGACATAGCTAATGCAGAGCTAGAGACCGAGCTTTCCAATATTAAACAAAAGTATGCCGTACTTCAAGATTATATTAAAAAGCTCGAAGCCTCTGGAACTGAAACTCCGGAAGAAGCTAAATCCGCTTCTGAATCTAGATCGACGAACGACATCGAATATGCGGACAACAGATACATTTATATTAATGACTGGGGCATTAAAATTAAACTTCCGGAAGAGTTATCGCTGGTCACCTATTCATACGATTATGGTGATAATACAGTCAATGAAGCAGGCGATAATGCCAGCCTCTGTATATCTGGTAGTGAAGATAACAGTCTTTATGCCTTTTCATCAGTCAGAAAGGCTGGCCCTGGCTTAGTTTGCATTACGCGTAACTCTCGGCAAAGAGAGCATCTCGTAGACGCAGTAGAGATCTTCCATAACGATAGTGGTTGGTACTATCTCTCTGGAGCCCAAGCGTTCCGTACTGAAGAAAATACAATGGCTAGAAGTTACGAAATCAATATCATGGATTTATTTAATAAGCATTTCTCTGATCCGTCTAACTATTCTGCCATATAGAAAATCTAGAGAGAGGAGCCTCACGGCTCCTTTTTTTGACTTTTTCTACGCATCTTACAAATCGCACCGCCGCTACCTAAACCATTAAGAATATATCGGAACGAATTATAGTTGCAACTTCTTTCACTATGGTGTGCCAATTAGAACAAAAATACCATTCAAGGTATTTTTTGTTTTAATAAGTCATTCGGTGGAGAGACGCAAGACTATAGAATTCAAGCCACCAAGAGAACGAGAGGATGGCTGAACTTGGTATAGATATTCTTATATGAAGCTTGTTATTACCAACTAATACTAGTTTCCCCAATGATGCTAGTTATTATTCTTCTTGCATCTCTCACATTTACTCCGCCGCTTCTGTCCACATCCGCCAGCTTTTGTTCAAGACCGCTTAAAGTATCTCCTCCGATAATCGAATTTATTACCTTCCTTGCATCCCGCACATTCACACTACTATCCGTATTCGCATCTCCAGCATACGCCAAAACAATCACTGCTCCACTTGTTTCATTTAAGGTATATCCTCGATGGTTAGTTCCAACCGCCGTACTCGGATCAACTAGCGTCCAAGTTGTTCCGTTGTCCGTCGAAACCAAAACCTTGCATGCTAGTTCGCTCATTACAGTAAATGAGTTATCTGAAACGATATTGATCGTCGCACCACCACCAGTCAAATCCGTAATCTCAAGCTGCGGTTCTGGCTCCGGATCGGGCTCCGGTTCTGGTTCACTCGTGTCGATCGTGAAAGATGCAACTAGAATCTTTAATGGCCACGTATATATATTGTATGTCAATCCGGATTGCTCACCAACACCGTTAGTTACTATAATTCTTGAGGTATCAAACGAGGCCCCATTGGTCTTTATCGTCGTCCCAGAGACCGTATAATTAGAAGTCGAAGCAGAGATTATGGGCAAATTTTTCACTTGCTGTCCATTGGAATTATATTTCAACGCTACATAATTATCATCAAGCTTTGTAAAACTGAGCAGATTACTATTTGTCGAGAATCCGCATTCAGAGAAACTCGTATTAAACCCAGTAAATACAAATGCTGGCCGGACGACACATCCCGCAGATGATGAAGGATAGAGGATGTTGTAAGTTCCATCCTGTAGCGTGATTGTTGTTCCATTCTGCGTTTTAGTCGTTGAAGTTATGTTGTCGGCCACATTATTTAGATCAGAAGAATAAGAAACGATCCGTTTGCCTTCCTTGTCAATCATCACTCCTGTATTTTTCGCTGATACGCCGGAAGCCAGATGTAATAAAACATTCGAGCCCACCGGTAATATCACAGTATTCGCAGAAGTATTAAATGATGCTAAATCATACTGTATTCCGTCAGAAATATTCTGCCATACATTATTATATGCATCAAAGTATTCCATGTTTGACAACGCTATTCCATCAAAATAAAAACTCACTACGCTATTCGGTTCACCATTCGCGATCATGAACGTAGCATCATCGAATGAAGTTAAAATTGCCTCTGCGTCATTTCCGTTGCTTTTTGCTGAGACATTCCCCAAAAAGCGCACATTATGTACGGTATTTGTATCTTGATAAATCAACGGCTTCATCGAACCACGAACTTGGTAAATTTCATCTACTTCCTTCGAATATAACTCATTGCCAAGATTGAACGCCCAGGAATTAATGTCGCTGACGATATTATAGAATGAAGACTTAGTTACTGCGTCGGAGTTAACTAACCAGCCTGAATCCCAACTCGTCCCAGTAGATGGATGCATATAAGTAAAATACGACAGCCGCTTCATCCCAAATGCAAGGTTGTTAGATACTTGATACATCACCTGTGATTTTGAATTAGCATCAACATACCAGTCGTGTAGCGCCACAATATTCATTGGCACAGCTTCGATGTTTTGATTGCGCTTTGCTTTGTAATGATATAAGAGCGAGCGCAGATTCGCATAATACAAATCACGGTCAGTATAATCATTGTAAGTTACATTTAATGAATCTTTTGCCTTTGGATAATAATCAACCGACAAAGTTCGTACGGCGGAACTGTCTAAAAATAACGATAAATAATCTTCGTAAGCCGTTAAGTCTAAATTACCCTGCGCATCGCACCCGCTCGCAGACTTGTATTCAAGACAATCCACTGGTGCATAATTTGGGAATAAGTTCACATAAGTGTCTCGCATCGGGTCAACCGAATAAAAGTTCGCCACTGCTGGCGTCGTAATATCAAGACCAACGGAAACTCCTGTAATTGAATGTTTTGCTGGTTCGTCGGTAATATCGTAGCCAATGACGTTTTTAAAATCCATGTTCGGTTTTAAATATGTATCATAAAAACTTTTTACCGTACTAATACCCGATTGGCGTCCCAACTCAGCATTGTTGCCATGAAAAATATAAGTTTTTAAATTATAAGAATCCAAAATTGATGCTGCCGATGAATTCGAATCCGCTGTCCACTGGCTATCATAAGAATCACGAAATGGCGCAATTGTAAAACCAGAATTTGCAATTATACTCGCAATATTTGACGGATTTGCAGTAATTTGTTGGCCTGATGGACCCCAATAATACTGTATTTCAAAATGTTTTCCGTACTTATCTAGCGCCGCAGATTTTGCCGCATTAGTTGACGCTGCTCTTGCTATACGATGACTATCAGCAGCGGTTAATGCCAGAACGGTTGCCACCGCACCAATAACAATCAACCCAGATAATAATCGTTTTTTTCTAAACGAAGTATTATTAATATTTTCAAAAGGCATACCCTAATTGTAAGCTTAATCGTATTGTTATACAAGCCCATTGCTAGAAAACAAAGCAAAAATATAATGGAGATAACTTCACTGTACATCTCTGTAAGTAGCAAGTATTTTTAGATAAACTCAAAACAAGGAGTAGTAGCGTGGACGAGGCAAAAATTGAACAGCATCTCCTAGACGAAATACACGTCAAGAGTACAGTGTTCGCTAAACTTTTTTCTAAAGTTGTTAAGTACGAAGATATAAAGAACGAGTTTTGCAAGTGGCTAGATTCGAGAAGCTACGATTATGATAACCAACTTGCAATAAATGGTTTCTCTGTAAAAAAGATACACGAAATGGCGCCTTTTTTGGAAGGAATAGGAGTCTATGACTTTCTTGCCACGCTACGCGACGATCCAGAAGAAGCAGAAAATAATAATGAAGGCAAAGTTCAAACAATAATAATATTTTTTGCACGAAAATTTGCCAAAAAGCTAAGAATATGTCAAACGAAAGATGTTTTAGTATTTTTTACAACAATAGCAAAAAAGTGTTCTAAAAAAAAATAAATAGTGCTAAAATAGATGTAATGAAAATACTAATGCTCGGGTGGGAACTTCCACCGCACAATTCAGGAGGTTTAGGCGTGGCATGTTTAAACCTTGCTCGTGCTCTTTCGAAAGACGGCGTTAATATTGATTTCGTTGTACCGTATGAGGCCAGCCATGAAAACATCAAATTCATGAATATTCTCTCCGCCTCGCATATTGATCCGCTTTTCCGTTTCGGTATCGGAGCTTACGATTCTGAGAAAGTCGAAGATTTGATTATTCCTGATGTTCATATTCCAGGAGCCATTTCTAAAGATCAGATTTCCATTCGTCAGATTCAAAAGACCTATTGTGATTTTGTTGACAAATACCTCATGGAATTCAAGCCTGATCTCGTCCATGCCCACGATTGGCTTACTTTCGAAGCTGGTATTTTAGCTAAAAAGAATTACGGCATCCCACTAGTTGCGCACGTCCATGCCACAGAATACGACCGCGCTGGCGGCAACGGAGGAAACCCATTAGTCCACGATATCGAACGCGAAGGTCTCATGCTTGCAGACAAGATTCTCGCCGTATCGAACGCTACCAAAAACATCATTCATGAAAAATACGAAATCCCGTTAGATAAGATCGATGTAGTTTATAACTCGCTTGACGAAGATTTCCTGAAGCAAGTTTATCGTCTCGACAAGGCACAGTATAAATACATCGAAGCGCTCAAGGCTAAAGGTTACACTATCGTCAGCACAGTCGGCCGCTTCACTATCCAGAAGGGTTTAACGCATCTTCTTCACGCCGCTGCCAAAGCTATCCGCAAGAACCCTAAGCTCATGTTTGTGTTTGCCGGCGACGGGGAAGAGAAACACGAGCTCATCAACCTAGCCGCCGAGCTTGGCATCAGCAAGAACGTCATCTTTACTGGCTTTGTCCGCGGCAAACAGCTCCGCGATGTCTATGAACTTTCCGATATCTTCGTTATGTCTAGCATCTCCGAGCCATTTGGCCTCACTGCTCTTGAAGCAGCACACCATGGTGACGTACTCATCATTACTAAGCAATCTGGCGTTGCTGAGGTCTTAAAGAGTTCGTTCCGTTACGACTTCTGGGATGAGAACAAACTCGCGAACGAGATTCTAGCTATTGCTAAATCTCCTGCACTCAAGGATACTCTGACTAACTCCATCCAAAACGAATATCGCAAAATATCATGGGATGATGTTGCACAAAAATGTATAAAGGCTTATAATGATATCGATAAACATAAGCAGAGATAACAAGGGAAAATGCGCGGAATCTGTCTATACCTACACATCCATCAACCATGGCGCTTTCGCGCCTACTCAATATTCGACGTTTCTGTAAACGATAATTATTTTAACGATCCAGATTACAATTCAAAACAGTCTAACGAACGTATTTTTCGCAAGGTAGCAGACAAAAGCTACCTGCCAATGTTTGATCTTCTAGAAAGAAACCTCAAGAAGCATAAAGATTTCAAGTTTTCACTCAGCATCACTGGTGTTTGGCTAGAACAAGCCGAGCTTTGGATGCCAGAACTAGTTACTCGTCTACAGAAAATGGTCGCCACTGGTCGCGTTGAGCTCGTTGCTGAGACTTACTATCACTCCATGGCCTTCTTCTATTCTCGCGAAGAATTCGAGGCCCAGGTCAAACAACAAGTTGAGACCTTCAAACGCATCTTCGACTTCACACCTACAGTTTTCCGCAACACAGAGTTCTCTTATAACGACGCTGTCGGTGCCGCCGTAGAGAAGCTCGGTTTTAAGGCTTGCCTCTGCGAAGGCTGGGACAAGATTCTCGGCTGGCGCAGTCCAAATTTCGTATATAAGGCTTCCGGTACCAAGAAGCTCAAACTTTTACTCAAGAACTATCGCTTGTCCGACGATATCGCTTTCCGTTTTAGCGACAAATCTTGGAAAGATTGGCCGCTTACAGTCGACCGTTACGAGTCTTGGTTGGAGAGCTCATGTAATGACGGCGAGACAGTTAATCTCTTCATGGACTTTGAAACCTTTGGCGAACATCAATGGCGAGAAACCGGCATCTTTGACTTCATGAATCATCTTATCGACTCATGGCTCTCAAAAGAAGATCACAAGTTCCTCACCGTTGCAGAACGCGCCAATGAAACGCCTATTGGCGAGCTTTCCTATCCATGGACAGTCACTTGGGCTGATACCGAACGCGATCTTTCCGCCTGGATGGGAAACAAGCTCCAGGACGAGTCTATGTCTGCACTTTATGCGATGCGCGATAAAGTAATTGAGACCGCCAAGGCCCACAAAGACGAGCGACTTCTCGAAGATTTCCGCCGCCTTACTACTTCCGATCATGCCTACTACATGTGTACTAAATACTGGAACGACGGCGACGTCCATGCCTACTTCTCTGCCTATGATTCGCCATATGATGCATTTATGTATTTCCTAAATGTCCTTCGTAGTCTAGAATATAAACTAGACTCATGAAACGTTTTTTCTACGCAATATGGGAACACATAGAATACCTTTTTATCCTGGTCCTTTTTGTAGGAGTTTTTTACTTATCGTTTACCAGCAATTCTTACGCTGGGCCAGATTATCATACCTCTCCAGAATACGCCAATAGGCTCTTTGACGAGACGAGAGTTCATCGAATCGATGTCCAGATCGACGAAAAAAAACTAGCCTCGCTCCGTGAAAACCCAAAGGACAAGACCAAGTACAGGACCACGGTTACAATCGACGGAGAAAAGTTAGAGAATGTTTCATTCTCGACTCGTGGCAATGGATCACTTAGCGCGGTTGCGGAATTGGATTATTCTGATCGCTACAGTTATACACTCAACTTTCACAGATACAACGAGGCAGGTTCGTACTACGGGCTCGATAGACTTTCGTTGAATAGTCTTGCTGCTGACCCTAGCTATCTCAAGGATTATCTAGCCTATCGTATCGTAGCAGCAATTGGATTGGATTATCCTTTGACATCTTTCACTGAGCTATATATTAACGGGGAGCCAAACGGTCTTTACTTAGCGACGGAGGGTATTGACAATACATTCCTTAAACGTACTAACTCTAGCCCAGATGCGGCGCTTTTCCACCCCATACCATATAGTTTTAATCACGACAAAATCAATCAAAACAGCAAGACGTCGTCGGTAAAAGAAGTCGATAGTGAAATGGAATGGATGGGGTATGGTGGCTCCGACTTAGTTTATGTTGGAGATGCTATAGAAGATTACAACGCAATCTTTGATAATGCTACAACTAAATATTCTCGCGCCGACGAAGTATTCGTTATCGATGCTATAGAATCACTCTCTGAATTTTCTTTAAAGTCCCCAGAAGATTATTGGGATATAGATTCTGTCATTAAGTTTTTTGTGGCAGCTAGCCTAATACCAAATAGTGACAGTTATCTAGGGGGTACCTCGCAGAATTACTATCTTAAGCTTTCCAACGGCAAGCTCTCACTCATGCCGTGGGATTACGATTGCGCCTTCCATCTGGAAAAGGAGTCTTATGATGATAATTACTCCTCAAATAGAAACAACGCTATTGGCTGGCCGATCGATTCGTTACTTATTGGTCCATCCAAGGACGAACGCCCACTTTGGCGTCTCTTAGCAGACAACCCAGATTATTTAAACCGCTATCATGCTATTCTTCAAACTGTACTAGACGAATATATATTTAGCGGTGAATATTTGCAAAGCTTAGAATCTGCATCTAGACTTATTCGTGGCTATGTCTATTCTGATCCAACTAAGTTAACCACAAACGAAGGATTTGAAGAAGAGGTTGAATACTTACATCACTTCATTCCTGCTCGCGCAGATGCCATCCAACGTCAACTTTGGGGCATCGATTCGAGCACAAAGCCTAACAAGAAGGAATAAAACTCATTAAAACGCCCCCGCGCTTAGCGGGGGTTATTGTTGGGGGTCATAGATACAGTTGTTGCAATCCGGGCGGGACCTTTCCAGGGTCACAATCCGGTACTCTCGGATCAAACTTGTTGTACACGATGGCGTAGATGGCTTCATTGATACCCATAAAGAATGGCAGGAACGGATGCTTGCGGTACTTGACCAGCATATCTGCATACACCAAGTCGAAACACCGATCTGTTCTTACTAATCTACGGTATTTGTTGTCCTGTGCACTCAAGTTGGTACACAGGAAAATGGAGCCATTAATTCCGTGCGAATTAAGGTAAGCAATTCCGTTCAGAAAACCTTGCTTATCAAACAGTTTGCCGATATCAGTACCATCCCGTACTGCCGCGAATTGCTTCTGATGCTTCACCTGTGCTGCTTCCGGAAAACCCACCATGAACTCGTCGAAGACCTGCTGCTCTTGCTCATCCTTTTTGGCGGTATCTCTACTGCCATCATCAGGCAAGTCGCCAATACTCGTCTCGCCGATCTCATGGAATACCACTTGCTCCACGATGTCTAACCATTGCGGTTGGAATCCATAGAGCCAAGGTATGAACTGTCCGAAGTAATCTTTAAACAGGATTACCGCGTTGACTAGATGGAAAATATGGTCGGCGTCTGTGACAGGATTATCCCAAGGCAGGAACGGATCCAGCACTGTAGGATAGAATCGGAGCTTGTTATAGCCCACTCTCAGAACACGCCTCTGCTCTCCCATAAAAAGCATCTTTTCAACGTAATGAGCACAGCGTTCATCAAAGTCAGAAATAGCTTGTCTCAGGTAATCAAGTCCTTCTTTGGGTGTTTTTGCGGTATTCTTCATCCCATTCGCTTCACTCACGTCTATCACCTCCAAACTCTCAAAGTCCGACCCACCAACCCAATCATTCTATCACAAATAGATAGGGAAGTACACGGATAAAACTACGCCAGTTATTTATAAATGACGTAGAACTTCGTCGACTCAGAGAGCTGGTTAAACAACTCTGATCGTGACAAATAAATAGCCATTTGTTCGGGGAAGAGCCAATCATCTTTCCTTGAGCCATCAGCATTGAAATCGGATGGGATGAAGCCGACAAAATCATATTCCGAAGGCAAACTCGCATATACAATCAAAGTGTCTGTCTTTTTGTCCTCTTGTACGGTAATCTCGACTGGATCAACTATGATAACAATCGCTTCTTGATCAAGATAATAATTCAATATATTGGAGTTCATAGCGGGAACGCCGTCAGCAGAAGAATAATTTAGATCATCGATGTTAATACTGAATTCATCTATAATTTCTGATGGAGCTGAACCATAATAATAGGATTGCTCGTTCTGTGATATATAATCTCGATGAGGATCGTCTTCTATTAATTCAGCCAACGTCTTGTTCAATACTTCCACTTGCTTATGGTCCTCAGCCGTAACAATATCTGCGCTACCCGGTTCCTCTGGAGCCTCATGATCACCCCTATCACTAATTACCACCACTATAGCTGTTATCAGAACTATAATTAACGCTACTGACGTAGTCATAAACGCAAGCAGCCCTTTTTTGCTTGAGCTGGATGTCGAATTTGAGCGTGAACTAGTTGGTCGAGGAGAGGTACTAATAGAATTCAGATAGTCCATGTTGGACATTCCTGACGTAGGGCGAGAGCCATGGTTATAGTTTTGATTTGTTGTCATGCTCAGCAATCCATTCTCGACCCACCAGTTTGAGAAGTAGGCACGTAATAATAATTATCATATGGGAATCTATTCTGATTCGTTACTTTTCTGCAACCACTCCCGCTGCTATTCGTTCGCCACCCGCCAGTCACTCCAGGTATATTATTCCAAAGAACGCCATCGCCCCATGTTTCTAGAAATAGAAAATCAGAAGCGCTGAGATTACTACGGTTCGCACTCTTTTTCACGCCGACAATAACAGCAAAATGCCGTCGTATGTTGCTTCCGCCATCATTTATAGTAACGCGATGTACTACTGGCTTACCAGCCATAATTTCGTCGTATGTGCCTTGGAATTTACTTTCGTTCTTGGAAGAGAATCCGGCACTTCGACCACGTCCGCCAGCGCTACAAGCATCAGCGGTGATAGTGTCGTAGTACATATCATAAGCTAAGTTCTTAGAAACGACGTCGCAATGTCCATTTTGAGCCGTAGATATACTATAGTTACCGGCTAGATCGTACACTCTGCCATCGCTCTGGTTGATGTGATATCTCGCAACCTTATCCCGAATAAACTTGTTCAGTCCCGTATTGGCAGTACCGTCATCTCTGACGCCATCGACTGTAATCTTGATCACATTGAAGTCCATATTGCACATCGTAAAATCGCGAACTCCGTGCTCTTCCTCACTAGCGGGTGGCTCTGTTGGTTCTTCTCCTGGTGGAGTAGTAGAAGGAGGAGGCGTAGGCGATTCAGGCGGTTCCTCCGGGCAAGAAGTTGTAGTGGTGTCCAGTGTTGAATTAAGCACTCCCCCAGGAATCAAAAATTCGAGCATACCAAAGAATACTCCCCAGAAAATTATGCCAACGACTATATCGAACAATCGACGCTTCGCCTTAGTCTGACGCGCTACGTCCCCGGCTGCAGTCATATACATAATCCCGACTACGATAATCCCTATTACAGCAGCTGCGCCAATAAGAATAGTCAGTATATCTATGCACTCTGCGATGACTTTATATATAGCGCCACCATCACAATAGTCACAAACTCTACCGAAGAGAGCAGTATCTACGCATTGCTCAATTCTAGCGGCCATACAAATCCATGTCGGTTATTGTCTTTTTCACTAATTATATTTTAGCACAATTAAAATAAAATATTTGGCTCGCGAGCAATACCGAAAATATATATGGCGCAACATCGAATATCATGCTATACTAAGCATAAGTAGAGTAGTATTACTACATATAATTCGAGAGGTCATAAAACAAACTATGCAAAACCATAAAATAACTACCGTAGGAGGTATGCTATTATCTCTTACTCTTCTTTCTGGAGCCATCCTTTCTGCTCCAAAAGCTAATGCTGATACATCTGCTACGGTAGATCTCACAGTTAATGTTCCTGCTGCTTGTTCTCTCACTCCAGCTAATACTAGTCTAACTAAGACCATTAATCCTGGTACAAGTGATACTATTGGTACCAGTAATCTCAAAGCTGTTTGTAATGACCCAGAAGGTTTTGCTATATATGCTATTGGCTATACTAACAATACTCATGGCAATACTGACCTTATTACTGATCTAGGTACTGACTATAGCATCCATACTGGAACTGGCACTTCTGCCTCCAACTGGAATATGACTATTACTAATGCAGAAACTACTGGGAACTATACTGCTACTATAGAAAATGGATTCAACGAGCCTCATGTAGTTCCTGACGTTAATACAAAAATTGCCACTGTCGCTTCTGCTACCGATCAGGCAATCGGTACAAACTTAACCGCTACTTTTAATGCTTACATTGCTCCCAATCAAGTTGCTGGTACTTATGAGGGGAAGGTGAAGTTTACGTTGGTGCATCCGGCTGACGCACAAGCCCCCGCTAGTAGACCAGCTACACTCGATGCTGGAGTAAACATTAATATCAAGATGAAGAACATGGCTAATGGGACTTCTAATGCTACATATAATACCATCGACAGCAGAATTAAATCTATTGCCATGGCGGACACTCTTCCGGACGGCTTCGTAATTTCCGATGCTAACACGATTTCTTCAGCTAGTTCAGAATATCCTATTTATATTTTCTTCGACAATACCAACAACGCTGGCATTATGAATATTTACACCGAGGGAGCTGGAGTTTCCCTTAATACAGATTCGTCGCACTTATTCGGCTACATGCGATATCTTTCTGATTTACTGAACATCGGGGATTGGAGCACGTCTGAAGTGACAAGTATGCGCGAAATGTTTGAATCCACGGGCGACTTAGCTTCAACATTTTCTCTGGATCTCTCTAATTGGGATACTTCTAAAGTGGTGGATATGGGTTATATGTTTAACGCTGCCGGTCAATCCGCTTCCACTTGGTCTATTGGCGATCTCTCTAATTGGGATACGTCTAGCGTGACTAATATGGACCACATGTTTACTGGTACAGGCAGGAATATTTCCAACTTTTCTCTCGATCTTTCTAATTGGGATACTTCTAATGTGACAAATATGAATCACATGTTCTATGCAGTTGGCTACTCTGCTTCCACCTGGTCTATCGGTGATCTCTCTAATTGGAATACTTCCAGTGTAACTAATATGGGCGATATGTTTGATCAAGCTGGCTACTCTGCTTCCACCTGGTCTATCGGTGATCTCTCTGATTGGGACACTTCAAACGTGACGAATATGGGCTCGATGTTCTACTATGCTGGCTACAACGCTTCCACCTTCTCCCTTGATCTCTCTTCTTGGGATACTTCTAATGTGACGAACATGAACTGGATGTTCTATGGTGCTGGTCACGACGCATCAAACTGGTCGATAACTATTCCTCGAACAAACGGAAACGGAATCAATAATACAGCTAGTCGTATATACGGAAAGACTTCATCAACCTACGTTGAACCAGACAGCGGCAAATCCTTTACGATAGCGCAATAAGTAGTTCTCGCAAGGCCGGCAGACGCAACGCTGCCGGTCTTTATCGAGTAGCCAACAAAAAAGGCCCTTACGGGCTATTTTGACTTGAATGGTGGAGTGCAGGAGATTCGAACTCCTCACCTCTTCCATGCCATGGAAGCGCTCTACCAAATGAGCTAGCACCCCATTGGATGTGTTTATATTTTAGCACGAGTATGCTAAGATGTAAACATGAAAAGGACAATTCTCACCGGTCTTCGCGTCAATAGCGAGCTCACTTTAGGCAACTATTTGGGTGCATTACTTCCCATGGTTCGCCTTGCAAATAAATACTCTAAGGAATACACGGTTAACATTTTCGTGCCAGATCTTCACTCTATTATCTCCAGTGTCGACGGTACGCTTCGTGACAATACTATCAGAAGCATCAAATACTATCTTGCGGCCGGCCTAGAATTAAACGAGAATGTCCATATCTATCGCCAGTCTCATGTCCCTGCCCATACGGAGCTAGCCTGGGTTCTGAACTGTATCGCTACCATGGGTGAGATGTCTCGTATGACTCAGTACAAGGAAAAGTCCGAGGGTAAGTCTTCGACCAACGTTGGCATCTTTGACTACCCAGTTCTCATGGCTGCCGATATTTTATTGTACGATGCATCATTTATTCCGGTCGGCGAAGATCAGTTCCAGCACATTGAGCTTACGCGCAATCTTGCTGAGCGTTTCAATAATCGCTTCGGCGAGACGTTTGTTGTGCCAGAAGAGACCAGGAAGCAAGCTGAGTTTATGGGCGTAGATAATGGCATCCGTATCCGTGACCTCGTCAATCCTGACAAGAAGATGTCCAAGTCTACAGCAGGGGAGAACTCCAAGATCATGCTTTCTGATATTCCAGAACAAGCCGCCAAGAAGATTATGGGAGCAACTACCGACTCTCTAGGAAACATCAATTTCGACCTCACGAATCAACCTGGCATTTCTAATCTTCTCCAGATCGAAGCTTTGATCAACGACCGTCCGCTAGGTGAAGTTATTCGCGAATGGCAGGGTAAATCTCGCTATGGTGACCTCAAGAAACAAGTCGCCTCTAGTGTCCAGCAGCTTCTCACTGATTTTCAGGCCAAATTCTCCGCTATTTCCGATTCTGATATCGAGAATCTTCTTCCAGAAGGCGAAGCTTACGCTAACGATATCGCAAACAAGAAGCTCGCCGAGGTCTACCAGAAGGTAGGTTTACGTTAATATGATTATTATCGGCAAGAAATTCTCCAAGCCAACTATGTCTCGCGTTATCAACGGCGACATTGTTTTGAGTGGAGACGAAGAAAAGCCAGAAAAATTCCGCCTCGATCATTTACTGGTAGAGAAATATCCAGACTACAATCGTTCAACTCTGCAGAAATTCATTCGCGCTGGGTACGTTACGGTTAATGGTCAAATCGCCGACAAACCTAACCTTCAGTTTGAAAAGTCTGCCACTATCGACCTCAACGTGCCAGAGCAACAATCTACACGTCAAGTGCCTGACCCCGTCGTTATCTACGAAGATGACCACGTCAAAGTCGTCGACAAGCCTGCTGGCCTGCTCTCTATCGCTAAAGGCGACTACTGTAGTGAACCGACCTTAGAAGATTACGGACTCTTAGTCCATCGTTTAGACCGTGACACATCAGGTGTAGTTATTCTTGCTAAGGATGAGGAAACCAGGGGCATGCTTCGTCGTCAATTCCAGGAGCGTAAGGCTCACAAAGTTTACTACGCTGTCGTCCATGGCCGTCCGAAACTTGATGAAGCCAAGATCGATCTTCCGATTGCGCGTGATCGCAACCATCACACTACCTTCCGCGTCGATCCGAACGGTAAACAAAGTACCACATTCTACAAAGTTGTCAAGTCTAACGATACCTATTCACTCATTGAGCTCCGCCCAGTTACTGGTCGCACGCACCAGCTACGCGTTCACCTTCAATATCTCGGCGTACCTATCTTAGGCGACCGTGTCTATGGTGATAAAGATGACCAAACTCGCCTCTTCCTTCATGCGCACGAGCTAGAAATTACAATTCCAGGCCCGACATCAGAATCCGATAACATCCGTAAAACTTTCAGCTCACCACTTCCTGTAGAGTTTTCCGCTTTCTTCGAGGAATAAATGTTTTTCGACTCTCCTACCCAAATTCCCGACATCGCTAAGAAGACAAACTTTTCGATTTTTGCTATCGATCCAGCAGAAGCCAGGAAAGTCTTAGAGAAAAAGTATAAAAGCGCAGCTCTGTTTCTTTCTCCAGACGAAAAAACTAACAAAATCTCCATCGACATGGTTCGTGATTTTACTGCTCTTACCGGCTCTCGAGACACTGTAGACCGATTTTTCGTTGTTCTACATGCTGAAACTCTCAATCAACACGCCCAGAATGCTTTTCTAAAAAATCTAGAAGAGCCAAAGCCTCATCACCATTTCGTCCTCGTCACTCCTACTCCGTCCGCACTTCTTCCGACCATTCTTTCACGTGCGCAGGTGTTCTATCTTAAAGAATCAAACAGCCTCACTAAACCAGTCGCAGCGAACGACAAGATTAAAGACCTAGCCAAGCGACTTATTACGGCAAATACTACCGAGCTCATCGATCTAGCCAATGAACTATCAAAAAAGAAGGACAACCCCCGTGAATACGCGCTCGAAGTTGTCGGTACGGCTATTGAGATTTTATACAAATCATATTTCGCTACAAATCAACAAAAGTTTCTGAAAAAACTCCCGAACCTCCTCACACTCTATGATAATCTCAGTAAAAACGGTCACGTTAAATTACATATCGTAGCAGATATGCTATAATACAAACATATGATAGGTATACTCCTTATCGTTGCTTTCCTCATATTCCTAATTTTTGGCTATCCTGTCATCCTTGCGAAACGCAAGAAAGAACAAGAGAAGGAGAAGTCGCCTCATTTTGATGCTCAGATGAAAAAACTCTGGAGTATTGCTCAAGATTCCATGAAAGAACGCAAGCCTCTCCGCGCGGAGAAGGCCTTGCTTACCATCCTCAAGTTCGACGAGAAAAATGCCGCTGCCTACAACCGTCTAGGCATTCTATATGCTAAGGAGCAGAAGTTCGACGAAGCTATCGAATGTTTTGAGATAGCACAGAGTCTAGACAACAACCCATCGTCTCTCCACAACGCCGGCCTTATCTATCTAGAGACTGGTGCCTACGAGAAGGCAGAGATGGCCTTTCAGCAAGCTCTCGAGCTAGAAGGTGGCGTCCCGGCACGCTTCATCGCCTTGGCCAAAGCCGAGGAGAAGCTCGGTAAGCGCAAAGAAGCTATTGATGCTCTTGAGTCTGCCTATGAGCTAGAGGCTAGCACTACGACTCTTCGCCAGATCCTCGCCCTCTATGAAGCTTCCGGTGACGAAGAGGGAATCGAAGACACTACTCTCCGTATCAACAATCAACTCGCCGCCCTTGAACGCAAAAAGAAGGCATCCAAGAAGGCCCCACGCCGTTCTCTCCGTCGTGTCGTTAGACCAGTCAAGCCTATGAAACCCGGCTCCAAAGCTCCGCGCACAGTCAAATCACCAGCTCGTCGTCTCACTCGCCCTAAGCCCAGCAAACAACAATAAGTTTTATATTTATTATCAGACCATCTTGGCTCTGCGTTCGCGAGTCATTTTTATTTTTAAGTATCTGGCAACAATTACGCCAGCTACTATCAGCAGTAGAATCAGTCCCAGCCCGCCAGCTGGTATTACTATGACGACACGCTCGCCTTCTTCGACATCGTTTAACGCAATGACTTTATACTTCAAACGAAACAAACCAAAACCGGGCGCTTCTTCCCATTCGTCGTGTATAGTCTTTGAACTTCCCGGTAAAATCGTTTTTACAAATATATTGTGATATAGCTCTTTTCCAAAGATAGAGCTCACCGTCATGTCGTTTGATGCTTGAAAATCAATATTACCGTTATTTTTCACTGCATACTCGACGCCGATTTTGCGGTCAATCAGTACACCATCAACTTTAATATTGTCAACTTGTCCTTCGCGTATAATATCCGCACCGTCTACAAAGGCAAATAGTGACATTCCGAGTCGTGAACGCGCAACAAACGCCCCCTCCTCCTGCTTAGTAGGGGTTAGTTCTGCAAAAACAATTGCATACTGGCCACCACCCACTGCTTCCTTAGGAACATCCACCGAGTAACGTACTTCCCTAATTTGATTCGGATGCAAGGTAAAAGAAATTTTATGGTGGTACTCGTCATTAGAGTCCTTAAACTTCATCCATTCGGCTAGCTTGGTGTATTCGCTGGCTAATTCTTCACCTTGATTTACATCGCTATCCTCAGGAGAATAAGCGGCCGCATATACATCAACCACGACGGCCTTCCTACCAACGTTCTTGATCTGTAAACTTTCTTTTTTCTGCTCTCCGGATTTAAAAGACATACGCCTTGATGCCGGGCTTATCTCCAGTAAATAATCTTCTTGATTTGCGTTATCGTACAACGAATTATCTGCGAAGGCCTCAAAAGAGGGAAGGAAACTAACAATAGAGAAAAACCCCAAGATGCCAAATAAAACATACCTGCCACAAATTCTTCTTCTCATACCAGTGATTATATAAAATCTTGACAAAAAAATAAACCGCCAGTAGTCAGCTCAAGCATCACTCCTGTTTAGCCATAGAATATATAACCCCACCAATAGTAGCCGCAGACATTATTGCGATGGTGGCGGCGGCGACAGCAGAAGGACTAGTAGCAGCATTTTTACGGGTGCCATTAGATGCAGAGGAAACGCCCAATGGGTCACCATAGGTCTCGCTAGTTTCGCCGTCGCTAGCATCATCCATGCTTACATTCTTGGTAGTCTCTTGCTCCTTTGAATCAGTATTGCCCGTATCGGTGTTATTTACCGCCAAACTACGCGTGCCGCTAAGACTTTGAATGCCGTTCGACATCGTATTACTCAAATTGTTAGACGGTGCGCTATTAGAATTATTTTGCTGAACAACTGGCGTAGTCATCGCAGTTCTGAATGATTGAATCAAGCTTGGATCCGCATTTGGATTTGCCATATACCAATTGTAGATATCTTGCGTCGTTAAAACATAATCCATCATGTAGACAAATTTTTGAGTTGGGTCTTCGCTACCGCCAGTCTTTTGTTTATAGTATCTTGATCTATCGTACAGTCCAGATAGATGTGTTAGCTCATATTCTTCGTATCTATCTTCATCGGATACGCCTAGTAAACCCTCAAGCAAGTATGCTATTGTTCCGGTACGGTCGGCACCTACGCGGCAATGGAAATAGATATTCTTACCAGCGACCACGTCGCTCATGATAGCTGTCACTGCATTCCATGCTTTCATATAGTTACTAGAAGCATTATCTTCATCGCCAGTATTATAGTTGAAGCGATAATGAACTATAGGGTAGTTCTCATATTGTGATAGCTTTTTATCATTCGGATAATCAGTTGCCGGGCTACCCAGGTCATACTCTTTATCAATACCGAGGTTGGTAAGCTTAGTGGCGTTGGCTGTCTCACCCCATATCCTCTCACCACGGAATAGCCTACCGTATTCCAAGGTCGCAGATACAGTTTGGTTGTTGCCGTCCGTATAAGTAACTGGCAATCCTCCAAGGTCGCGCACATTACGAATCTGACCTGCGTCTATAAAACGTCTGCCTTTTACCGATCCCGCTGTCACATAACCATATACCGTGCTATCGTCGCTTTTTTCCCATTTATATGTTTGACCAGGTATCATATTATGTATTACGCCATCATTTGCTTCCGCATAGGCGATCTGCGCGCCCTTTGTGGAAGTATCAAGGTCGTATAGATAGACATTGAGCGGAGCATCAATCAGAGTATCGTATGCTGCTGGTTTCGAGCAATCTACAGCGCCGCCCGTCCAAGCCGGTGTATTGACCGAAGTTGTTGTTGCGTCACCATAAGACGGTATCATGCAATTATTCGTTGTAAAGTTATTCTTAAGACTAGACCAAAACTGGGTTTCGGACAACTCCGTAGTATCACCCCACGTAGAATCATTAATCGGAGAAGTCTTATTGAAAGTTGTGATATTTGTCTGGCTCGCCACCCAACCATTAACTAGTGTCTGATATCCATCTAATGCGTCATTGGCAACGTTAAACGATACAGGCGTATTAGAAGACGCATAGTGCCAATGTGCAGTCAATACCTCGTCTCCGTCTGGGTAATATTGAGTTCCGTCACTAACTAGTTCACCTTGCTCGTTGTACCAACCATCAAAAGTATAGTTAGGATTCGGGTAGGTTGGTGTCGGCAAGACACCCACCGGATCTCCTACGTCTATATCTCGCCTTTCTTCACTAACCGATCCACCATTAGCGTTGAAATTAACCGTATAACCAGCTTTGAGCTTGATATACATATCAGTTAGAGTACCTACCATGTTTCGCTGCGGAGTGATACCGTCAATAGTCGATGCGGCACCAAACCAAACCGTCGTATCGAATCTCTGAGTATTGCTACTTGTATCAAACCAAGCTGTTAAGGCATTACTGTTAACGGAGTACTTGAGTACGCCATTTTCTCTCACAATCCGTATTCTCTTGGTCGTGCTAGCACCAGGAGCGTAATTTGGCGTACTGACGTTACTGAACCTACCGGTGAATTGGATATTATTCCCATTTCTACGTATTACGAACCCAGGGTAATTTTCATCTGCATTCTCATATTTTGAGTTCATTAGCGTCGCCTGAGTATTATTGTTGCCTTGATTAGTAGAATCATATTCTACAATCGTAAATCCAATCTCGAAATCTTTCTGGGAATTTGCAACAGAGAACAACGCTACGCCGGTATCAATATATGATTTATTCTTGTCTTGCGTACAATATACGCCTGAGATATTATTACCGACATTATTAGTAATTCCATTGAAGGTGCATGCGTTAATCTCCGACCAAACAATCGGGAACACATCGGTATCTTCCACCCACTTTGCGTAATATGTAGCATTTGTATTTACTACAGTGTCCGGAGTAACCTCTTCATAGAATGTATTGTTGTCTTTATACCAACCAAAGAACTTGTATCCTTCGCGCGTTGTTGTCGGTAATGCGCCTATTACGGTTCCAGTATCAACTTCGTCGGAAGCTACTTCCTCACCACCATTGGCATTATAGGTTATTGTCACCTTTGTCGGAGCTTCAACTACAAGAGACATATTTTCCATCGGTACTTCTATTACCGGACGAGTGCCATTAGCTCCAGAATTGTTCGTAATGTTGCGGCTTGAAGTATGTAACCGAGAATTATCAGTGTTGCCAAGCCAATAACCATCTCGTATATAATTAACGGCAAAGTTGGCTGATTCTAGTAGATATAAACATTTTCCGTTTGTGCCAAAGCCACTCGTGCTATTGTTACATGCCTTATATGTTTCGTCACGCGTCATAAACCTCGTTGTTAATCCGGTGAACCAACCATTATAGTCATCATTAGTGAACGTTACGAGGTGGCTATTAGTCCAACCAGGTGTACTAGAAGTTGGAAGTAACGCCATAGACTCAGCATATGTTTTTTCATCGTTATTAATATTCTTATAGTATATTAACTTCGCATTGGTGCCAGCTTCGTTCATGCCGAAGTAGTAGAACCGTTCTGTATCCTCATCGAAGTCACCATCATCGTTGATATCGCAGGTAAACGCATCACCGGGGATAGGGTTAGTTCCTGACACGGTAATTATAGAGCCATAGTAAATGTTTTGACCGCTCGAATAACCGGCCCCCTTACAACCACTAGAATCAGTTCTGTTGCATACCTCGACGTGCTGGATATTGCCAGGCTTACACACATAGCTTATCGCTTCCCATATCGCATAATACTTCTTTGGCGTTTCGCTATTAAACACGGTTCTCTCAGTAAGCGGCGTACCAGTGCCGTCAGCATTAGGATACCATCCTAAGAACTTATAGCCACCTTTATTGGTAACTGGTACAGGATCAATCGATCCACCATCAGCAACTTCAATATCTTCTATAGTAGGTAGGCCACCCTGCGTATCGAACTCGACAGTATAGAACGTACCTTCGACAGTGACGGTTATGGTCTTCGTAGCACCCGAATTACCTGTCATTGTGATTGTAGCTGTACCAGGTGCAATCGCGGTGATCTCGCCGGTATCTGCATCTACGGTTGCTACGCTCGGGTTGCTAGAGCTAAACGTATATGGCTCAAGATCGGCAGCATTAGTCACGTTAATCGTTTCTGTATCCTCCGGATCAAGAGTAATCTCCGCATTGGTAATATTAGCCAAGTTGACGGTGAGTTTCCAATGTGCCCAGTAAGTCGTCGTACGATCGGGTACAGTCGATGCGGATATCTTCGTGCCGTCGTGTTGACTTGTGTACCAACCATCAAATACGTGATCGCTATCATATGTCGGATCAGCCGGCAGTGTTGTTAAAGCATTCCCGTGTTTGACCATATAAGAAGTTGTCGTAGAATTGTCGCCAGTATTGGAGTTGAATGTGATTTCGTGAATATGCTCATCGGTGTATTCGCCCAACCTAACATACATATTGCTGAGGGTAGCCTCAGGGATGCGCTTACCGTTAACGCACGGCCCATTATCGCCAGTGCAATCATCTCTAGGAGAAGCGCCAAACCAAGTCGTTAGTCCGAAGTATTGGCTAAACCCAGTAATGTCGTGCAAAAACTCTAAAGGAGCGCCATTGATGCTGTAATAAATCTTGCCATCAAGCCTAAACACTGAGATATCTTGCATGCTAGCATGATTTCTCGCTTCTAGCTCATGCGTACTATTTAACTTAGAGTTAATTTCTATATCTGTGCCATTCTCTCGCCTCACGACTATCCCAGGAGCCCTTTTATCTCCAGCGGTCGAGTTCAACTTGTCGTTCACGAAAGTTTGCTGACTATTATCTCCGCTGTCTCCATCGGTTGCAGGATAGTAATCCGCTTGTTCAGCAGGATCATAATGAACAATTGTGAAATGAATCTCATAATCCTTCTGAGAATTCAGTTGGTTATAGAGCGCTACTCCAGTGTCTATGAACTTATCATTATGATATTTAGCACATTCCGTGCCGGTAATATTTCCGTTTGTCGCTCCATGGAATTCACAAGCGCCCATCTGGTTCCAGACGATAGGGAAGGGGTCATCTATCCAGATCGCATAAAGTGTAATATTCGTGTTAGCTGACGTTTGGTCTATTTCGTAGTTACTACCAGCTATATATGTGTCTCCGTTACATGTCTGATTCCCAGATACGGAATCGATAACCGGCACCTCGCTACACCATCCACCAAAATCATAACCATCTTTAACCGGCACACTGCTACTCAGCGTTGCATAGCTATCCTCCTCGCCAGCATTTATAGACACCGGCTGCGGATTAGGAGTCGGCATGTTCGTAACGGCATCTTCATCGTCATTATCATCATACGTGATATTAAACGCGGTTTCGTGCCCAACGGCAGAAATAATATATTCATAAGCATACGTTCCGGGCGGTTGATTCCCAGCAGGTTTGACGCCATAAGAAATAGTGTACGTATTATCAACAGAATTTGGCGCACTAGTCTCGTCTAGTTTAATACCAGTAGTTGTTGGAACTGGCAAATAGTTCGAGTTGTCTGACACGACACCGCCGGTGCTAGAGTCTATATATTGGCTCGGTTTGAACCCGAACGTATTGTTGTAGGCGCTACTAGAAGTATAAGTAGACTGAGAAATCGGCGCACCAGTCATTGATGGAATCACATCATCGTTTTCACTTACGAGATTCGCAGAATCTGCAGCAGCTACGGACAACGTGTACCCTGTGTAATTTGTCGTGTTGACAGAAATTGTCGCAGAGCTAGATATACCGAACGTTCCCGGTAAAGGCGATGCAGTCAGTGCATGATCAGAAACCAGAATCGTCAGTGTGCTCGGAACCGCCACCGCATGTGCTACATCGACACCAAACAAAACGGATACCACACCAGCCGTAAGTAGTCCAACAACAAAACTAGCGGATGAACGCATTCTGGCTAAACCAAAACTATACCTCGCTCTAGTATTGTAAAACAACACTTCTAGTAAATACACTCCACAATTAATAATATACATAACGATTATAGCACAAAAAGCATTAATGCAATACGTGAAATTCTTATATTTATCCACACACTGCTTAGCCATAAGTAATTCCAACAGCGTAAAATGTGTGTTTTTCGGCATATATAATATATATGCACATGCTTGAACGAAACCGCATATTATGGTAGACTTAACGAGTAATGAGTGATGGAGTTGGGTTACTTTTTAAGGACGCAAATAATTCTTTTGTGAGATTAATCTCTCCATTTTTGGAGGGCTGTTAACCCATGATGAAACAAGTTAAGAGTCTAGTCAAAGATAAGTTGTTGAATATCTTCGGTTTCGTCGTGATAGATTTTCTTATCATGGTCGCTTCGTCATTTCTAGCCATCTGGATTCGTTTCGACTTTTCTAAGGTCCCACAACAATATCTACAGAACTGCAATGACTACCTTCTCTTTGATTTCTTAATTCTTCTAATCGTATTTTCCATTCTTAAACTCTACACTTCTGTCTGGAAATACGCATCCGTCTACGAGCTAATCAACATCGTCGCTGGCTGTATCATCACAGAAACCACCATGTACCTGTACAAGACTATTCTTGGCGCTAAGATGCCAACTAGCTATTACTTGCTACAGATATTTATTCTTACCGTTCTCGTTTGCTTCTCTCGTCTCGGCTATCGCATGCTTAGAACTATCTACAAGAAGTTCGCCAACAAAGGCAGGACCGTCAACACCATGCTGATTGGCGCTGGCGATGCTGGACGCATGATCATCGACGAGATCTACAACAACCAGTCCGCATCTGACACCAGGATAGTCTGTATCGTTGACGACGACAAGACTAAGACCGGCTCTTACATCCGCGGCATCAAGATCAAAGGCACGTTAAAGGACATCAAGCTCCTAGCTATTAAGGACGAGGTCGAGAATATCATCATCGCCATCCCATCCGCACCAAAGGACAAGATCGACCGTATCGTCACCGAATGCCACAAGACCGAATGTAAGAAGATCGAGATTCTTCCGTCTATCTATGCATCCATGAACGACAAAGAAGGTGGCGTCCTCAACAAGATCCGCCCGCTTTCCTACGAAGATTTCCTTGGCCGTGATCAGATCGTCGTCAATAACGCAGAAATCAATGACAACTTGACCAACAAAGTTATCCTCGTCACCGGCGGCGGTGGCTCTATTGGCTCTGAGCTTTGTCGTCAGATCGCCAAGGCGAACCCTGAGCTACTTATAATTTTCGACATCTATGAGAACAACGCCTATGAAATCGAGCAAGAGCTACTCCGCGACTATCCAGACCTAAACCTCAGGACTATCATCGGCTCCGTCCGTGACTACGATCGTCTTGAGAAAGTATTCCAAGAATTCCATCCGAACCAAGTCTATCACGCCGCCGCACACAAGCACGTGCCACTCATGGAAGTTAGCCCAAACGAAGCTATCAAGAACAACTGTCTCGGCACCTTGAACGCTGCCAAGCTCGCTGATAAATACGGCGCGAAGAAGTTCGTTCTCGTCTCTACCGACAAGGCCGTCCGTCCGACTAACATTATGGGAGCCAGTAAACGCATCTGCGAGATGATCGTCCAAACCTACGACAAGCTTTCCAAGACCGACTATGTCGCCGTCCGCTTCGGCAACGTCTTGGGTAGCAACGGCTCCGTCATTCCACTTTTCTTGAAGCAGATCGAGCATGGCGGCCCAGTCACCGTCACAGACAAGAACATCACGCGCTACTTCATGACTATCCCGGAGGCCGTCAGTCTCATTCTCCAAGCCTCCGCTTACGCTGAAGGTGGCGAGATCTTCGTCCTCGACATGGGCGAGCCAGTCAAAATCTACGACCTTGCTAAGAAAATCATTCGCTACAAAGGCTTCATTCCAGGCAAAGACATCGAAATCAAAATTACCGGCCTCCGCCCAGGCGAGAAACTCTACGAAGAAATGCTCATGGAAGAGGAAGGTCTCAAAGAGACTCCAAACAAGCTCATCCACATCGGTAGACCTATCGCTATCCGAGAGAACTTCCTAGAAGATCTCGACAACCTCATCACCGCAGCGAGAGATAACAGCGACGATATCAAGAAGCTCACCGCGAAGCTCGTCACCACCTACAAGCCAGGCAAAGAAGCCAAAGAAATCGAGCAAGCCAAAAAAGCCGAAAAAGCCAAGAAGCTTGATGAGCTCGTAGTCTTAGACGAAAAACCCAAACCAAATAAGAAGTTATCCAAGAAGCTCATCGCTACTTACGAACCGATAAAGGAAAATAAGTAGTGTATCAACATTTTTTCAAACGTCTTTTGGACTTACTTTTATCGTCAATTGCGATTATAATATTGATTGTGCCTATGTTTTTTATATCCCTCATTATTCTTATTACGGATCCAGGACCAGTTTTTTTCAAGCAAAAAAGATACGGCAGAAACAAAACATATTTCAACATCCTCAAGTTTCGTACCATGAAGGTTGATACTCCAGACGTCCCAACCGACAAGTTGGAGAATCCAGAAGAGTACATCACCGGTATCGGCAGAGTCTTGCGCAAGACTAGTCTCGATGAGCTTCCGCAGATTTTCAATATTTTTGTTGGCCAGATGAGCTTCATCGGCCCAAGACCTGCGCTATGGAACCAAAAGAATCTCATCAAGCTTCGTGACAAAGTTCATGCCAACGACGTCCGCCCAGGTCTCAGCGGTTGGGCGCAAATCAATGGCCGTGATGATATCAGCGAGAAGAAGAAGGCTAAGCTCGACGGTGAATATATGGAACGCCTCAGCTTCTTTTTCGATATAAAATGTTTCTTCGGAACCTTTATGAAAGTATTTAAGAGTGAAGGAGTAAAAGCATGAAAAGAGTTTTGATTACTGGCGAGCATAGCTATATTGGCGAATCTGTAGAGAACTACCTGCACGAAAACTATCCGAAGAGTTACAAAATTGATACTATCAGCGTCAAAGGCGATGATTGGAAAAACTATGACTTCTCAAAATACGACACTATTTTTCATGTCGCCGGCATCGCCCATTCCGATAATGGTAAAATAACCGAAGAAAAGAAAAAACTATATTACGCAGTCAATACCGATTTAACCATTGACGTTGCAAAGAAAGCGAAGAAGGACGGAGCTAAACAGTTTATTTTTATGAGCTCCGCCATTGTTTATGGAGAAAGTGCCAAAATCGGCAAAGATAAACTCATCACTAAAGATACACCAGTTTCGCCAAAAAATTGCTATGGTGACAGTAAAGTCCAAGCAGAAAACGGCATCAAAAAACTGGATTGCGATAAATTCAAGGTCGTCATCCTTCGCCCGCCAATGATTTATGGCAAAGGTTGCAAAGGCAACTTCCAATCACTAGTCGAAATAGCAGACAAACTGCCAGTCTTTCCATACGTCAATAACCAACGCTCTATGCTCTATGTTGAGAATCTTGCTGAATTTATCCATCTCGCAATCAAAAACAATGAACAAGGTACATTTTGGCCAGCGAACAACGAGTATAGCAACACAAGCGAGCTGGTCCAAAAAATTAGCATAATCAAAGGTAAAAAAACTCGACTAATCAAAGGCTTCACGCCACTCATTAAACTTGCAGGACTGTTCAGCCAGTTCCCGAATAAGGCTTTCGGGAATCTTAGGTACGATTCAGAATTGACAAAGTATAAAACCGACTACAGAGTTAATACACTCGAAAACAGTATAGAGAAATCGCTATGAAAAAGAAGGTTTTGTTCTTGGTCAATCACGATTTGGTAATCTATAACTTCCGCCTAGAAATAGTTGAAGCAATGCTAAAAAAGGGATACGAAGTGCACATTTCGTCACCATATGGCGATAGGATAGATGAGCTAACAAAGATAGGTGCCATTTTTCATGATATAAAAATAAATCGTCATGGAATAAACCCAATTAAGGAAATTGCCATTTTAAGTAACTACAAGAAGTTACTTAAAGAAATAAAACCAGATATAATATTTGGCTTCACTATTAAACCAAATATCTATGGCGCGATCGCTTCGCGCAAACATCGCATACCATTTGTTGCTAATATTACTGGGCTTGGAACTGCTACCGAGAACGTTGGAATTACTCAAAAAATAATCATATCCATGTATAAATATGCTTTTAGGGATGTCGAAAAGGTATTCTTCCAGAATGAATCCAATCAAAACTTCTTTCTAGAACACAATATTATAAAAGGTAATTATGATTTACTTCCGGGATCAGGTGTGAATCTTGAAAGATACCCGTACAGAGAGTATCCGAAAGGAAAAACAATAAAATTCGCATTTATCAGCCGAATTATGAAAGAAAAGGGTATTGATTATTATCTAGAAGCAGCAGAAAAAATAAAAAAAGAATACCCAAATACCGAATTTCACATATGCGGTTTTTGTGAGCAAGACTACGAAGATAAACTAAAAGAATATCAGGGCAAAGGTATAATTATCTATCACGGCATGATTAAAGATGTCGCCGGTTTTATGGCTAAAATGCATTGCATCGTACACCCGACGTATTATCCAGAAGGAATGAGCAATGTGCTGCTAGAGGCCTGCGCAACAGGGAGACCAATTATTACAACAAACATCCCAGGGTGTAAGGAAATAGTTAATGATAACGTGAATGGTTTTATTATTCAAAAGGAAAATGTAGAAGAACTGGAACAAAAAATCAAAAAATTCATATTATTAAAACAGTCCGCAAGAATAAAACTTGGCTCACAAGCAAGACAAACGGTCGAAAACTCTTTTGATAGAAAAATAGTCATAAAGAAATATATGGAGTTGTTAACATGAGCAGAGATAACGACAAAAGAAAGTCTATATGTTTTTTCACGCTCTATACTGATAAAGGTGCTTCATCAAAATATCGTATTATACAATTTAGGGAAGACCTAGAAAAAAAATACGATACAAAATGGTTCAATTTCTGGAATGACAAATATACGGAAGAATACATAAATAATAAAAAGAAATACATAGTCCAAATTGTAACAATTTACCTCATCTCTGCTATAAAAAGAATTTACCAATTATTATTCATAGCGCCAAAATACGATATAGTATTCATACAGAAAACAATAATTCCAAAAAATAAAAACACATTCCTATCTCGTATAAAAAAAAGAAATAGAAGAATTATATATGACGTAGATGACGCCGTTTACGAAGAGCCATCAAGTAACTCAGATAATATTGCAGAAAAATCTGACCTAATAATATGTGGTAATCAAATACTTCGCAATCACTATAAGAAAATAAACAACAAATGTATTGTAATCCCAACAATTGATAATACAAAACTATACCCTAGGTATTGGAAAAATACATTCGATAATAAAATAATAGGTTGGATAGGTAGCAAATCAACAATAAATAATTTAGACCTCATAATTAAACCACTGAAACAAATCATAGAGAATGACAAAAGAGTGCATCTTAGAATAATATGCAGCGACACATATGGTTACGAAAATAAAATTGATAATATAGAGTTTGTAAAATGGGACAAGACAAACTACTTAAAATCCCTAAGCGATATAACAATAGGGATAATGCCACTATATGATACGAGCTTTAATCGAGGGAAATGCGGGTTTAAACTTATTCAATACTTAAGCTTAAAAAAGCCTGTTATAGCTAGCGATGTCGGCGTTAATAAAACAATAGTAAAAGACTGTGGCCTGATTGCGCATAATGAGTCGGAATGGGGTATGGCAATAAAAACACTGTTATATGATGAAAAGCAATATAATAAGATGTCAGATAATATAGAAAATAGTTTTCTATCAGTATACGGTTACGATGTGATATATGATAAACTAACAACGGCAATAGAAGCGATTAAATGAATACAAAAGAGAAAAAATTAAATAATAGAAGCAAAATATCATTATATCTATATTTATTCTTTGTGCTATTCGGACCGAAACTATTCACAGTAATAGATACGTCAATCATTGCGAGCCTTATTATGATAGTAACCTGCGCATTCGGTGATAAGGAAAGGCGAACCATAGACAGAAATCAATGCGCACTATTAATACTATTGGTTATTATTTTAGTATATGGCCTAATAATATGTTTAATAAACGGAAACTTTGATATAGTTTTTATTGGCAGAATGACAAGAGCCTGTGCATCGACAGTAGCGTTATATTTTTTCGTAAAAACACACGACGACAAGGAAGAAATAGGAACGGCAATTATAAATTTATTAATAATGCATGCAATAGTAGTTATACTATCATCCTTGATCTTTATAGATATACAAGATGCATTAAGATGGTTTACGGGTTTTGACAAAACGGCGAGGTATTTTAGATCGACTGGTCTTATGACAGGTTTCGATATATCGGGTTTATTATGCGCAATAGGTACAATACTAGTCTTGCTTCAAAAGAAATTTAATCCTATAAAATATTTTATATTTTTGATAGCATTATTATTTACGTCGCGATTTTCATTAATCATCTATGCTATAATGACGATTGAGTATTTAATAATTAAAAGAAAAGAGAAGAAAGCCAAAATTAAAAAAGCATGCATCTTGATTACTTTAACACCCATAGCGATAATAGGGATGCTGCTCATAATCTTAACAACCAAAAACGACATAACGTCAAACGCGATCAACGGATTCTCAGAATCATTTCCAAGTATATATAAATTTGTAAAAAACATAGACATAGCATACGCGAACACGGACTTTAACGAGGCCGCTTCTGCAAATATAAGTATAAGCGACAACCACATAGAAGCTATATTTGGTAAGGGCATATATGGAGGAGGAGACTCGGGCTATACTAGAATAATAAATAGCATAGGCATAATAGGATTAATCGCAGTTGCTATTTGGCACATCAAACTATTCAGAGATTATACAAGCCGAGATGACAACACGATGCTCTTAACGGTATTATTCGTAACCATTTTGGCTATACTTGATTTCAAAAACTCATATTTCTTTACGGGAACATTTTTCGAAATAATGCTATTGGAACTATCCATAAACAGTAATAAGAAATTTAAGGAAAAAAATGAAAATATTATACGTTATATATAGAGAAAACATTTTCAGCCCTATAGTAAAAAGTCAGGTAATAGACCTACTCTCAAAAAATAGCAATAAAGAAGAAATTCACCTACTATGGATTAAGAGAATTGACAGCTATTTTCGCAATAGAAAGAAAATTACCGAAACAAAAAAGATATTAAAGAAAAACAAAATAATCCTTCATGAAATACCATTTATTGTCGGCAGATTCCCACTAACAAAAAGAGTATTCGATTTTGCATATCTACAAGTCAAACGCAGCATAGCAAAAATAATAGGTAAATATAAAATACAAATAGTCCAGACAAGAGGTTATAACGCGGGGTTACTAATCACAAAGATCATAAAAGAATATAAATTAAAAAGAACAGCTCATATTTTTGACCCAAGGTCTCCGTATTTGACAGAAATCCAGAGTACATACGATATTACTACGGATAGCAAGAGATATAATTTTTGGAATAGTAGTGAAGAATATATATTTAGAGAAGCGACATATACAATTGCGACATCAAACTCGTTCAAAGAGTATGTTAATTCAAGAGGCGGAAAGGCTATATACATACCAAATAACTCAGAAATAAAAAATATAAATATTGCTATAAACAAATCCCGACACAAAAGAAGAAATTCAATTTGTTATGTTGGAAGTATGGGGCATGGATGGAACAACGTAGATACGTACATAAATTTTATAGAGAACATATATAAAATTGAAAAAAATATAAACTATGAATTCTACATACTGGAACAGTGCATCCCTCTAGTGACGGAAAAAATCAATCAAAGCATAATACCAAACAGCAAAATTAAAATCAGTTCCGTTCCGCCAGAAAAAATTTCAGACGAAATTGCAGGGTGCTTAGCTGGAATGCAAATAATGAGTAGCAAAGATACGAGGCTGGGGATTAAGACGGTAGATTACCTTTCGGCAGGGGTGCCAATTATCTGCAACAGAAACGCCATGGGAGCGTCAGACCTAGTGAATAAGACTGGGCTTGGTTGGAATATAGATAAAATCAAAATCGAAACAATAGTAGAATTAATGAAACAAAACAATTTATCCGAAAAATGCATAAAATATGCGTACGATAATTTTTCTACCGATTCAATAGCGCTTAAATACGACAAATTGTATCATAACTTGACTAAGTAACATGAGAAAAAAAGAAGTCATCAATAATATAGTCGCAAATCTGGCATTACAGTTAGTAATTATTATTAATGGTTTCATAATACCGAAGATAATCATAGAATCATTCGGATCAACAATAAATGGGCTCGTTACATCTATCACGCAATTCTTAGCATATATAACTCTCCTAGAATCTGGATTCGGTCCGGTCGTCAAGTCGTTATTATATAAGCCAATAGCTAGCAAGAATAAAAAAGAGATAGAACAAATACTAAAATCATCAGAATCATTCTTTAAAAGAATATCCATCATATTTATATTGTACATTTTACTTCTGTGCATAATTTTTCCCCACATCACCAATGAAGCATACGACGTAATATATACCGGATCATTGATAATTATCATAGGAATTAGCACTTTTGCCGAATACTTCTTTGGAATTACGTATAAATTATTCCTCCAGGCGAAACAAAAAACATACATTTCATCAATAATTCAGGTATTCACCTATATATCATCCATAATAGCCGTAATAATCCTTGCAAAAATAGGAGCAGGCATACATGTCATTAAGCTAATAAGCGGATTGATATTTGTGTTGAGACCTATTGCGCAAAATATATACGTAAAGAAAAAATACAATATCAAAATTGGTAAAAAGAAAGAAGAATACCCGATAAGGCAAAAATGGGACGGACTGGCACAGCATATAGCATATGTTATTCATACAAATACCGATATAACAGTACTTACGATATTCTCAAGTTTACCTGAAGTATCGGTATACTCCGTCTATCTTCTAATTATAAAAGGGGTTAAGGCGATTATAGCGGCAATATCGAACGGAACAGAGGCTACATTTGGAGACATGATAGCAAAAAAAGAAGTTGAAACTCTGCAAATAAGGTTTAACCAATACGAGTCACTATACTACACAATATGCACTATGCTTTTTGGATGTTCCATAGTATTAATTACTCCATTAGTATCGATATATACCCATGGAATAACAGATGTAAACTATGTTAGGCCAATATTCGGAGCCCTATTGGTAATAAGTGAATTTATCTGGGCTATCAGGCAACCATATAATGATTTAATAAAAGTAGCTGGACATTTCAAGCAAACGAGAATCGGAGCATGGGTTGAGTGCATTACAAATATTATCATTTCAATTATATTAGTCCAACGTCTAGGCATAATCGGCGTAGCAATCGGAACTATTGTTGCAATGACAATTCGAGCCACAGAGTTTATTTATCATACGAACAAATATATCCTTAAACGCTCGATTTGGGAAAGTATTAAAAAAATACTATTGGTGGTTGTTGAAACTATTATCATTGTTTTGATTTGTAACCTCCTTCCGTACCGCGAAAATACAGATTATCTAAACTGGGGAATCAACGCATTAATGACGTTCCTCGTAGCCGCCGTGGTTGTCCTCGGCACTAATGCAATCTTCTTCCGCAAGGAACTCTCAGAGATCAAAACCCTCTTCAAGTCTCTCCTCCACCGCAAACCCCCCAAACCCGATAAATAATCCATTTCATCCATTCACTTCCTCTCCTCCTCCGCCCTCGCTTCTACTTCCCGTCACATGCCCACCGCCCACACCACATCCCGCCTATACTTGCAAAGAGCGTAAAAATGGTTGATATAATATATAAATATGGACAACGAAGAATTACACCAGACTTTGAAAGATCTCGAGAGCCTCCTCATAGATTATTCAACAGGTGGACCAAGAGGGGAAGAACAAGAAGATAAGTATACAATACTCAGAGATAAGCTTTTAAAATACGCAACCACAAAAGACCAAGAGCTGAAGAAAAAAATTCCTGAATCCGTAACAACTTATCGCACCTTGAATTCATTTTGGAATTTCATAAAGAATAAATACAGCCATTATAGCGAACGGAGAGAACATATATACATGGATTTCAGTTCGGTCTTTTCTTTAATAGAAAGCCGCCAGTTCGCAGCTCAAGACGACGTCATTGAAGATGACAAACTATTGGGCAAAAAGTTTGAAGAAGACGTAGCAAAGATAAAAGTTTTGTTAAGCGATGGCTTATACGATTCGGCAATAACCGCCTCGCGAACACTCGTTCAGAAAGTAGAAACTTGGATATTAGCACAAACGACAGGAGCCGATCCAGAATCAAATCTAAACGCAGATAATCTTCACAAAAAAACTATGGTGTTACTTAAACTAGATAGCTCAAAAGACTATGACAAAAGGCTCAAAATGATAATCACGGGGCTTAACCAAGTAAATAGTGGCATTGCGCAAATTAGAAATGTTGCTAGCGATGCTCATACTCCAAAGTACAAGGCAGAAAGACACCATGCGATACTCGCAGTCAATTCCGCAATTACAATGTGCAGGTTCTTATTAGATTCTATGAACTATCAAAAGAAAGAATAACGACGGACGAGAGTGCAGCAAAGAATTATCCCAACTCGTATCTATTTATTCTCTTCAAATCTCTCCTCCACCATAAAAACCCAAACCCAACAAATAATCCACCCATCAGGCTCACTCTGCATTTTAGCGAAATTATGTTATAATATATCTCAATGAACAACTTAAATTTTAATAACAAGACCATCCTTATCACCGGCGCAGCAGGCTTCATCGGAAGCTACCTTGCTAAACGCGTTTGCGCAGAAAACCCTAAGGCCAAAGTCATTGGCTTCGATAGTGTCAACGATTACTACGACACGCGTCTTAAAGACTATCGTCTTAAAGAACTTGAGAAGTATAAAAACTTCACTTTCATCAAAGGCAACCTCGCCGACAAGGAATTAGTCAATAAAGTCTTTGCCGACAATAAGCCCGATATCGTCGTCAACCTCGCTGCTCAAGCAGGAGTCCGCTATAGCATCGATCATCCTGATGCCTATATAGAAGCCAACCTCATCGGTTTTTACAATATCCTTGAAGCGTGTCGGCACTACCCGGTCGAGCACCTCGTCTACGCATCTTCTTCTTCCGTCTACGGCGGGAACAAGAAAGTTCCATTCTCTACAGATGATAAGGTCGACAACCCAGTCAGCCTCTACGCCGCAACCAAGAAGAGCAACGAGCTTCTCGCGCATGCTTACTCCAAGCTCTACAACATCCCATCCACTGGCCTCCGCTTCTTCACCGTTTACGGCCCTGCTGGTCGTCCAGACATGGCCTACTTTGGCTTCACCGACAAACTTATTAAAGGCGAAACTATCAAAATCTTCAACTATGGTAACTGTAAACGTGATTTTACTTATATCGATGATATAGTCGAAGGCGTTATTCGTGTCATGGCCAAAGCTCCAGAAAAGAAGGACGGGGAAGATGGCCTCCCACTTCCGCCATACAAGGTTTACAATATTGGAAATTCCAGTCCAGAAAATCTGCTAGATTTCGTACAGATTCTCCAAGAAGAGCTCATTCGTGCAAAAGTCCTTCCGGAAGATTACGACTTCGAAGCACACAAAGAGCTCGTTCCGATGCAACCAGGTGATGTTCCAGTCACCTTCGCAGATACTAGCGAACTAGAAAAAGATTTTGGCTTCAAGCCTCACACTTCACTCCGCGACGGCCTTCGCAAGTTCGCCGAGTGGTACAAAGAATTCTATTGTTAGTATATGAAATGCATTATCCTCGCCGCTGGCTACGCTACTAGACTCTATCCTCTCACCGAAAACTTCCCGAAGCCACTTCTAGAAGTAGCAGGTAAGCCCATTCTTAATCACCTTGTCGGCGACATCGACGGAGACGGTTTCGTCGACGAATATATCATCGTCTCTAACCATAAATTCGCTAAAAACTTCAACGATTGGGCAAAAACACTCCCGCAGAGAATTACCGTGCTCGATGACGGAACTGAGACTAACGAAACACGCCTTGGAGCCGTTAAGGATATCCAGTTTGCCATACGTGAGCTTAATGTTGACGACGATTGTTTTGTTATGGCCGGTGATAACCTACTCGACTTTAGTCTTTGCAAATTCCTAGACTTTTCACGTGAAAAACAAACATCTTGTGCAATGTATTACAAAGAATCGAACACTGAAAAACTCACTAAGACCGGCATACTTGAAATCAAAGACGATATCGTTGTGGGTATGGAAGAGAAACCCAAGAACCCAAAAAGCAACTACGTCTGCCCACCGTTCTACTATTATGTTGCTGAGGATATTGCTAAGATTAACGATGCGCTTGCCGACGGGTGCGAATACGACGCTCCTGGTTCATTCTTAGCTTGGCTTTGCCACAAATCTCCCGTTCACGTCCACGAAATGCCAGGGAATCGCTACGACATCGGCACTCTGGAATCGTACAAAGCGGTCAAGAAGCACTTCGAACAGGGCGACTAGAAAAAAACTTGTATCTCTAGCCGGCGGTGGTTCTATATTGATCTTTCTCTAGCAACATCGCTCTCGAAACTTCAACTCCTCTTCTACTTCTTCCTCCACCTTCTTTTTACGCCACCTACCGTTGTCCTCGCCAATCTTCATTCCTCTTATGCTTAAAATAAGCATAAGTATAACATATATTCTTGAAAAGTCAATTGGCTTGTGCTATACTGAAAACAAATAAGGAGGAAAAATGTCTGAACGATACATCAAAACGGACTCAGGATCATCGGTTTATATTTCCTTGCCCAAAGAGTGCCCGAGGTGCCATATAGGAATACAGCCAAATTACCTATATGCACATGTATATGAAAATGCCAATCATCAGAATCTTTGCACGGCAATATTCAAATGTCCGGTATGTGAGGATCTGTTCATGGCGACATTCTTGATCGATAAAATGCGCCACTATATTTTCATGAAAGAATGCGGCCCCGCCGAGGAAAAACGAAAAGAGTTCGACACCAATTTGCAAAAAATTTCTCCAAAATTCTGCGAAATATACAATGAAGCTTTAATCGCAGAGGGAAAAGGACTAAGAGAAATCTGTGGTATAGGCTATCGCAAAGCACTCGAATTTCTGATAAAAGATTATCTAATCGAGAATAATCCGTCCGAGAAAGAGACTATTAAGAAAAGCTATCTCGGCAAATGTATAAAAGACTACATCGACGATCCGAACATTAAAACTCTAGCAGAGAAGACTGCATGGCTTGGCAATGATGAAACGCATTTCTTAAGAACGTACGACGATATGGACACCGTAGAGACGATGAAAAGATTTATCAACGCAATCCTTTATTTTATAGAAACACAGTTAGCGATAGCTGAAGCGGGACAAATTCAGCCAAAAAAACAAAAAAAGTCTTAGCCATACACTATCTCACATTCCTCTTGCGTGTCCGATTTTCGTAGCTTTTTGGTCCACATCTCTCGTCCGCAAACCCCTCATCCTTGCACCCAACGTCATATTAGGGTAAAATAATACAAAACTAACCCATCTAATTAGGACTAAACTAAAATATGAAAATAGCAGTAGCTGGCGGTGGTTATGTTGGTCTTTCTCTAGCCACATTACTCGCTCAGAAAAATGAAGTCGTAGTTCTCGAGATCGACGAGTACCGCGCAGAAAGAATCACTGATCTTGATTCTCCAATCCAAGACGAATATATCGAGAAATATTTTGATGAAGCCAAGAAAGGCGAACGCAAGCTCAAGCTTCGCGCCACTACAGACTACAAAGACGCCCTCAAAGACGCTGAGTTCGTCATCATTGCTACTCCGACCAACTACAACGACGTCACTAATACCTTTGATACGTCTGCCGTCGAAGATGTCATTGAGAAAACCCTCAAGATGAAAGACGACAAAGTCACTATGGTAATTAAGTCCACCATTCCGGTCGGCTATGTCGAGAAAATACGCAAGAAATATGGCATCGAGAATATCTTCTTCTCCCCAGAATTCCTCCGCGAAGGTAAGGCTCTCTACGACAACCTTTATCCATCCCGTATTATCGTCGGTGACGAGACTAAAGCCGCTCAGAAGTTCGCTAAACTTCTCCAAGAATCTGCTCTCAAAGAAGACGTTCCGGTAATTTTCACGCAACCAACCGAAGCCGAGGCCGTGAAGCTTTTTGCTAATACCTATCTTGCGCTCCGCGTGTCCTTCTTTAACGAGCTAGACACTTACGCCCAGGTTAAAGGCCTCAATACCAAGGCTATCATCGACGGCGTTTGTCTAGATCCTCGCATCGGTACTCATTACAACAACCCATCCTTTGGCTATGGTGGCTATTGCTTGCCAAAAGATACCAAACAACTCCTTGCTAACTATCACAATGTTCCGCAAGACCTCATCAGAGCTATCGTCAGCGCCAACCGCACTCGCAAAGAGTTCATCGCTCGCGACGTCCTCAAGACCAATCCAAAGACTGTTGGCGTCTATCGCCTTACTATGAAATCCGGCTCCGACAACTTCCGTTCCTCCGCCATCCAGGATGTCATTAAGTTTCTTCGCGGCGAAGGCGTTGAAGTTATTATTTATGAGCCAACGCTTTCAGACAAGAAGTTCAACGGCTTTGAAGTCGAGAACGATTTTGACAAGTTCTGCGAACGTAGCGATATTATCCTCGCCAATCGCCTAGAAAACGAGCTACGTGACATCGCTAGTAAGGTCTACACCCGTGATCTCTTCGCTAGAGACTAATGAACAAGAAAAAGCCCCCTCGCGGGGGCATTTTTTGTGGGGGATTAGGCTATTCTGATGACAGTGCCGGGCTTGACCCAGACGCATCTGCGGCCTTTGACGCGGAACCCCATAGTTTCGGGGTAAGGGTTCATACGCGAATCGTTCGCGCCGAGATGGATGTGTCCGAAGTAGATCACAGCATTCTCGTCCAGGGTAAGGCGATTGAGAATCCTTTCCAGCGCATCAGCTCTCTGGATATCGGTCTTGTTGGGAGACCAAAAGCTGAAAGCGCCACCGATCGGGGCGACGGCCGGCGGATAGTGAACAATCACCTTGGAAACTGTCGTATCCAGCAAACCGTGCGACTCCAAATGGTAATAGACCGACGATTCGTCTAGGTCGAGCATATTCGTACCGATCAGCACGGTTCCACCAGTCATACGCTTGATATAAGGCACATAGGTCACGTCAAAACGTGAGAAGAAGCCTTCTCGTGCGATCTTCTGATAGAAGCGATTCGTAGGATGAACCGTGTGCTCGACCTTGATATCTTCCGTGGTAAAGTCGTCGGTAACGATTTCGCCGTTTCCGGGCAGGTAGATGATCTTGACACCGGCGTCAATGGCAGCCTGCGATAATGGTATCAAAGTCTGCTCAATAACTTTCTGCAGCTCGTTCTTTGCGCATTTTGCGAAGGCAGCATAACGTTCGGCCAGCAGTTTGCGGAAAATACCAGCATGCACTGTTTCGTAGACCCATTCCTGGGGGATTATCGGGGTTTCGCCGATAACTTCGGCGATGCTGTCCAGCAAAACCTTCATTTCGGTCTCGCCGCGGCGGACTTCGTAATAGATCTTAACGATCCTATTCATGATAGGGCCACGCGATCCGGCACCATCACCGTTGATGATAAGAACGTCATCGAACTTGAGTTCTTTGATTGCTCGGACTGTTTTGTCAATCAGAGCGGGGGCACCATGCAGATCATTTACTACGTACAAGAATATCCCTCCCTATTAATCTTCTAGCTACCTCCATAGGCAACTCAACCATATTATACCAAATTTCTCATGCTTTGTCAAGGTATCACCCCTGTAACGCATTTGGCCTATCGGGGGTAATTTCGTATTTGCTTTTCTTCGTGAAATATATGTCAAAAGGCGAGGAAAAACACCAAAAGGGCCTTAAGGGCTCTACTAATATATTTTTCATAATAGTATTCTTAGCGCAGCTCGGAGTAAGCGTATTCTTCACGCTAGCACTTCTGAGGCTCGGTATCCTACAGACTATGCATCTTCTGTTTGCGATAGGTGCGCAGATGAGGCGGGAACTGGCATAGATCCAGGACAATAAATCTAGTACAAAAGGCTCCCCTTTCCGGGGAGCTTTTTATTGGCCACCACTTGACCGTTAAAACGTCTTGTCTTGCACGAAGATTATCGTTCCTGCCAGCTTCTTGCCATGCCTTCTGAGACATAGGCAGTAGAACGCAGCCGCAATCAGACTAAGGGCAGATACCCCCGTTACGATACAAGCGGCAGTTTCATGTTCTCCCGTAAACAGACCCGTATCTGGCACTCCAGGCGAAACAGGATCATCACTAGTCGGAGTATCAGGTCCCACAGGGTCATCTCCTGGATCTACTGGATCATCTCCCGGATCGACTGGGTCATCACCAGGGTCAACCGGGTCATCTCCTGGATCTACCGGATCGTCGCCTGGATCCACGGGGTCGTCTCCGGGATCGACAGGGTCATCACCTGGATCTACAGGATCGTCGCCTGGGTCAACTGGGTCATCACCACCTGAACTCTCGTAAACTGCATAGATAGTCTTGTCAGCCGACAAAACAATCTGGTCGCCACTATGGTATTCAGCAGATTCGTCGTCTTCGTTGTCTGCCCAACCAACAAAGGTTGCATTTGTCATCACTGGCGCAAGATCAGAAACCACAACTGTACAAGACAGCCCATCAGCCGTACAAGTCTGAGTCGTTTCCGAATCTGTCGGGAAAGACCCGCCGTTGGCGTCATATGTTAAGGTAAAAGACAGTGACCATTGCCACACAGCGAAGATAGTCTTCTCCGAAGCCGTCAAAGTTATCTGATCGCCAGGATGATATTGAACCACGGACGACGTAGCTTCATCGGCCCAGCCCATGAACTCATAATTCGTCCTCCTTGGTATCGTATTCGGTATAGTCACAGTGCAATCGCTTTGTAGATTTGCTGGAGTACACGTAAAATCTGCTATGTTGTCTGTCGTTCCAGTCACAAGATGTAATGTTCTCGCGTTAATTGTGACGGTAAGAGAAGTATCAACGATCAAAGTACCGTCTGATGCAAAGACATTGACAGAGTGATTCCCAACAGACAAAGTGTTCAAGTAATTAGTAGTGAAGGTAATAGTTACCCCGTTGTTTGATTCAGCTATAGAATAATCAGTGCCTTCCGTCAAGGTTTGTCCGTCGACCTTCACAGAAGAAATACCTGTCTGAGAAGTACCAACCACTAGAGCTAGCGCATCATGGCCAGCGCTATAATCCTGTCCATTCAGCCAGGAGAATTCGCCATTGTAATAATTGGGGTTATCGTGTATCAAATCAACAGTCGTACAGTTGTCATAATAGTCACATACCTTCACGCCCTCGTTGATACTTCGTCCTGTGAACAGCGCGGTTAATGTATGCTTATTATTGGACTCTGCATAATCGCTAGAACCACTGACTTGGATCTGATCGGAAGAATTCAGAATAACTTCAATTCCAGTGGACTTATCATTATAAGAAACTGAAACATTTGGGGCAAAAGTAGCTATTTGCTCAGCTGCGACTTTGTAGAACAAAGCGTTACCGCCAGCTGTAAATGCGATATAGGCTTCGTCTCCTGACTCTGATTCATGGAACACTATATCCTGTATTTCTTTCTGTGACCCCTCCAGTGCAACTGGCGCAGACATTCTCTTGACCAAGCGCCCGAAGTTCTCGGTTGCTGTCCCATCACGATTCAACCTAGCGTCGTAAACATAGATTGTTGAACCGGGCGTATCGCAGATATAAGCCGGATAGGTATTGGTACAGTTCACTGAATGTGTCCAAGAAGAAAAGTACAGATAGCCGTGATAGTATGTAAAATCTTGCTCCGATACTTCATTATCTATGATATCGATAGACTGGAGAAGATTGTAATTGCTATCTACAAAGAACGCTCTAGCAAAAGTCTTACCGATAATCAAGTTGTCGTACTTGTCATATGCGACTGCTTCAATATGATTGCCAGGAAAGACTTGGTCGCCAGCTACACTTGCGATATCCACGGTGTTCTTGAGTCGATACGTCTCGTCGTCTAGATAATGCATTTTGCCCCTACTAGCAGTGTTCGCGCTGCCACCAACTACGACGATCTCATTCTTACTTGGGATCCATGTCAGGCCATTCCCATGCCCGATTGCTTGTCCAGTGTCATCTGCGAATGTCTCACCCGTGTAAGAATTCGCATAAATACATCCTGCTTCGCGATCGTTATTCGTCGATACGTTAAAAACCAAGGCTTTGTCCGTAGATGTCACGCCCTGCATGTAAGAATTAGTGCCGCTTGCCTTGCAGTTTAGTGCAACGATGGTGGGATTGACGAGGAATGGGGAAAGATCGACTTTGGCAGAGGACTTAGCTGCTCGCGTCTTTTCTACCTCTATAACTGGGCGGACGCCAATAATCTCCGTCTTTTTGAGCAATGCATTTCTACCATATGCCGTCGCTACGTACGCATACTCATCATTTCCGGTGTCACCACTGATCCAGAATCCTTTGTTCTTGGCCAATGTTCCATTCAAATAATAGTGATTATTTGCTTCGAATTTGAGGTAGCGCATAGCGGAGTCCTTGCCTCCGTATGGGCTGGATGTTACGTCGTCGGTGGGGAGTGATGGCCTTGTCTGTAGCGCCATTGCTGCCGTGATTTCATCCTCAGAAGGTAATAGTATGTTACCAGAATAATTGCTCCAAGATGATGACAAACCATCTAGAGCACCGGTAGAACTTACAAAATCGGTAGTGGCCACATCATGATCTAGTAGGAGTCTTAAGCTAGAGCTATCACTGGTATCCTTGCGAATCAAATACCATCTATAGCAAGTAGTCCCTGGACTCTGTGGCGTCCAATAATTAGTTTCATTGCAAGTAGCCGATGAATTTACTGGGTCGAAGAAAACGGGTTCTTCAAAGGCAAAAGTTTCATAAGAGTCCGTAGCAAATAGATACTCGCTACATAATACAGGCAAACCAAGAACAAACAACGCAGATACGAATAACGCTATCCTACCAACAAGCCCACCATTGCGCCCGACAATAGCCTTAATACGTTGCAAACTATTTAGCCTAAAAACCATACAACCTCACTTTATCTGCTTATGATTTTATCAAAAATAAACAGTAGCGTCAATAAATCGCATATTACGATAACGAAAAAGCTCCCCTTTCTGGGGGAGTTTTTTTATTGGTCACTACGCTGACTGTTAGAATTTGTCAATCAGAGCGGGGGCACCATGCAGATCATTTACTACGTACAAGAATATCCCTCCCTATTAATCTTCTAGCTACCTCCATAGGCAACTCAGTTATATTATGACAAATTTCTTATGTTTTGTCAAACTAAACCACTGTGCTTAACCTAGGAATCGAAATTATCAATTCGGCAAATCACATCAGCTTTCAGATTATTAGCATGAAAAAGCCGCCCCGAAAGGCGGCTTAGATTTTAATCTTTTATTCTTTCGAATCGAGAGGGAATGTTTCGAGTCCGGTGAATTGCCGGATTTTTTCGACGATCTCTTCGAAACGTTTACGCCCAAGGTTACGAACTCTGTAGAAGTCATCCGTCGTCATTCGCATAAGATCAGCAACAGTATTGAGACGAGCGCGTTTTAGACAATTGTATGTTTTGACCGAGAAATCGAGGTCTTCGATGACGGTCTGCCCAAGCATCTCCTCGTCGCCATTTTGAAAACGCCTGATGAGACATTTTTTGTAGAACTCTTTGTCCTCGCTGAACATTCCACGCAAAACGGTAAGGTCAGCATTCATCAACCGAATCTGACTCACCTGTCGTTGGAATGATGTCAATGCAGCAGAAAATTCCGCCTCCTTCTGCTTAAACTCTTCTTTTTTTTGGAACTCATCAATGCCAAGCATGATAATGTTTTTTCTGAACGGCGCGCGAAGCTTTCTTAAAGTCTTACAATGTATTGCTCGAATTCGTTCGGTCGTCACGCCCCACCGTTTTCCTATCGAACGATAGGTTTCTGGCTTCTCGCTATTCCGATAACGAGAATAGATGATGTCTCTTTCACGATCGGTGAGTTCAGACAAAACACGTTCGAGCCCATTCAGCTGATCATCGGTCAAAGGACGATCAAACGGCGTAAAGTAAGCATCGGTGAGCAAGTTATATGGCCAAGGTTCATCAAAGTCCCGAACGGGCATAACACGAACAGTCTTCACGGCCTCAGCGTAATTCTCCAGGAGACTTTTAGCCTCTTCTTCCGTGCAGCGTCCAAGCAGATAGTCGAGTGGAACGGCAAAGTAGTCAGCAATGCGAACCACGGTCTCAATAGAAGGTGATCCGCTTTTATATCCACAACACTTGTTGTATTCCTCACTAGAAATACCGAGCACAGTATGATCAAGATGCTTGTCTTCGTCATATGATTTTAGGCGAGCAGCCTCAATCAGACGCTCGAGGTGATTAGGGTTCCAGACGCACTCATCTGCCAAATATTTTGTCATCGTTACACCTCTCATACAATGGTTCCGAAAGCAAACTCGCAGCAGTTACGTTATCAACCTATAAGGTTGAATGCGTCATCGACATCGCATACAGAATCATCCCTCCTTATTAATTATCTAGCCACCTCCACGGGCGACTCATGCATATTATATCAAAATTCTTATGTTTTGTCAAGCACTACCCATATACTCTTCACTATGCTCATTTTTATATGCTATAATATACAAATATGGGAAGAGAGGTAAAGAAAGAGTCCGATGGCTCAACGAATTTATTGTTAATCGCACTGCTGTTGGCGCAACTAGGGGCGAGCGTATTCTTCGTGCTTGCACTGATGCGACTCAATATCCTGCAGATGTGGCAGCTATTAGCTGTTACGGGTATTCTTGTGGTGCTGTTCGCACTTAATTCTTTCCTCATCCGGAAGACAATGACTTCAAAAGTCGTCGCCTCTGTAATTTCTATGCTAGTCATTTTCGGTACGTTGCTTGGCTCTAGATATGCCGGAACAGCAGCTGGTTTCATCGAAGCCGCCACCGGCCCGCAGTACGAAACCCAGACCTATAAAGTCCTCACCCTCAAGAATAGCGCCTATGACGACATAAAAGTCCTATCTCGTCAACATATCGGCTTTCTTACATCTAATCCAAATATCATCAACACCAAATCCGCGCTCAAGACTGCCGTCGATTACAAAGAATCCGACTATGACGACCTAGGTAGTCTCATTAACGCCCTTTATGACCATTACGTTGCTGGTATTGTTTTGAACGATAGCTATCTTACCTATCTCGAAGAGGAAAGCGAAGATACTAGCGTCAACTTCATTGAAGAATCACGGGTTATCTATGAGTTCGAGGTTCGTGCTGATGTCGAAGACGTCCGCAATCCTGTCGACGTCATTACCGAGCCATTCATCATCTATATTTCCGGTTCAGATTCTCGCGGAGAAATCAGTCAGACCGCTAGAAGCGACGTCAACATTGTCTCTGTAATCAATCCTAAGACCAACAAGATCCTTCTTATCTCCATCCCGCGCGACTACTACGTCCAGCTTCACGGTACCGTCGGCACTCCAGACAAGCTCACTCACGCCGGCATCTATGGCATAGAAATGAGTAAGACCACCATCGAAGATTTGCTCGGTATTAACATCAACTACACTGTAAAGGTTGGCTTCCAGGCCGTCCAAAAACTCGTCGACGCCATCGGCGGCATTGACATTGTATCTGACCAGGCGTTGAGCATCCGAAGCGAAGATGGCACTATGTGCAACATCGTGGAAGGTCCGAACCACTTGAGCGGCGGCTGCGCTCTGCGTTATTCGCGTGAACGCTATTCCTACGCTACTGGCGACCGCCACCGTGGCCAGAATCAGCAGCAAGTCTTGACAGAAATTATCAAGAAAATCACGGATCTCCACTACGCTACGCGTTGGCCACAGATTCTCGACGCCACCAAAGGCACATTCGAGACCTCTCTAAGTTATGACGAAATCACTAAGTTCGCCAGGTTTGAACTCGCTACGCTCAAGAAATGGTCTATCGAGAGCATCCAGCTTGACGGTACTGGCTCTAGCCAGCCAACCTACTCTATGGGTTCACGCTTGCTCTACGTTATGATTCCAGATCAAGCCACCATCGATAACGCCAAGGCTAAAATTACAGAAACCGTCGCCGACCCAGTTGAAGAAGAACCCGAAGACGCTGGAGAGGGAAGCGAAGAAGAATCAGCCAGCCAAGACGCTGAAGAAACTCCAGAGGAATAACATCCACCATCAAAAAGCCCCCATACGGGGGCTTTTATTCGGTCGGCTAGAACTTCCTCACGCTGTTGCGTTTGCGGATTCTATTGATAATTGAAACTACTACGAAGCTTACTGAAGACGCAATAGCAAGTGCTAAGGCGACAGCACCGAGCTCACGACCAGTTTCTTCATCTGTAAATATACCGGTATCTGGCACTGCGGGAACATCTTCTGGAGTCTCTTCACCACCTTCTTCTCTTACCGCAGCAAAATTGATTACGAGCCTGTATGTTCCATCATCGCCCGCTAAGTTAACGATATTGGAGGTCTCTTCATTAAAGTCATCAAAGACAACAGTTCTGACCCCATTATCATCGACTTCTACATGATATTCGTCGGTTTCTAGAACATCAATGAATGTCATTTCTGGAGAAACTGGCTCATCAACATCTGGCAAACCAGTTATGATATCGCCACCACCGAAACCAGGAGTTCCATGAATTATCGGATCGTCGTCAGATGGTTGCGAAGCTTCGCCGGTGAATTCGATATTATCTAGACGTACTTTCACCTTACCGTCCTCATCCTCGAAGGCTTTATTACCTAGATAGAACGGAACTTCAATAGTTCGGAAGAATACTAGGAGTGGGTTATTGGAGAAATCAGCATATGGGAGAAAGGCATTGTTTAAAAGAGAGACTGCATACAGATATGGGTTGTGAGACAAATCGAGACTTTCTAGATTATTATCATCAAGAAGTAAAAATTGAAGAAGAGAATTATTGGAAAGATCGATTGATCTCAAGAGATTATTAGACATATGGAGTACGGTCAATTGGGGCACAACAGAAAGATCGATCTCGCGGATCTTATTATTGTCTAAGACAAGCATGCGTAATGTGTCGCTACGCGGCAAGATGATGGATTCGATATTGTTACTAGATAAATCAATTTCTTCTAGATTTGTATTGTCCGACAAGTCTGCTACGGCTACTGCATTTCCAACTAAGTAGGCACCTTTTAGATTCGGCAAGAGCCCTATACCTGTAATATCGTGGATTATGTAATCATTATTGATTTCGCCTCTCATTGCCGGCTGAGGACCATTTTCTATGTCACCAGGAATGCGAATTCTCTCGTTCGAACAATACAGATATTCAATCTCGGCAAGCTGTTCTGGAGTGAGCCATTCCTCTGCATCTTCGTCATCGTCAGTAGTCTCCCTAACGGCGTTGACATTAAGAAAGTCGTTGTCTTGCCCGGAATATGCCAGAACGTCTGAATGAAAATATGAATAATAGACACAGTCGCGAAACACCTCATCCGGAAAGTCTTCAACGCCCGCCGCGTTTGCGCCACTCGCAAACGCAAAAGCTGATAGTGCCGACAGGGCAAAAGCACTAACAACTATTTTTGATTTTTTGTTTTTTGGTACCATGTTGGTTTTTTCTTGTTTATTTTTATGACCTTTTATAATTCCTTTATAACTTAACGCAAGCGTTTTGTCAATAGATTCTGCAGTAAAAACTAATGCAAAAAATCGCGATATTTTAAGATAAGACGATTATCCTTGACAATTAACACAGTTTGTGCTATACTACAAAAGCTCTGCTTTGTGCGGATGTGCTCTTTTAGAGGTGTCTTTTTCTACGGCATATAGATTTTGATGGAAAAGAGGTTTCGCTATGGCAAATGCGGTTATTCGTCGTCACTTTCCTGAGGATATGAATCTTCTCTACTATGAACTGACCGACCGGAGCCCTTCGTTTGAAATGCTCAAAGACAGCATTGATCGTCTCCAGACGATCACCCTCAAGAACCTCGAGACCGGCGAGCTCGAAACCCTCGAATTCACCATCACCGGTGCTACCGAGTCTCCCATCACCACCACCAAGTGGATCTGGGGTCCCATCACCACCAACGACAGCTACCCGACCGACCTGATCTTTGATTACGTCGACGGCAACCTGGTAGCCGTCAAAGCGTCCGTGACTCCCAAGAGTCTTCCCGTAGAACAGTGCGCCGCGCGCACCAAGAACGTCCGCTACGCTGCGGAACTGACTACCCATGACATCTTTAGCCCCGTCAACTAGTACGGGGCATTTTTTATCTTCTTCCTTTTCTTTTGGCAGATAGGGCAATATAGCTTCTTGGATTCGGCCTATCATTCGGTCCGCCTTGTGGGACAAACTGAACTCCAAAATCTTCTAGCGTAGATATCGTTCGTTCTGCAACTTCGCCATCGCCTAACGGTATCTCTGGTAGGATATGGCCAGCATCGTATTCTTCGCGCATCCGCTCGATTTCTCGCATCAATCTAAGCGATCTTTGCTCTGGCTCATTTTCCGGATCAAGTAGAGGCTCACCGAGTACGAACGCGCCTTTCATTAATGCCCGGTTCACATCGGTCTTTTCGCGGTTGTAAAGATTTTGGTAGTACAGTTCGTTGATGTCTTTTACGCCTCGACCAACCGATCGCCTTGGATCATACCAAGCCGGAGCACTTTTCATCTGTCCATTGCCTACGACGCCACCGTTCCAGAATACATGTCCGTTTATGGAAGCAGTTTTGGGGATAGCCGCATGAAGTAACTCTTTGGCAATTCCAAGAGTGGCTCCTGAGCGCGATACCTCGTCTATAATCGTGACATTCTGGCCATCGAGTATTGTCGGCATCGCCATCACTTCTTCCGGCGTTGCATCTTCTGGAATCCCACCTTCAACGTAAAGCCCATGAATCCCAGCTAGAACTTCCTTTGGCACCGCGCCGATATTAAAATCGTGTGCGTTTGCTTCCCGCAAAGAGCCATCAGGATTCCTGATCATTTCACGACCTTCTAGTTCACTAGTTGTATACGGAGGTCTTAGCCACGAGCGACGATCGATGGCGAGATGTGTTTTCTTTGGTTGTTCTTGGCTAGTAAAGTCGTCCCAAAACTCGCCAACTAGCCAGCTCACTGGACGTGCAGATTTATCAAGGTAAATTACGTGGTCGGCCTTGGGTATGCCTTCTGGCGACTCGCCAACTAAAGCCTCGATGGTCTTCGCGGTCGAACCCACCATCATGCCCATAGTTTCATCGATACCCATAGGTACATATTCTAGCCTGCCACCGCGCGATTCTAGCTCGACTTGTTGAGCAAATAACGGAAAATCCGTCTCGTCCACATGGAATCTTGTTTCAACAGGTTCGTCACCGGAACGTTCTCCTTTAGTGGCCCCAACAGGTTCCTTTTCAGCGCTATAAACCCTCAGCGTACTAGCACCAGCTCTTTCTTTTCTTTCTCGGCCATAATCTAAACCTTTGTCAGCCATCTCTGGACTAGAAACAGCGTCGTGGAAGAAAGCATCTTTCTCCATAAACCTCCTTTTGTTGATTTTATTATAACACTTTGCTCGCGTAGCCGGAAGCAAGATAATCTCGCATGGTATAATACATATACAATGACAGAGGCGCTCAAGAAAAACGACTTTTTTGCTCAATTCCGCAGCAAGGATAAGGAAAAGCTAAAGGCGTTTTTTGGCGAGCTAGACGCCAGAATAAAACTCAAAAAAAGAGATAAAGAAAAAATCATCAAAGATTTCGAAGATTACATCCTATATCGCAGTCAAAAGAAGAGCATCGTTAGCATTCTAAAACTTTTAGACTTAACCAATATCGAAAAGGCGTATTCCAAGAGCAATGATTGGTATCCACTAGATAACTCCTCCAAGATCTACCCGGTTGCCATGCGCGGAGACTGGATGAGTATGTATCGGTTGTCTTATTATCTGGACGAGCCGGTCGTTAAGGAGGTACTGCAGCTAGCATTAACTTTTACAATGATTAGGTTCCCACTGTTTAGAACGAGTATCCACAAAGGATTCTTTTGGAACTATCTAGACAGTATTTCTAAACATTATAGCGTTAGGGAAGAAGATACTATACCATGTTCCAAGATTAATATCGACAAGTTTAATACGCAGGCATTCAGAGTTGTTTTCTACAAAAATCGAATTAGTTGCGAAATCTTTCATGTTTTATCCGATGCTTATGGTGGGATGGTTTTTCTAACTACGCTTGTCAATGAATATTTGAGATTAATGGGCGATAAAGTTTCCTTTGGCGGTTACGCAGTCGATATTAGAGGAAAAGTTGACAAGGAAGAACTAGAAGATGCGTTCTTAAATAACTACAAAAAGGCAAAGGGCGGGAACTTAGTCGAGAAGAAAGCGCTCGTAATAGACGGAAGACCATCGGCTATCAAACCTTGCCAAGTACTACATTTCGATTTGGATTTTGCCAAAGTTCATAGTTTGTCCAAAAAATACGACGTTACTATTAACGAATTATTTCTAGCTTTTCTGTTTCAAGTCATATCGTACTCCGTAAGCAAAAAAGGCCGGATTCAAATACAAGTTCCCATCAATGTAAGAAAATATTACCCAACAAAAACACTGAGAAATTATTCTCTCTATAGCACCATTTGTATCGATAAGAACGATATAACTAGTCTGGAAGAAACATTGAAGTTGGTTAAAAGCCAGAGCAGAGAAAAAATTACTAAAGAAGAAACCGATAAGGTGGCGTACGACGCCGTACATTTGATCAAGGCGATTAGATTTATTCCTTTATGTATTAAACATCCTATAGCAAACTTTATTTACAGTCACTATGGCGACAAATCTAGCACGACCGTGCTATCTAACTTAGGAAAGATAGAAATTCCTAAAGAAATGCAGAAAAGAATTCTCAAGGCAGACTTTGTGCTCGGCAGCAGTAGAACGAACCGAATACTGTTTTCCGTGCTGACCGTTAATGATATTGTTGAATTATCTATATCGAAATCTACCACCAATAAGTCGGTCGAGAATCATCTTTATAATTTATTAAAAGAGCATGATTTGGTTATCGGCGTTCATGGGAGTGAAGATTATGAAAATAAAAAATAGTTATCCAGAAATCAAGAAAAAAATTAACAAGTTTTTGTTAATTAAAGAAATCATAGTAATTATCTTTGCAATCACTTTTATCACGTCGCTCATTGTTAATCTATCCACAGGTGGGAAACTGTGGTCAATTTATGTTTTGTTTGCAGAAATAATCTTCTACTTTGCGATTTTGAACAGGCCACTTATCGACAACGTGATGATTAGAAGAGTATCTCTCCTAGCTGGGATTGTGATGGCCTACCTTTATACGATTGACAAAATCAACAATACAGATTGGTCGTATATTGTTATTGATATCCTAATCTTTTCACTTTTGATCTTCCAACTAGTTCTGTTTTTCGTTAACTACGATCATCACAAAAACAAGATCATTGTTATGCTGCTGACATCACTCGCTTCTTGCCTGTTTTGTCTTCTAGCCATCACTGGCGTGATTCATATTAACTGGGCCATCATCGTAACGGGATCGATTGGTTTGTTTAATATTATCGTGTTGTTTACCTTTTATTTCAAAACAACGATTCTAGAAATCAAGAAATACTTCAACACCAAATAATATGCCTATTTTATTGGCGAATGATAATATGTAGATATAACATAAGCGAGGTATGCTTCGTTCGCAGATGTGGGGACATCGTGCTTAGTGTAGCCTTTTCGCTTCGGTAAATCTATATCGTGGTGCAAGAAGATGAAAAAACTATGAAGTAAGTATGTCATCTGCTAAACTCAAGACACATAAAATCAAATTGACAAAAACACAAGTATAGTCTATAATTAAAAAGCCTTGTTCGAAAACATCGTTTTCGATTGGCGTACATTATAGAAAGAGGTGAAACACATGAGAGGAGACTATGACATCCCTCGCACCGGTCTGAAGACCACATTTGACCACTGCCGTGACGACTATTACGGATCGCACGGCCTTCACGTTCACGTGAAAGACCACAATGGCAGGATCGCTTCCGTCAACCTGCATTCGCTCACGATTCAGGATGGTTCGCTGGATGGCAAAGAAGGCCGGTTGGCCATGGAATGGATTCGCGATAACGCCTACATGCTCAGGAGCGACGCCGAATATTGGCGTGATAATGGCGCCATCAGCCAGTAATCTGATCCATCATGTATTCCTCAAGCCCCAAGACCCAGTCTTGGGGCGCTTTTTTATTAGTAATTCAGCAACATTCATTCAAAACTTAGACATAAAAATAGGCGCCCGGTCGGGGCGCCTGAGTTGAACAGGATAATTAGTTATCTGTTGGATATTGTGAGCCGAGTAACGATCTTAGTATATACTCCTTAACTTTTTGCTTGATAAGTGGCACGCCGACCTCATCCCAGAGTTTGTCGAACGTCTCGTTAAATAGCGCATCGTAGTGTTCTTTGTCGTAGTCTCTACGCCACTCTCCAAGGTCCAGTTTCTTCGTCGCAGTTCGATACATCAAGATTGCAAGAAGCGTCTCGCGATGAACGTACGTCTTAGAAATCTTACCATCGATATCGAAAAATGCATTCAACTGCTTGCCACTGTACAGACCTTGGCTTTGTAGCGACGACTCGCCGTTGTAGTACCAAGTCTTTCTATCGTACGGCTTTGTCTCTAAGACAATAAATCCATCTTTTGGCTCAACAATGCTGCATCCTTCAAGAATTAGTAGACCTCCATTTTCCGTGACAGATTCTGCTTTAATACCGAATTCGAGTCGTGCTCGAGCCTGAATTGAACGCTCGAAGCTAAAGATATCGTCGATCTGCAAGTCTTTGATTAGTTTCTCTCCGATGGTCGGCAAGTAAATGTGGGTCATGCCTCTACCGATGTCCTCTACTTTGAAGAGAATCCGTTCTGCCTTCTCAGTCTGGCTCAAGATGATTAACAGGGGCCTGTCTGTGTAGTTGACGATACCTTCAAGATATGGCGCAATCATTCTTCTGATGTAGCTTCTGGTTTCTCTAGAAACGGCTCGGAGTTGCTTTTGCTGCTGGCTGGCCTTCTTCTTCCGTTGCTTCTCGGCGTACCGTTGTTTATCGCAGGTACGCTCCCTATTCTTGTCTGACATGTTTAACCACCATCCTTTATCCGAATCATCCTGTTCTTAAATAACTCCCTTATGGGCTAAGCTGATTATAACACGGTATAGATTCTTGTAAAAAGCATTGTCTCTCAAAACATTACAATCAGAACGGATTGGTTGCAGTTATTGCTTGAAAAAAACATAGTTTTTTGATATATTGTATATGTTGCTGGAATCGTCTAGTGGCAATGACAAGAGACTGTAAATCTCTCGGCTTCGGCCTTCGTAGGTTCGAGTCCTACTTCCAGCACCAGATGATCTGTCATTTACGATCCGAACCCCCGTGTCCACTAAGACAGGGGTGTTTTTGTTGGACTACTATCGACAAAAGTAGAAAAACTTGCTGAAGAAAAACGAAAAACTTGCAATCCGAACCCCCGACTTTTTCACTAAACATCTGTTATTATAGACAAATGTTCATTTATTATGTGATTAATTCAGCTTCAAGCTCATCTGGAGCGGCATAATGTAAGTGTTCATGTGGCCTTTCTGAGTTGTACCACTTCATAAAATTACTAAGATATATAGTCAACTCCCTGAAAGACCTTGGATATTCTTTCCGGAATATTCCTTCTCGCTTCAGAGTATTAAAGAACGATTCAGCTACGGCGTTATCATGTGGAATGCCAGGTCTAGAGTAAGAGTGCTTCACATTCAATGAAGATAGCAGTTTATTGAAACTGTAAGATGCATAGGGGCTACCGTTGTCTGTATGGATAATCAATTTTGTCGGTTTTCTCGTACTATATGCAGTCAGAAAAACACGCTTCACTAGTTGGGCGCTATTGTTTGTTCCGACGCCGTAGCTAACCAGCTTTCTTGAGAACAAATCAACATACGCACATACGTAATAATGACGATTATGTACTACAAACACAGTAACGTCACTAACCCGTACTTGATTTGGCGCTTCTGGCTTAAGAGTCTGGCTGGAATGTGCGGATTCTCTTAACTGCCTAGAAATTAAAAAGTGAGTTTTATCAGCGGAGCTTCTTAGGCTGATCATCCCGGTTTTGACCATTATCTTTCGAACATACTCTTTAGAGATAGGTTTGCCCATTTTATGCATGATGGCTGTTATTTTTCTCGCTCCGTAAACGTGGCCGCTGTTCTCAAAAATGGAACGGATTATTTCGGTATATTCTGCTTCGCGTTTTATAAACCATGCATCCTCATTCTTATTGCGAAGCCTGTGGTTTAAATACGAAGACCTGTTCACCTCGAGAGCTTCGCATTGTACATGTAGGCTTTCTTTGCCATACTCGTTATCAATGATCTTCATACGTTCTTTTAGCGGTATATTTTTGATGATAGTTCGATGTAAGAACTCTATTTGAGCTTCAATTTTATTTGTATGGCTAATCAACTTTGCAACATTAATTGGAGAACTGTTCTGTAGTTTTGTTCTGCGCATACTATTTCTAGAAAAATCCCTCGTCCATTTATACAAAGTACTACGAGCAATTCCGTGATTTTCGCAGATGGTTTTAACTGGAGTGCCATCATAATAGAGCTGCAAAATCTTCGTTTTTCTTTCTAAGCTAATCCTTCTTCTCATGGTTAGATTATAAGAAGGGCCGAAAGCTTAATCAATGACGTTTCGATATTGCTGCTCGATGTTATTTCTGCATTCGTCGGGTAAGCTGGGAACAGGATTTCTCTTGTTTTTATAGTATAATAGACATAAGAAAAGAGGTGTTCGCATGAAAAACGGCAAGAAACCAGATCCCAATACAATCCATCCGATAGCAGGATATGACAAAGAAATATATGTGAAACCGACCATAACCAACAAAAACATTATTGTTGGTGACTTTACCTATATAGCAGATTCAGAATTCGAGAGTCATGTGACGCATCACTATGATTTTAATAAAGACAAGCTAATTATCGGTAAGTTTTGCCAGATTGCAGCCGGCGTCGAGTTTGTAATGAATGGAGCAAATCATCAGATGAACGCCGTTTCTACCTTTCCGTTCTACACACTTGAAGGATGGGAACAAACACCGCCTTCGCCCGATGACTTGCCATTAAAAGGCGACACAGTGATAGGTAACGATGTATGGATCGGCCAAAATGCAACTATACTACCTGGCGTTCACATTGGTGATGGAGCCATAATTGGTGCAAGCAGTGTTGTCGGAAGTGATGTCGAACCCTATTCGATCGTTGCGGGCAATCCTGCCAGACTAATCAGGAAGAGGTTCAGCGATAAACTAATTGATATTCTTGAAGAGTTGAAATGGTGGGATCTTAGTATCGAAGAAATCAATGCACTCATCCCAACATTGACATCTGGAGATATAGAGAAGGTAACAGGAGAACTCAAGAAAGCACTCGAAGCTAAGAACTATTAGAACGTGTCGCTTGCTTCAAATAGTGTAGAATCATTATCGAAACCAGAAACCATTTTTACACGGTTTAGTGCAATAACGGCCAAATCGTGTAAAACAAGAAAAGACGTATCACTATTAACGCAAAAACACACAAGGTTTTTATCGACATTTTGCATAATGCAGAATGTCTTTTTTGTTATTTTCTATCTGTTGGCAAACCAAAAATTACATGGCTGGTGTTGTAATCTTGACATAGTATCATTTTTATTGCCTTTCTGTATTATCTATAAATGATATGTATGACGCACTCGACACAAAAAGGATCAATTAGAAACGTTTATACACGATTCCTAGTTGCAAGTAAAGAAAACAGCTATTTGAATAATAAATAGAGAGAGTATGCACGGCGTATCCTATTGCTTTTTATCATAATATGCTATACTAAGCATAAGTAGAGTTGTAAAAATATAGTAACAGCTAACAAAAAGGTCATTATAAACACTATGCATCAGTATAGAACATATATTGGAGTAGGCTCACTTTTAGGTCTCACTCTTCTTTCCGGCGCAGTCCTCACTGCTCCACGGGCCAATGCCGACACTTCCGGCACTGTAGACATTACAATTAACGTTCCCACTGCCTGTAGCCTTTCTGCTACTAACAATACTCTCACTAAGACCATTAATCCTGGTACAGCAGATACTATTGGTACTTCCAACATTAAAGCTCTATGCAATGATGCTAATGGCTTTGCTATCTATGCTGTAGGCTATACCGATGAACAATATGGCAATAACTACCTCACTACCGACCTTGGTGATAACTATAAAATAGCTACAAACAATACAGCTTCTCCTTCTACTTCCCAATGGAATATGACGATTGATAATGATGATGTAACTGGTGACCATGTTGCTACTATAGAAAATGATTTTGACCAAGCTCACATTATCCCAACTACCTATACTAAGATTGCTTCCTTTGCTTCCGCTACCGACCAAACCATCGGTTCTAATTTAACGGCTCAGTTTGATGCTTATATTGCTCCTAATCAACCTGCTGGGACTTATCAAGGTAAGGTGAAGTTTGTGCTAGTGCACCCTTCTACTCATACCGCTCCGGACACTCCAATCGCAGTCTCAGGCCAAATCTGTTATTATGGCAATGGTGCTGATAGCGGCTCTATGGCTTGCCAGACTACGATTGATATAAATAATTCTACTACCGCCCTCTCTGCTAATGCTGAGGCTCAACTTCGTGCTTCTAACTTCTCTCGCGCTGGTTATGGCTTTACTGGTTGGAATACTAAAGAAGACGGTACTGGCACGCAATATGGCCCGATGGAAACTATTACCTTCACAGAAGACATGTACAACAATGGCTTAGTCCTCTTCGCCAACTGGAAGGCTGCAGAAACTGGCGTTACTATGCAAACCTTTAACGACACGATTTCTCCATACTCCACTATGCCAAATGGTTCTGTTATCGCTCTTAAAGACATTCGCGATAATGACGTCTATGCTATTGCTAAACTTGCTGATGGCAACTGGTGGATGATAGAAAACTTAAGACTAGACTATGACGCTAACATTACTCCAACTAACACCCAAAGCAACAATAGTGCCTTTGGTGGGGTCTTTGCGGGGCTAGCTGAGCCAGAAACTGACAACTTCTCTAACACCACTATCCCTAACTCTCTCTACACTACCAACACCGCCTCTACCACCCTAAAAGTTATTACTGGCAGCTACCAAAGCTTTCGTTTTCCTCGCTACAACAATAGTAACACCGCTTCTCCTACTATTAATAGTACTAACTCTTATACAAATATATACAGCTACGGTAACTATTACAGTTGGCCAGCCGCTGTAGCAGACACTACATACCACGGCGCTACCAACAATCAATCTGCCACTACTACCTCTCTTTGCCCCACTGGTTGGCACTTACCCAAGGGCGGCAATAAGTCTAACGAAGCCAACAGCGAATGGTGGATTCTTGCCAATAGTACCGTAGGTACGAATCCGGCTAATTACACTTCAAGAACCGACCCATACTACGTTGGTACACCTGAAGGTCCAGAGGCTTCTAACGCTTTAAGGCGTTATCCAAATAACTTGGTATATTCTGGGTACTACTTTGTTTCATTTATCAGTTTCTATGGTTCACAAGGCCGCTATTGGTCTAGTACCGTTAGCACTGCCGGCCCTTACCAGGAAAACCTTACTAGTAGTTTCGTTTACCCAGGCACGGAAGTTAGCAGCTATTTCTACGGATTAACTGTCCGTTGTCTTGCAGACTAACTAAAACTATGACTAAAGGCCGACAGATAAATACTGTCGGTTTTTTAGTAAACAACAGATCGGAATACTGACCCCATTGACACATATGACATATGATGACACAAAAGACAGAAGAAAACAGAGAAAACTGTTAGAGATTGACATTGGATACGCTACATCAAAGATCTCATCTGAAACGATAAGTTAGAGCGTTTCAGCCATATCATACAGGAGTGAATGGCTATATGGCCTAGGCGAACAAGCACTAATTGAGGTTTTTCTCTACGGTTTTCACTAAATCTAATACTCAGAGATAGTGCATGGTAATGCTTTATTGTATAATAACAGATATGGAAATTAGAAAAGCAACAATTGAAGATATTTCGCGTATTGCAGAGATACTAGTGTTTTCTAAAAGGAAAAACTATCGAAGCATCTTCAATAATGACATAGGTTCTTTTATTGATTTACAGGTCTATCCGTTAGCTAAATCATACTCTGATAATCCAGATTTGTTGGATGATATCTTGGTCTATGATGACAAGTTCGTCAAAGGCTTAATATCTATTGACGGTTCTGAAATAAAAGAATTATATGTAGATCCATTCTTTGAAGGAAAGGGCATCGGCGGAAAGCTGTTAGAATACGCTATATCTAAATATCATTGTAAAGAGCTTTGGGTATTGGATAAGAATGATCGAGCAAAAAAGTTTTACAATCGACACGGGTTTACCGAAACAGGTGAAGTTAGGGAAGTGCTTGAAGCTCCTAAGTCCGGAATACTTGAATGTAAAATGGCCAGAAGAAGCTAACGGGCTATTTTAGGATATGTCAAAAACAAAATACAATGTGTCATATTTTACGCTTCTTGTCAAATTCACGTAGGAGTATTTACGACACGTCACTATCAACGTAAAACACGCATTGCATTAATACATAAAACATTAAAAAGCGCCCTGCCTGGGGGCGCCTATAATTATAAGGATATCAATATTGGTTTTTCTCACGGAGCTAAACTGCCTTTGGGGATATAGAGCACTACGGTACACTTGCTGTATCCTAGCCCAAACGACCAGAAGGAAATTTTTGCATCTTGAGAATACTCGACTAATCGTGGAATCTGACAATCATCCTCCTCCACTGCAGAAATGAGATATTCCTCGCGACCGCCGTCAAGGGCAACAATATTACCATCTAGGGATTTGAGCTCAATCGTTTGGATTTCTTTCGCGGGCCCAAACCCACCAGTTGGGAGAAGAAGTCCCAGAAACACGGCAACCGCTGCGAGTACGAGCAGAATGGAAGCAAGGATTGATCGAGGCGAATAAGCCCCATGGTCGCGTCGAGCAATGATGACCGCTATCACGCAAAAGATAATGCCAATAATAATAAAACCCACAAAAAACACCAGCCTTTCTTCAACCAAAGTATCCTGTTTTGAAAGAACTCCCACGTAGGGTGAATAATATTATAACATAAACACTATAATAAATCAATGTAAATGCATCTTGCTTTTAACGTCGCAGTTGGTATAATAACCTTAAGTAATTAGATCATTTTATAAAAGTGAGAGGTAATACTACCATTATGCATAGCCATAAAGCTTTAATTGGAGTCGGAGCTTTGTTCTCCTTCGCCGTCTTTTCTTTTATCGTCTTAACTGCTCCACTCACCTACGCTGACACATCTTCCACTGTTAATCTCAGGGTTAATATTCCTACCGCCTGTTCTCTCACTCCTGCCGAAGAAACTATTACTAAAGAATTTGTTCCAGGTACGGCTGGTCCTATCGGTACTGCTAGCCTCAAAGCCATCTGTAATGATCCAGGTGGTTTTGCAATATATACCATAGGCTATACTAATAATACACATGGCAACACTGATCTAATTACGACTATTGACAATACCCAGTACAGCATTCACACTGGCCTAGGTAGTAGTGGCGATTCTAATTGGAACATGACCGTCAGTAATGCAGATATTGCCGGCAACTACAGAGCAACTATAGAAAATGATTTTGATAGATCTCATATCATACCAGACGTTAATACTAAAATCGCAACCGTCAGCTCTACTACCGACCAAGCTACCGGTACCAATCTATCCGTAGCCTACAATGCCTATATTGCTCCAAATCAATATCCTGGCACCTATCAAGGGAAAGTTAAGTTCACTCTCGTGCATCCGAGCGATCATAGTGCACCGGTTAGTCGTCCTGCTACTCTTGATACTGGACGAAACGTCAACGCCAAGATGAAATCTATGGCTGCAGGCTCAACTAAATCATACGACTCTGTCGATGAGCTCATTAAATCCATCCAAGCTTCCGGCACCCTTCCGAACGACTTCGTTCCATCCGACGCTAACACTATTTCTCTGCCAGATGCCGAGAATCCAGTCTATATTTTCTTCGACAATACCAATGGTGCAGGTATTATGTATATCTATTCCGGCAATGCTACGCCAGTCATGAATCCAGATTCGTCATATTTATTCAATGATTTGCGCAATCTTTATGCCGCTACCGGCATATCTACTTGGGACGCCCATCTAGTAACGGACATGAACCATATGTTTTGTTATGCCGGAAAAAGCACTTCTTATCCATTCGAACTCGACCTCGCATCATGGGATGTATCGAACGTGACAAACATGAGCAATATGTTCCAAGAATCTGGCCAAAGCACTCAAAGCTGGACGATAAACGGATTATCCAACTGGGACACATCTAGCGTAACGAATATGAATAACATGTTTAGCTTTGCTGGCCAAAGCGCCGCTCCGACTTGGTCACTTGATCTTTCTTCTTGGGACACTTCCAACGTGACGAACATGAATGGTATGTTTCGTAATACCGGTCAATCGACTCCATCCAATTACATTCTGGATGTTTCGTCTTGGAATACGTCCAGCGTGACAGACATGGCCAATATGTTCCAACAGGCCGGTCAGAGCGCCACTAACCAATGGGTTATCAATGGTTTGTCTAATTGGGATACTTCTAGCGTTGTAAATATGAGCAACATGTTTAGTTTTGCGGGCCGAAGCATCAATGCTTGGTCGCTCGATCTTTCTTCTTGGAACACATCTGGCGTAACAAATATGAGCGGCATGTTCCAAGATGCTGGCCAGAGCGCAATCAATGGCTTTACGCTCAACGTTGCATCATGGAATACTTCCAACGTAACGGACATGAGTAACATGTTCAGAGAATCGGGCCAATTTTCTAAGAGCTGGACCATAAATGGATTGTCTAACTGGAACACATCTAATGTGACGAATATGAATTATATGTTTGGCTTTGCTGGTAAGGCTGCTTCATCATTCGAAATCGATCTTTCTTCTTGGAACACCGAAAGAGTAACGGACATGGGGTATATGTTCAGGGAATCTGGTCAAACTGCTGTCACTTGGGCTATTGGCGATATTTCCTCGTGGGACACCTCCAATGTTGAAAATATGAGCCATATGTTCAGCTATGTTAGTCATGATACAACCAACTTTAAGCTTGACCTCTCCTCTTGGAATACTTCCAAAGTAACAGATATGGATGATATGTTCCAAGAATCTGGCCAGTGGGCCACTACATGGTCTATCATCATCCCGCGAACGAATGGAAATAGCATCAATAACACTACCAGCCAAATGTTTGGTAGCACATCGTCTACCTACGCATCACCAATAAGTGGTAAAAGTTTCACATTAGCTCCATAGATTAAAACACGCTATTTAAAAAACTCCCCTGTCGGGGAGTTAAGGTTCAAGTGTCCGATTCGTCCATCATCTTTGCAGTGTTGATAAGAATCTGTTTCAACTGCGAATCAATCTGGAAACGCTTTGCGTTAGTTTCGATACTGAGCAGGAGATTGCCGTTCTTATTCCGGGAAGTCGAAGCGCGCCAATCACAGAACATCTCGACGATATCGATAAGGGTCATACCGTTAATGCCCTCGGCAAAATGTTCGGGGTGGTGTCTGTTCTTGGCATAGTGGTTATCAAGCGCTGGCTTTAGCTCGGCTAGACTGGCGTCGTATTCAGGAGTACCATATTCGAGCGACTTAAGCTTGTGGTTGACTTTAGCAAACAGTTCAACCTCCGGCGGCTCAAGCTTGGAATGATCGTGCTTTACACCCCTAGTTGTTAGCTTGTCAGAAAACCATCTGAGATTGCCTCGGACGGTTTCGATGTGATCGATTGTTGAAAGTTTACATTCGGCTACTGTCATAGAGACTTCCTTTTCGGTCGGGACTTCCTGCTCGGGCGGATTTGGCGTATTTTTATCGGACATAAAACTACACCTCCTTTGTCCATTATTTTGGTAAGATTCAAGAGTGGACCCTCTGTCCATATTATATCATAAAATAGCAATAAGACAAATTAATACAATGTAACTTTAAACATATAAAATAAAATGCATAAATAGTCAATAGAGCTCACTTTTATTAACTAATTGAAATGTGCTAATATAAAAGTATGGAAAAATCTCGCAGTAAAGTTATCGTCAAATCCGGATATCTATTTATTTTGACGAACTTTCTTCTGGCGGTATTTAATCTCGCCGTAGGATTTTTGGCCGGCTCGCTCGCCATTACTTCCGACGCGGCACACAGTCTTATTGACGCCATCTCTGGCTTTGTAGTGGTAATTGGCGAAAAAATCGCTAAGCAGAAGAAGGATAAACGTGAGAAGATCGAACGCACTACTACTGTTACTATCGCGGTTATCATCATCGTCACTGGCGCACATATAGCGATGGAAGCCATAGAGAAGATTGCCGAAGGTGACTCCGCGCCAGATTATTCTATCGCCACTATCATCATCTTGATCGGCTCAATCATCGCAAAATTCGCCTTAGCAAAGTATCTTTATCGCCGTGGCGAACACTATAACTCCAAAGTCCTCTTCGCATCTGGCGCTGAGACTATGAACGATATGCTTATCTCCGTAGCTGTGTTCGCATCGGTCCTCTTTTATTTCGCCTGGGGTATCGATATCGAAGCATACGTCTCTATCGCCATCTCTCTAATTATCTTCAAAATCGGCCTTGAATTCATCTTTCCAAAGCTCTCGAAACACCATCACCACCCCTTGGAAACCGATCCGAATCACGGCACGGTCTAGTCACCCCTGTTAAGACCCTCGCTCACCTCTGTAAAATAACCGTTAGAAATATTGACAAAAAAGGCCTTTTGTGCTATAATTAAGGTGTATCTTGTCGTTAGGCAAGAGCACATTAAATGAATGGGGGATTCGGAGATGAAGAAATTCAACAAGTGGACCTCACTTCTGGCCCTGATCATGGTGATGGTGATGGCGTTCGCCGCTATCCCGGTATCCAGCTACGCCGAAGGCGAGAAAACCTATGGCGCTCTGAAGGACGATTCGGATAAGTACGATCTGGACTTCGACACCGACCTGGTTAAGCAGATCCAGCGTGCGCTGAACAAGTACTTCAAGGCCCATGGCAAGAGCACGATTTCCGTGGATGGGGACTACGGTCCCGGCACAGCGAATGCTGTCAAACTTTTCCAGTACATGTACGGGCTGACAGTTGACGGTGTCTGCGGCCCGAAGACTCTGAAAGCACTCGGCATTGATACCACAGGTATCAAACACTACCCGCGGTGGATGCCGAACCTGGAGGAAGCCTTCAACAGCAAGTCTACCAATGGCTTTGCGCTCCATTTGAACCTCGGCTCCAACCGGCTCGAGGCTTACCGTCTCATCGACGGCGAATGGAAGCTCATCCGCGTCATGGCTTGCGCGACCGGTAATACCGAAAAAGGGTATTTTACCGACCTGGCCTGTAAAAAATCTGATGGAACGAATCATCGCTACATCAAAGGCGACGGTGACAGTTGGCGCGGGTACAACGCCACACTAATCGGCAAAGGAGACTACATCCATAGCGTGCTAGCACACAAAAGCCATGGAGAGTGGATCTTCGACGACAACAGTTGCCTTGGCAAGTACGTCACGCACGGCTGCGTCCGATTGTCTGTGGAGAATTCTCAATGGGTGCGCGAAAACGCGACTAAAGGCACTGCAATCGTCGTTGACGACCGCGCCTGGAAGAAGGATATCACTGACTAACCATCGAACAAAACAAAATAAAACCCAGCTCCCGAGCTGGGTTTTTCACGTGCTATTCTTTATCTGCTTTACCAGTCTTCAGAGTACTGACAGCACTTTTGCCGTCTTTTACGGTCTCTTTTAAGTACTCTTTGCTATATGCAGAGACTACTTCAATGATGCCGGCAATAGCCGTTAGTATACCCATAACTAAGAGCCCACTTATATCTATTGAGTTCGCCATAGCGATAAAATATGTCCCGGCTATCAGCTCGAAAACCGTCAAGATAAACCTAATAATCCAGCGATAATTTCTATTGTTCAGCCTTTTGTAGAGGCTAATGACTCCCATAATCCCGTTAAAAGTGGTAAATATGCCGACTACGAGATTTAATATTAAGTTCATCAGATTCTCATTCAACAAGAGATATATACCAGCTACCGTGACAACGATATAGGCTAAGGCTTCTATCGCTTGAAGAATCAGAACACGCCTCTCAATATCTCTCTGTGTCTTATCCTCTAGTTTATCGTAGTTCGCCTTGATGTAGCCGATACGATAAAAAGCCCAGATAGAAAACATCACTCCTGCAGACGTGACAAGAATCGGAATAGTTTTAGTATCGTTGCCGCGACCGTTCAGTGCACCAACCGCCATCATGACGCCAGAAACTAACATCATCATGGACGCAATCAACTTATTCTTCATTAGAATTATGTACGCACTAGCCGTGCGTTTTAATAAGCTGTTCATACTGCGATTATAATGCTTTTTCTTTGAATTGCAACGAGGGGATTTGTGTTTTCTCTCAAAACCCGTATAATGATGATTAAGGGAAACAGAAATGAATATAGATGATTTCATCAAAAAATTGAGTTTGCCGAGAAGCACCGACACTGTCGAGAACATGTACTATGGCAACACTCAAAGAGCGATTAGTTGCAAAGAAAGATTAAAGAATTATCTGGAGAGCTTTGGCGCTCCAGAATTTGTTTTTGTAGGAGAAGCGCCAGGCTACAAAGGATGCGCTAGAACTGGCGTACCATTCACAAGCGACGACGGAGAAATGTCAGCAACCATTCTAACAGAAGCATTCAAGAAAGAATTACCGGACGTAACCCCATTAATGTGGAACGCCTTTCCATTTCACCCTCACGAGAAGGGAAATAAAGACAGTAATCGCAAGCCAACCGCAAAAGAACTAGAAATCGGCAAGCTGTTCATGAAAGATTTTCTAAAGCTATTTCCTAGCGTTCGTTACTTCTTTGCGGTTGGCCGTGTCAGTGAAAAGATGCTGAAAGGGCTCGTAGACGAGCGCATGGTGGAGTATATTCGTCATCCAGCCTATGGCGGTAAAAGAGAATGCGAACTTGGAGTCAAATACGGCGTAATGCGCTTCTTTATGGTTGACGACTGGGAAAGATTACTAAGGAGTACGGCTGATGAGTCTCCAGATCCAGAAGATGCATATAAGGACCTCAAAGAGCACGAAACGGAATTTCGCAAATGGTATTACGAAGGCGACCATGACGAATACCCGTGGATGTTTCTACACAGGAACGATAAAAAGACTGGAATATGAACGACGATATAATTCTAGATATTTTGTTCATAATACTAGCTGTAGCTATAATTTTTTTCCTATATGTCTTACCAGTAATACTAATAGTAGTTGGCGCCTTTCAGCTCAAGGAAAATAAGAAGATAGGTAAAACGTTATTGATAATAGGAATCGTCTACTTATGTATTAGCATAGTTCGAACGATTCTTAATGCTATATATGTCAATAGCCTTGAGAGGATGATATAACAAAAAAGCCCCACAGGGCAAATTACGAAATGGAGCCGCGAACGAGATTTGAACTCGTGACCTCATCCTTACCATGGATGCGCTCTACCAACTGAGCTATCGCGGCATTAATACTGTTACACGCGGACGCACAGTTGCTACAGCCTCCCCTACGGGATCGGACAAGCAACTGCACTATAGCGGCAACAGAATCATTCTATCACGATGCAAGCTTTTTTACAAGAAAAACCCGCCCGGGGGCGGGTTAGGGAATGATGGAGGAGATGAATGTGCCAGCGAAGACGCCGAACACGTTAATCCCCGCATCGGTGGCGGTACTGTAGCGTCCAGGTGCTTCGAGTTGAATCAGTTCGTCTATGAGGGCAACCAACAGAGCAATCACAAGCGTGAGCGCCAGGGCGGCACCTTTGCGACGATGACGAGAGCTATTGATAGAAGCCCGGTACAGTGCGAAAGCAAGGACAGCATGAACAGCGAAGTGGGCCAACTTGCGTACGAGCAGGCTGAAACGCACGTAGCGTAGTCCAGGGAAGATCCTGCGAAGGAATTCAAAGCTTGTGGATGCAATCCCATCCGATAATAGCGCGCTGTCGTCCCCATTCTGCACAGAAAGGTAAACCGCCAGGATGATCCAGGCGATCGACGCGATCCACCAGATCAGGGCACGGCGTGTTACCACGATTTTCTTCAAATCTACTCCCCCCTTTGTAAAGAACAAGTCTAACGAATAATATATCATATTGCTTTAGCTTTGTCAACGATAGTATCTTCTTGACCTAGTAAAAGACTCGTGCTAAACTATACCCATTGCCGTGTTAGCTCAGCTAGTAGAGCAGCCGCCTTGTAAGCGGCAGGTCGTCGGGGCAGAGCCGACACACGGCTCCATTTTTTAGATAATCTCCGCTTGTCTTTTTTAGGGAGATATGATAAAATAAAGGGTAATTATGGCAAAAAAGAATAACACCAAGCGCAAACTTGTTGGCCTCGTCTCTGAAGAGTCTGGTATTCGTCAGTACTATACCAAGAAAAACACGATGAATACTCCTGACAAGCTCAGCTTACGCAAATACGATCCGATCCTTAAAAAGCACGTTGTCTTCACTGAGACCAAAAAGAATCTCGGACGCAACGAAGTCAAGGAAAAGAAACGCTAGAAAAACCCCTCTCACGAGGGGCTTTTTGATGCCAAAAGTCCACACACTAATTATCCACATAATGCGCAGATTTTAGTGAAGTTCAAGGAAGGGCTGAGCAACGGAGGGAGACGTATTTTAAGTATACGTCGACTGAGTAGCGCAAGCCGTGACGCAGAAATTCGCTAAAATATCGCATTAGGCTATTGCTTTTTTGACAAGAATATGCTATAATGGTCTCATATACATTAAATTGTGAGTGTGTATGAGTAAAGGAGTTATTTTTAGCAATATTTTCAATAAGCTGTCCAGTTTTTCTGGAGCTTTATGTAGCCTACTGATTTTAGCCCTCCTCGGTATTACTTTTTTAAACAATCAACTTAACGTCGACATTCCGGCCGCTAATAAAGTCCGTGATGCTTTTGACGTTTCTATTCCATTTAACGAAGTAGCAAAGCTTGATTTGAGGGAGATGAAAGAAGAGATTGCCTCCAACTACGTTTCTAGCGTTCCTGTTTCCGGCTATCGTGCCCCTGCCGTCTCTCAACCAGCTGCCGCTACGACAACAAATACTTTTCATATTGGTGAGCCTACGCCCGTTTACGATACGGCCGTCGACGCTGGAAACGGCGTTATGCGCTATATGACCTATGGCGGACGCTTCCTCTATGCTCACTCTACTAGAGCATTTGATCCGATCAAATACCTTGGCATTGGCAGCACGTTTACCGCTACCATCGACGGCGTAACCTCTACATACCGTGTCTCTGCTCGTTATGTTTATAACAAGGCTCTTGAACTCGACGGCAGCGCTAATAATCAACGCCGTATTAATATTTATACCGCACGTGATAACGGCGTTCGCCATTCCTTGTCTCTCATGACTTGTGGTAATGGTAGTAACAATGACGGTAACTTCCGTCTTGTTCTATACGCTGACGCTATCTAAATAATGCCGTTTATTCAAAAAAACTACCCTACTGGGGTAGTTTTTTGTTTTACAATCTTATACGGATTTCCGTGCCGAATCCGACGCGAGATTTTGCGAAGACATTCTTAAAACCATCAGAGAGCTCTCTTACGACATTTGGCGCTAACGCTACGCCATCGTCTCGTACTATTACATAGTCCTGCTGTACGATAAGCGATACTTCCTTCTGTGCACGTTCTATGGCGCCCGGCATCAGGGTCTCTAAAGGCTTGCGTACAATAGACGGCCGCTCAATTCTGCGCGTAATATCCGGAAAGTCGAGGTTGAACCTCACGTTTCGTTTTTCTGCCAACTTGGCGTATTTTTGATAAATCTCTTCAATAATCGCTGATAATCTATACATAAGCTTAATTATATCACGCTCAAACACCAGGAGAGAACATCTTTAGTCTACGTCGGTGATCTTTATAATATGGATCATGAGCCCCTACCTCCGCCCAGAATGCACTAGAGTGGTCCATATGATTGAGGTGCGCTAATTCGTGGATAATTACGTAGTCTCGGAGCTTCTCCGGGACCTTCATTAGTCCGATATTAAGGCTAATCGTGCGCGTTGATGAACAACTTCCCCAACGAGTATTAGCATGCGTCAGGCGGCATCTTGCATACCTATATCCAAATCTTTTTGCCTGAAACTCCAGCCGATAAGGCAGGTATTCGCGCGCTTGTTTCATTAGAATCTTCTTCTTTGCATCGCGAGCCCGTTGTGTGGAAGGATCATTTACGGGCAATTTCTCTCTAATGATTGCGCGATTGCGGTTCAAGAAGCGTTTAATTAAGAAATCTGACGAATACTTTGGCACGGACATCTGTAAACGTCCGCTCGTCGATATAGAAAACTTAACCCCAGTGGACAACGGATTTTTGCGCACAACAATCTCGCCAAATTCCTCGTCCTTAATAATCATGTTTCAATCTCAAATTAAGCTAACTGTGTCAACACGTGACGGAGCTGAGTCTCAAAAGTATGCTTGCCAGACAAGACAATCGGCGCTTCAACTTCGCTTGGCGCTTCCATGCGGGAAATGCGGTTCTCGTACTCAACCTTTGCCTTAGCAGCACTGCGGTTCTTGAGTTTTAGACGCTGGCGGATAGTATTGACATCGGTCTGAATCCAAACCAAGCTTGGATTGTATCCAGCACGGCGCAAGATGTTCCTGACTTCTGTGCGTTCGCGCTCAGTATCAAGGATACCCTCAATCACGAGCGTAACATTAGTTTTGGCTAATTGTTCTAGTAAGAACAAACTGGTTTTTCGATCTAGCTTGTTTTCCTTTTCCAGCTCCCCGAGATCGAAAAACGCGGCGTGGAATTTCTTCGAAAACTTTTCAGCAAAAGTAGTTTTTCCGCTCCCTGGGGCGCCGAACACTAAAATTGCTCTTGGTTGTGTCTTATTACCTTCCATATTGACTCTATTTTACCACACTTTTGTGGTTTGCAATAACAATTTAGAACAAATAATCTAGATAATCTCTGAGCATCCTAGTTCCGGATACGGTTGGTAGATATCTGGAAAGTTGGCGTTTCTGCCAGAACTCCAAATCAAAATCATTTTCCCAAGCACTAGCGGCTTCTTCCATACGCTCGTACAGGCTCTCAATCTCGTCGGCTTCATTTGAACCAGAGACGTTCAAGTAGCTATCAGAAGCAGCATCTGCGACGCCACCATCATGGGTAGAAACGAGCAAGCACATATTGCCAACATCTTTCTCCCAGCTCGTACCGCAAGCTTCAAGGCCGACGATTGGAATGTTGATGGAAACGTTTGAACCCACCGAAAGTGCCCTTGCTAACTCTTCATCATAGTCAGCAATATAATGGACATGCGTAGAAAGATAATCATCGCCTTTAATCTTGTCGAGGACCTCATTGAGTCTAGCCATCATACGTGTATCGCCTTGGTGGACGCGACCAGTTAATATATAATGCGCATTATGATTCTGCAAAATTCTCTTCAGCTTGACGGTATCAGTAAACGGTAGCCACGGTCTCTTGTAGTCCACGAAACGACGCTTAAAATCAAACACGATTTCGTCCGGGCCAAAGTTTAGAATCTCGCCATTTTGATCTGGACGACGAGCTAGAACCTGGTTCATAAACGCACGACCTTGGGCCTTCAAGTCTCGAACTGTCGAAGCCTCTATGAGCTCTACTTTTTCTTCGTAATCTTCAGTCGGCAAGCAGAACTTGTCCAGAATACCAGCTGTTTTGTAATACTTAACGATGTTAGGCAGCACCCAGTACGGAATGTCTACGCCATTTGTCACAGCTTTGAACTTAACCTTCTCGCCAGACAAATCATGATAGTTTGCTACACGCGCATGAAGCTTGCTTACGCCGCTGCGTAGCTCAGCAATCTCGATAGTTACAGAAGAAAGGCGAATTCTGCCATTTTCAAACTTGTCAGATAGCCATTTCTTTACGGCTTTGCTTCTGAGGTTCGGGAAAACATAGCGCTCAAACTGGTCGTAAGAGAACGAAGCTTCGGCGGCCTGTACCAACGTGTGGTTGGTATACAAAGTATGTTTACGGGTGTAAACCACAGCTTCATAGAAGTCCATACCATTCGAAGCCAATTCGTCGAGGCGGGCGAGGGCTGCAAAGAATGTCGCTACTTCGTTTAGCTGCATAATTGCAGGCTTCAAGCCAACAAGCTTCAAAGCTTGATAGCCGCCAAAACCTAACGCAACTTCCTGATATAAACGATGATCACCGCAAGAATCACCAGAATAAAGCTCACCAAAGTTTGGTTCGGTAATCGCAAGAATTCTCGTCGAGCCGAACTCCTTTTCGACGACGGATAATTCTACGAGGTCCTTATTACATTTGATGTTGACAGTATCAATCAGTTCAAATCCAAAATCTTCATAAAGCACCGGCTTAGAAACATCAAAACTTCTGCCATTTTCAAACTTCTGGTGTAACTCGCTCGGATAAAATGGCGTCACGAGCGTCAACGGAACATTCATTTGCTCCGCAACTCTCCTCGTGTCTGCAGCAAGAATACCAAGCCCACCACCGCCACGAATACCATTTGCTTGATCATAAAGCTCAATGGTCCAATATGTATATGGACGGTCCTCCGACAGCGATCGTGTCAAATGTTCGCGCTTAATCGCCGCATAGAACTCTTCCACATCTTCAATAGTATCTAATCTGTGCCTCGTTTTTAGAATCATGCTACTATTTTACCATAAGCATTTTTAGAATACAACCATAAAGAAACCCCGCTTCAGCGGGGTAATAAAAGGGAACATATGGATAAGGAATGTTCTTGCGTATTATCGCAATTCGGCTGAGCGGGCCATAGTCATAAAGACGGCGGAGTCGATTTCGTCATCATTCAACATGACCTTGTGTTTCCCATACACTCTCTTCAGAGCAGCTCTCTCCTCGTCGGAAACCTTTTGGCTGTTTCCAGCAAGGATAGCGTAGTAGGCGTTGTTGCAACGGTGTTTCAATTCCGCACGCAATTCGCGGAATTCGGTCTTATTCAACGCGTGAATGCGCTGATAGACATTACCAGTTATCTGCATCAAAGACCCTCCTCTCTTGAGATAACTATAAGTTTATTATAACACAAAATACATCAATAGTCAAAGATATGTAATGGCTGATTTATATCTTCTATAGTGTATTGTAGAAAATATAGACTAATTAATCACAATTTGATAAACTAAAACCAAGCATTAACATTTCGAAGGAGAAATATAAAATGGATCAAAATCCAGCACCAAACCCTGCTGCTGCACCGGCGCCCGGCCCTGCACCAGCACCCGGCCCAGCGCCTATGCCAGGCCCTGCACCAGCACCCGGCCCTGCACCTATGCCAGGCCCTGTACCAGCACCTGGCCCAGAATCAGCACCTGGCCCTGCGCCAACTCCAGCCGCCCCAACCGCTGCTCCTGCTGGCAATGAAAAACGTTTCAATAAGCACTTATTTGTGTGGTTATTTACTTGGTTTCTAGGCGGCCTTGGCGTCGATCGTTTCGTTCGTGGCCAAATCGGCTTGGGTGTTTTGAAGCTTATAACCATCGCCGGGTTCGGCATCTGGGCGCTTGTCGACTGGATTATTGCTTTAATGAAGGCTTACGGTAGTTCTTATGGCCATGACGAAGAAATCGTCTTCGTAAACGGCAAATACACTAAATAATATACCGTTCACATATAGCTTTATAACCGCTTCCGCAGAGAGGCGGTTTTGCTTCGCGACGCACTTTGGGAAATAACCAGTAACAATAAAAGCCGAGAATAAAGATTCGACGCCATGTTATACTAGAAAAAAGGAGGAAAAATGGAAACAGAAAAATCTCCATCCCAAGGAGAACAAAGCTCGCAACAAGGCGAAGAATTCGAAGAGTTCAATCCATTACGTGCCGAATACAATGCGGCAATCGTCGAGGCCGGGCTCTCGGTTAGCGAAGACGCAAAAGATAAGTGGGAATCGGAAAAAGATAAACTGATAGACTTGACAGCGGAAATGATGGAATGGAAAGAAGAGCACGCTGGGTTGAGCAGTAGCGAGATTACACCGGAAGATACAGAAGCCTATAGAAAATTGGACGATAGTAGGGCAGATATAGCTATTGAACTTATGCCGGAAGATGACCTTGGGATCGGCCGTTTAAAGAAGTTCTACAGGGGCCTCGAAACGGCCGCTAGATGTAAGACTAAGCTTGATACTGAGGAATTATCGAAAAACTAAAATAACTACAAATACGAATCTCCGGCCTTATAGTCGGAGATTCTCTATATTGCACATACCTACCGAGTTAACCTCGATTCAACTACTCCGCATGAGAGCGGTTTTTGTCTACAATACATTCAAGAAATAACCGGCAGCAATAAAAGCGGAAATGGAGACGAAGATTATAACAATGTTGCGAATATGTATACGCTTCTCCGAATTCAAATTTGCGATAAACTCACGAATCAAAGCACTATCATGATAATACCATGGAGATTTAGCTCCAATCCCCTCGATATTCTTAAATCCAGCATTTGTCGCAATGACACCGGCACGAAAAACATGATAGCTTGATGTTGCAAAAGCGACGTTCTCCGTGGCTTTTATTTTTTTCTTCGAAAAACGGAAGTTTTCGGCGGTGGTTTTAGACTTGTCTTCAACAATAATCTTTGATTTCGGGATGTGTTTTTTCACAAGATAGTCGTTCATCGAGGTTGCTTCGGCAAGCGGTTCGTCTGCGCCTTGTCCACCAGACGGAACAAAAAACAGCTCTTTTTTCGTGGATTCATTCTGTAATCTGGCAAATTCGATCGCTCGATCAATACGTCCACGCAGTAACCTTGCCGGTTTGCCATCATCCCGCATACGGCAGCCAAGGATAATAAGGTAATCCTTATTGAATTTTGGGATATGACGACGAGCCTTGAAAGAGACGAACATGGTTGCAAAAAATAAACATTCGAAGTAGCTAACAGTGATAGCAAAAAGATTTTCGATCCAAAGAGAAAAACAATACCCGGCATAAGAATGAATATTCATTAATTTGTCTAATACGTCGTAAGAGAAAAACACTGCAGCTGAACCAGTTATCAATGCAATGCAAAGCAAGATGCCGAGTAAATTCGGAAGACTTCTACCTTCTTTTTTGAGTAATACTACATTGGAAATGATTAAGAAAAGACAGAAAAACGGAAGAATCAGGAGAGTAACTATATTCGCAAAAGAAGTAAAGGAACCGATAATATAGCCCAATAAATTATATAATTCAAACCGTATATTCGATGGCCAAGTTATTATTCGAAGCACGTTAGATATAAAACAAACAGAAAAGTAAATGATTAGGCCTACAACCGAGATTACTTTATAAGAATACATGGACTGCTTAGTAATCTTTCGGAGAGCACAGACGCAAAACACAACGAGGATTAGTTGCATAATCGTAAAGGCTATTTCTATAATCCAGAACATACATACTTATTATACATATATTTCGAACGGGCGTCTCGAACTTTTTAGACCACCGCTTGTTTTTACGCTTATGCTATTGACTTTTTATCACGTTTATGCTATAATAAAGACATGCATCAATGCGCATCACGTCGCAATTGACGAACATTCACATGGGAGGGACGAAAATGAGCAACTCAAAAAGAACTATGGTATTCTGGATCGTATTCGGTATTGTTGCTATCTGTCTGATGTTTGCAACGCTGAATTTCCGGAGCGACGAAAAAGCACCTTCAGAACAATACTATGATCAATCCGTAGTTATTGCGCGGGCGACCGGCATTGAAGCTGCCAAAGTCGCCGGTATCGAATTACCGAAAGTCACCTGGTCTGAGATCGAAGCTCAGCGCAAAGAACTGGGCGATAATCGTCCCAAGGTGTACTGGTACAGGATGTACCCGGCTGTCCTCTATACGGAGGTAAACGGAGAAGTTAGGTACCTGATCCCGGAAGATGCCATCATCGAATATGGTGACGACGAGCAGTTCTTAAAGGAATACGCATATCTGATGCTTTGAGCCACCATCCCACCCGGCCCCGCAAACCTTTCATAAAGGCCTGCGGGGCCTTTTCATTTTAAAAATATAGTTTAGTTCATCACTGAATAAATAAAAAATGCCCTGATGGACATTTTTCAATTCGTGGTCCCCGAGATGGGACTCGGACCCATAACCCGATAAAGGGAGCGGATTTTAAGTCCGCCGCGTATACCAATTCCGCCACTCGGGGAGCTAATCAAATTATAGCACAAATAACATCAATAATGAAATTTGAAAAAATCATTTTTTAATATATAATAGCGAAAGCTATCTGTATCTTAACAATTATATGGAGGTGATCGTATGAAATTCGTTCTCAATGGCATAGTCAAACTACTCGTCGTCATGCTCTGTCTCTGCATCATCCTTCCGAGTAACGTCTCTGCTGAAACAACGGAAACAGTATATTTTCTCCCTAAAGACAATGTCGAAGTAGCCATGAACCCGAACCGAGATTATCTTATTGTAGGCTTCGTTAATCCAATCAGCGAAGACTATATTCGGGACCTTCAGCCAGATTTGGTCTACCTTCCCAACTATGTCGACGGCGACACGATGGCCGTAGAAAAAGCCGCATATCTGGCATTCACGCGCTTGCAATGGGATCTTCGGACCAATTACGGTGTCGATATCGCTCTCTATGACGGCTATCGGACCATCGCAGACCAACAGTGGCTCATCGACAGCGGTAACGCAGTTTTTGCAACCGGCATGCCGGGCTATTCGGAACACCATACTGGTTTGCTGCTCGATGTTATCGTTCGAGTAGGAGAATACTATTACAACGAAGAGGCGGCGCCAGAAGGGATCAAAGACGCCGAAGCGTTTAGTCTCCTCCGCGAAAGGATGCCAGATTACGGCTTTATCCTTCGATACCCAGCTGGCAAAGAAGATATTACTGGAGTTGCATACACTCCCAGCGAAATACGGTTTGTCGGCAGCAAGGAAGTAGCACACGAAATCATGGATAATAATTTATGCCTCGAAGAATATGTCAATGCGATAAATAATTGACCTATACAGATAGCAATACGGAGCCTCATGGCTCCGTTTTTCAATACAAGCGTAATAAACGAACCAAAAAAGACCCCACGGGTCATTATCTGCATTTCTGGCTGGGGATGAGGGATCGCTTGATTCGAACTAAAGTTCGAATAACGAACCCACCTGGGGGTTCGACTTCCTGATTCCTCTAACGAGGAATCTAAAAAAAGACCCTTTGGGTCATTTTTTACATTCCTGGCTGGAACTTAAGTACATTGATAGGTACCGAAGAAGACGACAAATTCTGCATAATTAAGTCGAGAATTACGATCCTTAAACCGTTATTACAGAGGTGCGACGCGCAAGAGCTAAATCCATGGAATCCATGGCTTTGGCTGGAGCCGGATTACAAATGCTAGCCCTTGGCGATTTTGGCAAAAATAGACGATTTTACGACCCCTGTAGGGCCGTTTTTTGACTTTATGCTCGAACCGCGGTCTAATAGTCATAACTAAATAAGGAGTCGATATGAGTGACAAGAATCAACTTAACGAAGATGAAGAAAGGCAAAAACGTA
>JAFWMR010000007.1 GCA_017513905.1 Candidatus Saccharimonadota bacterium
GCTCCGGCTGCACCAGTCGCACCTGAAGCACCTGCAGCTCCAGTCGCTCCAGAAGTACCAGCAGCGCCAGTTGCTGAACCTGCCGTAGCACCAGTTGCTCCGGAAGGAGATCTAAATGTTCAATCAGCCCAATCCGGACAACCAGCCGTTCCAGCAACTCCGGCTCAATAAATTTCTAGCAGAGAGACTTGGCATCAGCCGTCGGGAAGCCGATGATCTGATTGTTGATGGAAAAGTTTTTGTTGATGACAAGATTGCCGTTTTGGGGACGCGCATTACGCCCAATTCGAGTGTTAGGCTTGGTGATGAAGAAATTCGATTCCAAAATGAATATATATATATTATGATGAATAAGCCGGTTGGTTACGTCTGCTCGCGCAAACGCCAGGGTGACGTACCGACTATTTATGAGTTATTGCCAGAACAATATCAAAAATTAAAAACTGTTGGTCGCTTAGATAAAGAGTCTTCTGGCTTACTTCTATTCACAAATGATGGCGACTTTGCCTATCAAATGACTCATCCTAAATTTGCTAAAACAAAAGTCTATATAGTGAAGCTTAATCGTGATCTACAGCCACTGCATCAACAAATGATTGCGGACTATGGTGTTAAACTGGAAGACGGTGTTTCGAAGCTCGGGTTAACTAGGCTTGATACTGGCGAAACGCGAAGAAGATACGAAGTGTTGATGAGCGAGGGCAGGAATCGTCAGATTCGGCGTACTTTCGCTGCTCTTGGATATGAGATAGAAAAACTCCATAGAGTGAGCTTTGGTAAATACGATCTAGGCGATTTGAAGCCTGGCGAAATGCGTTTAGTGACTAAGTAATTTTGATAATTTAGCCCGAAAACCGTTCTTATCTGGTGACGCGAGGAGCGTATCTACTGCGACGCGTAAAAGCCCTAGCGAAACAACATAAGACGGATCAATTGATTCGGTTGATTCTGGAAAGATAAAGTCAGGAAGTGTTAGTGGATCTAGAAGATGAATAAGCGGGCGCTTAGCGAATTGGAGTGACTCGTACCAATCGCCTAGGGCGAGAACTTCTTCTAGCGGTAATAATTGACTACTTCCGCCACAAATAAATATGTCACCGGGGAGTGGCTCGATGTTTTTAAACTCCTCTAATGCTAGTTCGATGCCAGCCAACCATACGGAAAGGCTACGTTCAATAACTGCGTTAGCTTTAGCTATCACTGAATCGGATAGTTTAGAATCGTCGTCGAGATTAATTTTGATAATCTCAGCCTTTTTATTAGAGACAGAAAGCGATTCAGCTATTTGTTTGGTAAATGCAGTACCACCGATATTGAACATCTTTGTACCGCAGATATCACCGGAATCTACTACGGAGACGCCGGTTTTTGCAGAGCCTATATCTATCAAAACAGCAGAGAAATCAACGTCAACATCATCACCCAAGCAAGCTCGACAAACAGCAAACGGTTCTACGACAACCGTTAGTAATTCTAGTTCGAGTTCGCCACAGACTTTTTCAATAGCAGAGATAGCTGGAGCAGGAGCAAATGCAGTGTAATATTCAATCAATACCTCGGATCCTTTAAATCCGACTGGGTTGTTGATGCGATAGCCATCAATAGATATAGAAACCACCGCCGAATTAATCAAGCTGAGGTCGATTTCTGGATTATTTGACTCGAGTGACAGTTCTGCTTTAAGCTTCTCGAGGTTGCGTTTCTCGATTTTAGAAAGTAGTTCTTGTAACTCTGGCTCGGTTATTGGTCTATTTGGGGTATCGCGTCGGTAGCGAATAGTCGAGGTTTTGCTCTTAACAAACTCGCCGGAAATGCCTACAACTGCCGTGGTGGCGTGCTCTCCAGTCTGAGCTTCTAGATCAGCAATAGCTTTTTCGCATATATCTACTACGCCAGGAATATCAATAATGCCACCATTCTCCATGTTGCCAGGAGATTGTGGCGCTTTGGAAAAACCCAAAACTTTAAGCTTGCCGGACGGAAGAGTCTTCTTGAACTTGATTACTTTATCCGGCTTTTGGCCGTCAACTGGTGAAGCTAACGCGCATTTTACAAAACTAGACCCTATGTCCAGGGCGAGAAGAGTGGTTCTAGCTTCTGTTTTAGGGGAGCTTTCTGGCAATTTAGGTAAGTTTAAAAAGCTCATGCAAACATTATAGCACAAAATTTTGCCAGAGCAAAAAGATGTTAGATATATTGGTTTATTTTGTCTCTAAAACTGCTTTAATTCGACGAACGCCGGCGGAAGATGATTCTTCCTTCTTGATCTTAAACGTACCTAGAACGCCAGTATGTTCGACATGAGGACCGCCACAGACCTCACGTGAGACCGGGTTATCAAAGTCACCAATAGTGTATACTTTGAGTTTTTCTGGGTATTTATCCCAGAATTGGCCATGAGCTTTCAAAGTGTCACGCGCATAAGCTTTGTCGTACTCGTCGAAGACGACTGGGAGGTCGGCCTTAATCCATTCGTTGACTTGGTCTTCGACGGCCTTGATTTCTTCTGGAGTCATTTTATGGTCGAGATTGAAATCAAAACGGATGCGATCAGCTGTAATGTTGCTACCGCGTTGACAAATGCCGGTGTCAACATGTTTCTGAAGAGCTGCGAGCATGAGGTGAGTGGCGGTATGATATTTAGTTGTCATTTCTCCATGGTCTTCAAGACCACCTTTAAACATGCCTTTTGATGCGGTTTTGCTACGTTCACGTTGTTCATTCAAAGCATCATCAAATTCGGCTTTGAAGTTGTCGGAAAGCTTGAGATTCTTGCGATAGATCTCTTCGATGGATATTTCGTACGGGAATCCGTAAGTATCTTGGAGTTTAAAAATGTCACGACCAGTAATAATATTCTGATGTCTAGATATTTTTTCAAGTTCCTTCAAACCTTTGTTTAAGGTTTGACGGAAGGTACGTTCTTCTTTTTCTAGGAGCTCAAGGGCGTGTTCGCGGTTGGTCAGAATTGAGTCTGGAAGTGACTTGTATTCGTTCTCGATAGTAGAGATAGTCTCGCGAAGAAAATCTTTAGCTATGCCAAGATCTAGAGCCTTCAGAATGGCACGGCGGATGAGACGACGAAGGGCGTAACCTTGCGCTTTGTTGGACGGAGCTAGTCCTTGTGCAGAAAGTAAGTAGGCGCCGCGAAGATGATCGCAAATAATGCGCATTTCGTCTGTATTATTATCGTAAGACTTGCCAGAAAGCTGTTCAAGTTTATCGATAATTGGTTGCATAAAAGAGATTCTAAATACATCGAAGCTACCCATGCTAGCCGCAGCGAGGCGTTCGAGGCCACCGCCGAAGTCGACGTTCTTATGCTCGAGCTCGCTGAATGTACCATCTTCGTTGCGGCGATACTGCATAAAGACCTGGTTACCGATCTCCATAAAACGGGCGCCATCAGATGCTGGGTGAGACTTGCCGTATTTTTCTATATCTTGCTTATCTTCGCCGAAATCGTAGAATACCTCCGAATCTGGACCACACGGATCACCGATTGGCGTAGTTTCAATGCCGCCACCGCGAGACCACCAGTTCTCTTTATCGTCGTAAAAGAAGATGCGTTCGCCTTCTTTGATGCCGCGTTTATCACCGTTCTCCGCGGTATCTATTTCGGCAATCTCTGCCTTAACTCCAGCTTTTTCAAAAACGCCTTGCCATATTTTAGCGGCTTCAATATCTTTCGGAATGCCATATTTTTCTGAACCGATGAAGCAGGTAACAAAAATCTTTTCTGGATTGAGGCCGATGATCTTAGTTAAGAATTCAAAATAGTTTTCAATCTGCTCTTTTTTAAAATAATCGCCAAGTGACCAGTTGCCAAGCATTTCAAAGACTGTAGTGTGTCTAGGGTCGCCAACGTCTTCAATATCTTGAAGACGAAGGCATGGTTGAGAGTCGGTCAAGCGAGTGCCATCAGGGTGTTTTTCGCCAAGAAGATAACGAAGCAAAGGCTGCATGCCAGAACCGGTAAAAAGAGTAGTAGGGTCGTTTTCGAGAACCAGAGGAGCGGGTGCGATAATTTGGTGCCCCTTTTGTTGTTGAAAATCTAAATATTTTTGACGGATTTCGCTTGCATTCATGGATATATATTATATCACAATACTCTGTCTACGACGAACAAAAGCCCTTCGAGAGAAGGGCTCTGTCGTTGAACTCTTTTAAGGCAGCGGAATATAATTTATAATTGTGTAATTACAATGTGGTTTCTGAGCCCGTATTCACATCTCGGCATTTTGTGCCGGCATACGCTTTTTTAGCATCATCGTTATATTCGTCACAGGAGACGAGCGCTTGAGCTCCTGAAATAAATACCCACTTGTCGTTTGGGCTGGCCCTGTAGAACAGCAGTCGAGCGCCGAACGTTCCAGCAAGTAGTCTTTGATATGGCGCAATTGGGCTATCTTCAATATCGTTTGTTCTAGCGAAAACCATAGTCATTCCGGCAGCTTCAGCTAGTTCTAGCGCAAGTTGTTTCTCGTCTTCTGTCAACCAAGATGCCTTGGTACAGTTGGTATAGCTGGGGGATCCCTCGAACAGCCAGCAGTAAATATCTTTTTCTTGGTTATAATAAAGACTGTCGTCACCGAAACCAAGCTTTTGGATATGCGTGAATCCGTTGCCCGTCAAATAGTTCGTTGCAATCTGATAGCCGTTCTGCAGCACTTTGTCAAGGTTACTATTTACTGGACCAGTTGTAAAAGCGTACGACTCGCTAGTCCGAGTAATAACGCTAGTTCCGCTTATTGGAACAGCAGATCCATCGTCAAATATACGATAGCCGCCAATCCCGTTGCTAGAAAAAGCTTCGTACAAACCAGAAATGACGTTCTTAACGTCAGCTATTTCGTCACTCTTAGTTGAGTCTGTAATGACTACTGTTTTAGTATCGTCTTTAATTTCAATTTTGTCGGTCTCGATGGTCGTAGTGGTACCGTCGTCTTTTTTGATTTCAATTTTCAGGTCGGCGATTTGTTGTTTGGCGGACTTAGCTTGCATGAATTCGTAAACGCCGAAACCAATACCAGCGATAGCGAGGAAGACACACATCATCATGCCCATCATCATGCCTTTGCCTTCTTTTTTACCGGCAGCCATGGAGGCTCCTGCCATTTCCATGCCCATACCTTCTTTGTTCACCATTTGTTCCATAGAAAATTAATCCTGTTTATGCTTATATTTATAATAGTATAACTTGTCTATTTTGTAATTAGCCCGTAAGAATCAGGTGTAAGTCCAGCCGCATTGCCTTCGTCAGTATCTACGTGCATGGATAGATTATATGATTCTTTGACACGCACTAGAACATCTTTGAATACCAATGGGCGGAGTGAATTTGCGGTTTCAACGGCGATAGTATCACCATCTTTAACCCCAAGCGCCTCAGCATCTTTAGGACTACAGTGGAGATGACGACGTGCGATAATAACGCCGTCATCCAATTCGTATTCTCCTTTTGGGCCAACTAGTCGGCAAGAAGCTGATCCGTTATGATTGCCCGATTCACGAATTGGTGGATTGAGGCCAAGCTTGCGTGCATCAGTTAATGATATTTCAACTTGCGTGTGCTCCCGTACTGGCCCGAGTATCGCGACGTTATGAAGGATTTCGCGTTGCCCGACTATATCGATGCGCTCATTCGATAAAAATTCGGTTGGTTGCGAGAGAGCACGGAGTGGGGTGATTTTGTATCCTTCGCCAAATAATACATCAACAAGATGCTGGGATAGATGTACATGTCGAGCGGATATTTCAATTGGTATTTTAATTTGATTAGGCATTTTCGACCTCATCATTTCTGCGAATCATATTGTGAGTTATTACGTGCTCGTCTGGATAACCGGTTTGTGTTGAGACAATCCTGAAGCCCATTTTTTCATAAAGATGAATAGCAGCTGGATTATCAGCTAGGACAGTTAGGTGTTGTTCTTGGTATCGCTTTTGGCCTAGAAACTCGCTAAACATTTTGGTGCCTATCCCTTTTCCGCGTATTTCCCTATCTGTTGCGCAAAATTCTATTTCTACTACTCCATCTGGTAAATTTCTTGCTCCTTCTACGACTGGTTCCATATAACGTTCATTTGCGCGATCAAAGTACTCTGGTAATTCGACATCTACTTCCTTAAGTTTTGTCTTCAGGTCCGTCGAGTTCCAGGGTTTAACCTGGTTATCCGCAAAAACCAAAACACCTACAATTTTTCCATCTTGTTCGGCAACTAAGATATGCTGCGGATCGAATAAGCCACCTTCTTCGCCGAACAGTATGCCACTCATCCTTTCGGCACGTTCTTCGTCGCCAAAGAAGTCTGGGCAGATATATGGGTCTACTTGGAACAATAGATTTGCCGCGCGACTTAAATCGTCAGTTTCTGGGTTTAATAGGCGAACTTTAACTTCTCCTGTATCCTTATAACGTTCGCCGTTGTCTGATTCTGCATCTGGTTGCATTTTTGCATCCATGTTTTGCCATTCCTTTCCTATGGTTTCTCCTTCACCGTGTTTATCTTGATTGGAACCAAAGCGTTCTGAACTCATTGATTATAGTTTTCTCTCTAGGAGCTCCTGTATATTCTGTTTTGCTACGCTCTTTTATGTTCGCTAGCTATATCCTGGGTTCCTTACAGGCGCGCCTCTTTAATGTATTACACTTATAGTTTATGTTTCTATAGTAGCTTTGTCAATTATGTGATACCTAACGCTTGACTACTTTACGCTTCGTGGTTTTCTTGGCGCTAGATTTAGTTATTTGCTTCTTGGCTGGCTTTTTGTGAAAGCGATATAAAGCAATGCTAGTAGAAATAATGGTTAGAACATTAGAGATGGCAAACATATAGGCTCCGACGCTTAGATCAAAGATAAGCCAAAGAATCTGATTGAGTAGTGTAAGTTTACGGATATCTTGTTCTTCTTTAGTGAGAATTGTCGCACAAAAGATTAGCGCGCACGTAATCGGAATAATATCAAGTGGGCCAGAGAATGATAAAGTGCCGAGCGCGATGTTTATGATGATATATATGCCAACTACGTATTTTGGGACGGGCTTATTCTTCTTCTCGAATGCGCCATTAATTAGCATTTCTAGAATCGCGAAAAGGCAAATATATGCGCTTGCGAATGTACCGAGGAAAATAAAGTTAAGTGCGGAAAAGAGATTCAGGAGCAAAAGTACAATGAAGATAGTTTTGCGTTTCTTGAACTGCATTGAACAAACGCTAGCAATGATACCAAGAATGCCAAAAATCTGTGCGATGATAAAGTTTGCATCCATATCTTTATTATACCATGAGTATTTTTAATAGTATATATTGCTTATAGTTGTATGCGCTCTTAAATAGTGTTATAATATGTAAAATTTTAGGGAAGGGGGCTAAAATATGTACATTTACGACGAAGAGAAGATGTTCACGTACCTTCGTGGTTATCTCCGCGGCGCACGTTTTCTCGAAAGCGAGAAAGCGCTAGGTTTTGCGAGAGAAAAGCACGCTAGTCAGACCCGCGCTGATGGACAGCCTTATATCGTGCATCCGTTGTTCATGGCTTGCTATGCTGTAGCTTTACGCGGAACTACTGACGACATGGTTGCTACTATCCTGCTTCACGACGTAGTTGAAGATTGTGGCGTCCCACTCTCGGCCCTGCCAGTGAATGAGAACGTTAAGCGTGGCGTTAAGTTTATGACAATTGCGCCTTATGACGGCGAAGACAAGCTTATAACAAAGCGCCGTTACTTTAACGAGCTAATCGAGTGTAAAGAAGCGTTGATTTGCAAAGGTCTTGATCGTTTTATGAACCTTTCTACTATGGAAGGCGTCAAGGATGAAGAATCCATCAAGAAAAATATCATTGAGACGCACGAGCTATTGATGCCGGTCTTGCGTCGCGCCAAGGATCGTTACCCCGAGCTCTCTGATGCACTGCATATCATTCGCGTCAACCTCCGTGCGCTTTACATCAGCCTTGCGGTTGTACATGGTGTCGAGCTCAATTACGATATCTTCAAGAGCACCTAGTCTTTCGTCATATTTTTTACCCTGCTGTCCCCAGCAGGGTTTTCTATAAAACAATCCCCAGCATGGATGGATGCTGGGGTGTATAATAATTTGAAAATCAGCTACGGCCTTGTTGGGTGAAATATTCTTCGATTACTTCAATGTCTCGTCTGTCCTTTGGCAAATTGCGCCTTTGTTTGAAATCCAGGATGTCTTCTAGCCTTTCACAGAGGTAACCATCTACGAGTTCGCAGTTAACTCTATGCATGCCAACCATAACATCCATCCCGTCTGGCAACTTATATATGCCATGTTCGTCCGGTTTTTGATCGTAAACTTTGAGCTCTCTTGCTAATCCTTCCGAAACACAAATGTCAATGTCGCTTGCTTCGTCACGTAACCCGCGCATTACCAGTGACCCTCCAGCTAGAAGGACAAACTGATACCTCGGAAGATCTTTTAGCTGATTTTTCAATTCGCGCTTGTTCATACTTTCCCCTCCTTTCCAGCTCTAAACTGATTCAAATTGATAAAGTGCAGACCCACACCGGATAGCCTACATCATACCATAGCCACCCCTAAAAATCAAAATTATTGGCAGACGATACCGCCGCCAAGGCAGATGTCGTTGTAATAGAAGACAATAGATTGACCGGAAGCAATTGTTTTAACTTCTTCGTCAAGAATGATGCCGTTATCTTTAAATGTAGCAGGAATTAGAGGCGCGCGATGACGGAGACGGACCTGGATTCTACCACTATTCGGCATATCTTTTTCGTCACGAATAAAAATATTCTCTAGTTTGATTTCTTTTGTCCATAGATCTTTCGCATTAAGGTTTTTTGAAACGTAGATGATATTCTTCTCTAGATCTTTTTTGACAACATAATAAGGTGTGCCGCCGCCGACATATAAGCCATGGCGTTGACCAACGGTATAAAAAACTGCGCCATCGTGAAAACCCAGGACTTTGCCTGTTTCTTGTTCGCGGATTTCGCCAGGTTTTAAGTCTATATATTCACGAAGGAAATCTTTCATGCCGACGTCGCCAACGAAGCAAACGCCCATGGATTCTTTTTTGTATGCATTCGCGAGGTTATGCTCGCTCGCAATTTTTTTGACTTCTGGTTTTTTGAGATTAGCGAGCGGAAATAGCGTTTTCTCAACGGCCGATTTTGAAATGCGATAAAGAAAGTAGGTTTGATCCTTGTTCTGATCTAATGCTAGCTTTAATTTACCATCCTCAGCTTTGGCGTAATGACCAGTAGCGATATAATCCGCGCCGCGCTTCAAGGCTTCTTCGAAAAAGAGCTTGAATTTGATTTCTTCATTACACATAATGTCTGGGTTTGGCGTACGGCCGGCCTGAAATTCTTCTAACATGTAATCAACGACCCTTTGCTTGTATTCCTTTTCGAAATCAAAAACCATGAAATCAATATCGAGCTTGACGGCAACGCGTTTGGCGTCAGCGAGATCCTCAGCCCATGGGCATCTCATGCCTGGAAGGTCCTTGGACCAGTTTTTCATATAGACGCCTACGACCTTATATCCTTGCTTTTTAAGAAGAATCGCCGAAACAGACGAATCGACACCTCCAGACATACCAAGAAAAACAACAGACTGTCTAGTCTTAGGATTTGCGACTAATTTGGCGACCTCCTCAGCCATTGATTCTCCTATATTCGTCATTAACTGTCTCGCGAATGATACGGCCAGCTTCTTTAATATTGTCTTCGTTATTTAGGACACCTAGTGAAATACGGAGTGAACCGGTAATTTCCTTATCAGTAAGACCGATGGCACGAAGGACATGCGACGGCTCACCTTTAGACGCGGAACAAGCAGCTCCAGTTGAAACATAGACTTCTTTCTCTTCAAGCTTGAATATTAAGCGTTCGGCATCTAGGCCTGGAAAGCAGACTGGTAGAAAGTTTGCTAGCTGATGCTTTGAGTTGCCTAGGAATATTGGTTCAACTCTAGCCTTAATCAACTCGTTCTTTAAGTTTTCCACAAGAGTCGTGTATTTTTTACGCGTAGCGGATGAATGATCCTTAATCGCCCCTAGCGCAGTAGCAAAACCGACGGTACCAGCAACATTTTCTGTGCCGGCGCGAAGGCCACGCTCTTGACCGCCACCAAGAGTAATGGGATTCAAACGAACGCCATGGCCAACGTAGAGTGCACCAACACCTTTCGGCCCACATACTTTGGCCGCGTTTAAGGACATGAGGTCAACACCAAGGCGAGCAACATTAAGCTCGAGTAACGCGATTCCCTGCGATGCATCTGAATGAAGTAGAAGCTGGGTAGTAACTCCTCTCTTTAGGCGATCTAAACGAATTTCTTTAAGAATCTGAGATACTTCCGCAAGAGGTTGGATAGTTCCAAGCTCGTTATTTGCTAAAGATACAGACACCAACTCGACATTGTCATCTATCTTTTCTTTTAAATCTATTAGGTCTATTAGCCCGGTTCTATCAACCTTGACAGTCTTACTATTATATTTTTTTACATTTTCAAGGACAGAAGCATGTTCGGTCTCAAGAACGAGTATTTTGCCGGTTTTCGAGACTGCCGTAAAAGCGAGTGCATTAGCTTCTGTGGCGCCGCTCGTAATAACGAGATCGTTACCCTTCGCGCCAATAAAATTTGCAATGGTATTCTTCGCTTCTTCATAAGCACCTCTAACGCGCACAGCTGGAAGATAAGCGCTGGAGGGATTAAAAAAGTTATCAGTCATGAACGGGATCATGGCTTTTAAGACCTTTTCAGAAACCGGCGTCGCAGCGGCATGGTCGAGGTAAATCATTACTATATTATATAATTATTCTTTTGTTTTTTCAAGCTCGTCGGGTTCTTTCGACTCTTCGGTTTGCTCCGATGCTGCTTTCTCAGCCGTACCGAGCGGTACAAAAGTAGATTCTGTCTCGTCGGCGAGATTTTTGACCGTAAAGGAGTTAGATTCGCGATCTAGTTTGAAAGTAAATGAGTCTTTTAGCTCATATAGCCATGCAGTAGTAATATCAAGTGTTGTAACGACGCTTTCTTCGGCGTCTTCGTGATCTTCACCTTTAGCTTCATCTTCGCCATCATTGAGTGCCCATTTTATGTCGTAATAATTAGCCTTGTTCGTGGTAATCTCACCAGAACCATCTGGACGGAAGGTCCAGATAACCGTTGGTGCGTCCTTTTTCTCCCAAGAAATCGAAGTAAGAATATCCCGATCAGTTAGTACAATTTCTGGCTCAGTCTTCTTAAAGACGACTAGAAGCAGAAAAGCCGCAACGCCTAGCAGAACTACTACTATCGAAGAAATAATAATAGCAATCTTGGCTCCTTTGCTGAGCCTTTTTTTCTCGGTCTCCTTCTGTTCTTCTTCGGGCGGAGAGTCGATAGGGATAGCGGGTTCCATAAGACTATTATATCATATAATCATGAGCAAAATCGCGTAAAAATAGCTATAGAGGAGCTACCCCTATAGTCTTCGCATTTTTGCTACGCGCTCTAATCGATGTGATATAGCTCAGTTTTGATGAGATAGAGGTAACGGCGGGTTGCCTGGACGAAGTTGCTAAGTTCAGCCCCTTCGAGCTTGTAGTATGGCGATCCGTTGATTTTCTTGAATACTCCGTTTGGTCGGACTTCGTAGCGAATAGTGATTTCTTGGTTCTGACCACTGTCTAGCCAAGATTCATGCCAAATCCAGATGTTCTTCTTGTGCTCGAAAAATTCACGCTGGTGGCCGGCTGGAATAGGACCAAAAATTGTCCTACCAAGCTCTGATTCGGCGTTAATCTTGTCCTCTATGGTCTTAGTGAAGTATTTTCTAGGTTTGAAAGCATCTAAAATAGAATTGTGGCTCGGCATCGGTCAATCTCCTCTGCAATATGGTTTAGCTCGGCGTAGATTTCTTGATCTTGAAGTTCAAGAAAGCTCAGCGCGGGCGCTTGACTCGGCTGATTCGGGATTAGGAATGTGGAAGATTTTTCTTGCATTGTTGGTCGTTTTCTCAGCGACTCTCGCCTCTGAGACTCCCAATTTATGTGATAACCATCTGGCAATATCGGCGATATTGCCCGGTTCATTTATTTTACCACGATTTGGGTATGGTGTCAAGAATGGGGCGTCGGTTTCTAGGATGCAGTGGTTAATAAAATCAGGGGTGAGATCCTTATAACAGTCGAGGTTCGCAAAGGTTGCAAGACCGTTAATTCCTATGTAAAAACCCTGATTTAGGGCATATTCTAGGTTCTCTTTTGAGTCGGAAAAGGAGTGAAGAACGCTGGGCCTAATATTCGAGAAGTTCTTCAGTACCGCGAAAAAGTCCGGTAAAGCATCGCGTACGTGAAATGAACACGGGAGTTCTAAATCTATAGAGAGTTGGAGCATTTGCTCGAGCAATTTAAGCTGCGCGTCTCGATCGTATCTGGGATAATGATAATCAAGCCCAATTTCACCAATCGCAACGAGTTTATTGTTTTTTTCGCACTTTATGTTGTAATTACCTGATGACTCTGGGTGGATACCGTAGGTCCAAAAAGTATCTTTGTGCGACTTAGCAAACTCTTTAGCGTTCAAAGAGTCTTCGTGGGATGTTCCAATGCATATTATCTGTTCGACTCCGCGAGATTTGGCGGTTTTTAACATAGCTTCCGCCTGGTCTTCCGCAAAAAACTCTCGGTCGTGGAGATGACAATGAGTATCTACTAAATAAGACATGCTTATATTATATCACGCATGAAAAACCTCCGGTGTTTAGCCGGAGGTCTGGATTAACGAGAGGATAGACTTAATTTTGCCGCGTTCACTGACTGTTTTAGCACGGATGTTTAGATATAATTCAAAAAAGTGTGGATAAACCCTCAGGTAGCGGAAATCGTCGGTAGGAATGGCAGAAACGTTGTCGGAATTGAACCAGAATCGTTGTGGCCCCAAGTCGTTTTTGTCGTCACGAAGTCCAAGCAAATAGATAATTCCTGTTGAGTCGTGCCAGCTATGGGTAACTACGGCATTTACAAACCTGTTGTTCTTCGAACCACATTCGATACCTTCCAGCGCCCCTTGCACGAAACAAGTGATATGTTGGCCAATCGCATATGGTTCTTGATGATAAAATAGTGGCTTATCTTCGGCGCGGCAGGCAAGGTCTGACAATATTTGAGCCTTCTTCTCATATCGTTGCGCTTCATCAACCAAGCAAATTCGCATCTCTAGGTTGTTTGAGCTCATACCTATTCTTTTGTAATCTCTAGCCTTTTTAGCCCAGTAGTCGCTCCAGTAGATAATGTTAGCTCTTCCAACATAAATAAACTCTCGTTCGTTCTTTGTAGGTAAAAAATCAGAATAACACTCTTCCGGGATCAGGTCCGATAAGTCTTTCATGATGCATCCTCCCTGTTTTTTAATGAACAATTATTTTTTATTATACCATATTTTTGCAGTTTTTCAACCTCTAGTATCTATAAAAAGCCCCTCTTTGCAGAGGGGACGGGCGGAGGGGCGCTGCTGTCAGCACAGATGGTCCAAAGTGAACAAAAGGCTTCAAAAGTTTTTTGACGCTGCAGATGAGGTGCCTGACTGAGGAAGGGCAGCCACCATTCGTTCAATATAGGTAATTTCGCTGAGCGTCCTGGTACCACTGTAGTAGTTTAGCACGTACCTAAAGTAATCCGGATGTGTGCAGTAATAGTGGAAATCTTTCGCTAAGAACAACGACATGCCATCGGGTGTATATTGCAGTTCGTATGACCCAGTGAACATATTATCGTCTTGAATACGAATGCTAAACGAGCCTGTCTCAGATTCTTCATCTACGTAAACTTTGACAATGATGCCTTTAATGTACTGGTCGGGCGAGCTTGAGAAAAATACGACTTTGCTTCCGATGTAGAAGATTCGTTTCTCTAAGAACGGCGGCTTAGATTTGCTTTGCAAAGCGAGTCTCATTAGATAATTGCGCTTACTTTCGCAATCATCGACTTCATTCTGATAATCGTCGCGCTTAAACGGGTCTGTTTCCGCATCACGTTTGTCAGCGAATTTCTTCTTGCGAGACTCCCAGAATTTGGCAAGATATTGAAGGTTTTCTTTGCCTAAATATCTGAGATCTTTGTCAGATCTAATGTCGTCTAACCCGGCAAAGATAGTGACAGGTATTAAATCCTTGAGACGAAGGCGATCCATTGATATCACCCCTTTCTGTTTATTAATGTACGGCCGCAAAAAGCGACGAGTTCTCGTGGTGATATTATAGCATATATTTTACACTACGCAAAGATTATTGTATGCGATTCTCTCTTTTGCGCTTGATTGGATCAAGCTGACGCTTACGAAGACGAAGAGATTTTGGTGTGACTTCAAGTAGCTCGTCGTCAAGTAGAAAGTCAAGGCATTGTTCTAGAGATAGTTGCGTATATGGTGTAAGCTGGATAGCGCCATCAGAGGCGTGCGTACGCATGTTCGTAAGCTGCTTCTCACGACAGATATTAATATCGATATCTTCTTTTTTGTTGGAAAGACCAATAATCATACCTTGATAGACTGGAACTTGGGGCGGAATGAAGAGAACGCCGCGGGCTTGAGCCATATCTAGAGCATAGGCAGTGGATGTGCCAGATTCGAAAGCAATGAGAGCACCATTGCGCTCTGGTTTGTACTTGGATTCAACCGGTTTGTATCCTTTTGGTATCGAGGACATGATGACTGTGCCTTTTGTGGCAGTCAAAAGGTTGTTGCGGAGACCAATTAGCGCGGCAGTAGTGATTTCATATGTAAAACGAGTGGAGCCGGTCGAGGTGATTTCGGTAGACTTGAGGTCGGCTTTGCGGATTCCAAGTTCTTGAGAAACAGCGCCAACATAGGCCGAGTCGACTTCGATAGTAAGGGATTCGTATGGTTCAGATTTGACGCCGTCCATATCCTTATAGATAACCTCTGGACGTCCCGCTTCAAGTTCATAGCCTTCACGGCGCATGGTTTCTATAAGTACGGACAGATGAAGCTCGCCGCGGCCAGAAACTTTGTAGCCAAGTCCGTCTGGAACGATTTTAAGGGCAATGTTAGTTTCAAGTTCGCGTTCTAGACGTTCAGCAATCTGGCGCGAAGTAGTGAATTCGCCCTCTTTACCCTTGAGCGGACTAGTGTTCGGGCCAATATAGATAGAAAGTGTAGGAGGTTCTAGCTCGATAGTTGGTAGAGCTTCTGGGTTATCGCCGGTGGCAACGGTATCGCCGATGTTTGCTTTATCAATGCCGGTAATAGCGACGATATCGCCAGCAATCGCTTCCGTAACTTCTTCCTTGCTGAGGCCACGGTAGGTAAATAAATTTTCAATCTTAGCTTGTATGGATCCTTCGCGTTGGAGCAACTTAACGGTTTGGCCTTTTTTAAGTTTTCCGCGAAAGATCTTGCCGATGGCATATTTGCCTAGATAGTTATCAGCAGCAAGAGCAGCAACGAGAAGCTGAGCACCATTACCGTCGTTTTCGTCTACCTGTGGAGCAGGAATGTCGTTAATGATAGATTCAAAAATCACATGAAGATCATCATCAAGGTCGGTAGTCTTACCAGCTCTGCCATCACGAGCAATCGCGTAATAAATAGGGTAATTTAGCTGAGACTCGTCTGTTGCTAGCTCAAGGAACAGATCAGAAATCTCATCCTTAACCTCTTCGATACGTGCGGCGGGTTTGTCGATTTTATTAATAATCACAACTGGTCGGAGTTTGAGACTGAGAGCCTTCTGAAGAACAAATTTAGTTTGAGGCATTGGGCCTTCTTGGGCGTCGACAATTAATAGAACACCATCTGCCATATTGAGTGTGCGCTCAACTTCGCCAGAAAAATCAGCATGACCTGGGGTGTCAATGATATTAATCTTGTAACCATCATAAAAAACCGCAGTTTGTTTTGCTGTAATAGTAATGCCGCGTTCATGTTCCTGGTCGCCAGAGTCCATAATGAGCGTTTGGCTCATTTCGGCCTGATTGTCACGGAAAGTATGTGATTGTTTCAAAAGGCCATCGACTAGGGTAGTTTTTCCGTGATCGACGTGCGCAATAATCGCAACATTCCTGATTTTGTTCTTATCCATGACGGTATATTTTAGCACTTTTCATAGAAAAAGCAAGAAAAAGCTCGTTCATAAGAACAAGCCTTTAAATACAATATTACTCGTTGCAGGAGGTCGTGCAACCTTCGGCGGCTTTAACCTTGCCCATGAGGGCGCCAACGTTCTCTTTCCAGTTTTCGATGCGTTCTTCTGTCCAGTATTCTTCTGGGTCTTGGAAACCAAGAGTTTCTTTAGAAGTCTCTAGGTCGTTTCCGACGATCTCTCCGTCTACGACAAAGGCCGTTTCTGGGACATAGATGCGTTTATTGCCTTCGTTATCGTACTGAAGGTAATCGGAGAGAATTGAAACGATTTTATTGTACGTTTCTGTTTCGTTCTCGCGATCTTCTTTGATGTCAAAATAGTAGATTTCGCTAATTCCGTATTCTTTGGCAAGATCGTTAAGCATCGGGGCATAGGCTTGGCACCATGGGCAGCTTGGGAAACCGAGAAACACGACACCAGTACCATGTTCAAGGATAGAAATAATCTCGTCAGAATCTTTGATTTTAAAAAGATTGTCTTTTTCGACTAACGTGTAGTTCTCAGCAAAGTGCTCCGAATCGCCATATGTCGCACGTATAAAAGTTTTAATTGCAGCTAATAGTAATACGGCGCCCATAATCACGCAGACAATTAATAAAACGACGCCGAATATTGGACTATATGGCTCGGTTGCGTGGACCGTCTTACGAGTAGCGAGCGTTTGCTTCTTAGCAGTTGTTTTAGCTACTTTTTTAGTTGTTTTGGTTTTAGGAGCTGATTTAGATTTCTTAGTTACCATAAGCCTATTTTAACATAAGCTTTATATATATAGAAGAGTTAAATTAATCTCTGATCATCAGGGTTGTATAGACGAATATCCACTTCGCTAGCTGCGTGGTTTTGTTCGATTTCGACTTTATAGTCTTGTCCATCATCGGAACTGAGCCTAAAGCCCAAAGTCTCTGTTGCGAGCTCATCATCTGTGCAATTCCAAAATCCAATTTCATCCTCCTCGTATCCGGCAGCGTCTTCATCTACGCAATCCGTTACTGCTTCTCCGTCGGTTTCGTAAGATGTGTAGAAAGAATCGTCAATATATTCAACATATTTGTATTCTGGATGTTGCTCCGTAAAATACCTGGTGAGTTTATTGTAAAGGTCCGTATACTGTTCGAAGCTCAGGCCATTTCTGGTCAAGAATTGGATCCCGGCGATGGGCGAGTTCTCTCCAGCCCAAGCGATACCTGGTTCTTCGTTTTCGTTGTTCTCTGTATTCATGCTTTTAATGACAAAAACGGCGGCTACTACTATGACAACAGCGGCCAGGACGATTGCTGCAATAGTCCCAATATTTTTAATCGGAAGTCTAGTTTTTGTGGTTTTGTCTTCGTAATTGTAATAACCTAATGGTTGATTTGCTTCGTCCATATTATTTACTCACTGAAATTGCTTTATTTGAATATCTAAGTACCGTATCGGCATTAAACGCATTTCCTCGGCCGTTACCTCGAGCAGGGTTCGCAATGACGAGTTTGTCATCTGCAGTAATGCCAACAATTGCCACAAAGTGACCGTTATAGCTGAATACACAGACACCGCTGCTAGTATCTGGGCAGTTTTGCATGCCTGAAGACCTGCGATCGCCCCCGGCAATAATAGCTTTGCCACTGGCTAAGGCTGCACGAATAGCTTGGATTTTGGTATTCGTAGACGTACTATAACTACTCCAAAGTGTCCTTTGGGTAAGATTATAGTGACTTAATAATTTATCAATCGATTTGCTCGAGCTTCCCCAACCGGTCTGCGACGGACCGCTAATAACATCCTTCGTATACGAGGCTAGCGATATAGGCGAATTTCCGCCCACGCCGAGAACCTTCATGCTATTAGCAACAGCGATTAGAGAGCATCCGGAGTCTAGTATCGTGCTGCCATCGCCACGCCAAACAGTGCTTCCGTATTGGTCTTGACGATAGAAGCCATCGGATGAACTAGCGCCGATTGCGCCAGAGCTGATGGTGTCAGAATCATCTGGGTCGGCGTCTCCACTGGGTGTCTGTGGATCGCCGCTGTCTCCACCGGATTCGCCGCTTGTACAACTCGCGGTACTGATATTCTTGGCTTGCCTAGCATAGCCAATTCGTTTGTCGAGCGAAAGCCAGGCTGCCCAATAGCTAGTCTTGTTGTTAACTACATCGCTATATGAGGTCTTAGCGTTGTGTGTATTAACACTATTCCAGTAAGCGATTTGTCTCTTACCGCTTCTGTTTGTAAGGCCAGTATATCTACATGGATACCCTGGTTCACATGTGAATGAATAGGATTTGCACGGACTACTTTCGGTACAGCGTACAGAGTATGGGTTTTCGAAACTACGGTGTATAATCCATGTGACTTCTTCTACGCTCTTGCCGTTTAATACCGATGGAGAAAGACTCCTGCTTAGTTCCTGCACGAGATAGCCAAACTGAGCTTTTTCTGACACGACTACGCCATTTGCATAATTATTGGCGTAAACTTGCAGTGCTTTAACGCGAGTCTTATAGTCCCACTGAGCAATTCCAAACCCGCCCCTAAAAGTTTTTTTGTCGTTTGCTAAATCATATGCTACGAATGAAGTCGTGATAGGCTTAACACTGTTATCTTCGATTGAATAGATTGAGACACCAGACTCCTGCATAAGATTCCCTAGAATGCCCGATGTCGCATCTTCGGTATATCCAGCATCCATAAGATACTTTTTGAGTGAAGTCTTAGTAGATCCACACTCTGTGCTAATAGCGGGCGGTTCGTTACCGCCACCGGGAGGAGTGGGCGCTGGGGGTCGTATTGGACAATAAGCTGCCCCTAATGCAGTTAGCGCGACTGCTATGGATGGGCCTATGAGTTTCGTAAACATACTTTTATTATATCAAACTGCTCATGTTTGTAAAAGTAAAAAAGGGTTTTATTTTTTCAATGATAGTGTTATAATGGTAGGTGATTTTGGGCCGGTAGCTCAGTTGGTTAGAGCACGGGCCTTTTAAGCCCGGTGTCGAGAGTTCAAGCCTCTCCCGGCTCACCAAAATCAATTAACATTTTGTACGGAGCCTTAGCTCAGCTGGCTAGAGCGTTTCTTTGACGTAGAAAAGGTCAGAGGTTCAAATCCTCTAGGCTCCACCATGAATACAATACCCTTTGGGGTATTTTTTGTATTTTTTTATTAAACGATCTAATTTGTTAAAAAATGATTTTTTGAAAACCATTCGTGTTTTGCTCGATTGGTACGTCATCAGAAAGCGAAACTGTTAATGTAATGTATGCGCACAACAACAAAAACATTACTTGCTTTTACAAACCAAAAGCATTATAATGGTCGTTAAGTAAGAGAGGTTATATGAGGCTAAATAAAAAACCGATGGGGAGGTTTAAGAGTTTATCGATGAGTTCTAAAAGGAAGCTCAGAGTTGTTGGTATTTTTCTTGCGGTTATCATTGCTTGTTTTAGCACATGGGCGATTGTTAGGGCGATTACGTCTGTAGGTGACTCAATCAGAGTGAATCAGAGTAGTGGCAAAATATATTATGGCAGCAATCCGAAATGGAATACTTATTGGTATAGAGTAACTAATACCACTAGAAATACTAATGCAGATGCGATGTGTCTGCAGGCATCCTTGAGCCCACCAAGTGGCACTATGTCCGCCAGAGCGCTGACTGCAGATGTAAAGCACGTTATGCTTGTTACTGTCCCGAGCTATTCGACTATTGCTGGAAAAACATATTATAACGACTTCGCCACGTGGTTTTCCTCGAATTTCGTTATTGGCAATAATACTGGTTGGAATGCCGCCACGAGAGCTATCGATAATCTTTATTCCTCTAATTCTAGTAGCACAGATCGTATTTTTGCTATTGGTCATATGATAGCGAGTGGCGTGTACGCTAATGACTGGTATGCGCTAGATGCTAACGAGATAGCTACGCTGCGCACGATAAAGAATTTAATAGATCAATATTTTACTTCATTGTCATATGACCCGGCAAACGATTACGCTGCGTATGTTATTAATGAAACAAGTTATAGTACACAAGCGATAGGTTGGCTAGAATACGCTGGTCCTGCTTCTTATACATTCCGCTTGCATAAAGTTGACAGTACAGACAATACAGTCAGTTTGTCTGGGGCATCTTTTATGGTTTGCGAACTGGACTCTAATGGACAGGATACCAGTTGCCAAGGTCCATTCACAACTGGCAATGACGGGTATACGCAGGTTATCACCGTTTCGACTAACAGAGTCCGTTGGTATGAAACAAATTATCCTTCTGGCTATACATGTAATGGTTCGAATTTTCGGTCCACACAGGGCTCCCATGGGTATTGCTATCAAAGTGTCGCCTCGAATAGTGGAGATATCCAGGTAGTAAATGATCCTGTAGTAACAGCTCGTGTCAAGATTAAGAAGGTCGACTCGGAAACGTTAACCGCCAATGCTAGAGGTTCAGTTAGTGTTGCTGGTTCTAGATATGGAGTTTACACTAGTGGTGGCATTCGAATAACTACTATCACGATCGGGGCAGATGGCACGGGCGTATCAGCCGATGAGATTCCGGAAGGTAATAATTATTATATTCAGGAAATATCTGCCGCTACTGGATATGATACGGACTCTACATTAAGGTTGACTTTTTCTGTTTCCGCTTCTGACGATGGCACAACAATTGACTTGACTTCCAATTCGACAGCATGCACCACTAATTCGACATCCGCTTGTTACTTCACTAATGATATTATCATGGGTAAGATTCGTTTTACGAAGGTTGGGTTTGAGCTTTCAGGCTCCGGCGAGAACAGTACGCGCAATTTGTCTGGGGTGTATTTTACGGCTGTAAATACAGCAGATTCCAGTATTACATACACTATTGGACCTACGGCGGCTGACGGTTCCGTTACTAGCCCCAATATGATTTACGGAACATATACTGTAACAGAAAACGCCGGTAGCGGTAACGCCGCCTACGCAATGGCCACTTTTACAGCGACTGTCACAAGTGCCACCACGCGCCGAAACGCTCCATACGATACCAATATCGAGAACACAATTCCAGATACGCCGTCATTATCGACTAAGGCGCGTAATTCATCTAGTTCTTTCGAGTCTCCTAGCAACGTTTTAGATATTTCGAATGCTGCTGGAGTCACGGATCGTATCACCTGTTCTGGACTCTCCCCTAATCATAAGTATAGATTTGTAGGTTATCTTTGGGATATCGCAGCCCACGCAAAAGTAGTTACTGGTGGTAGTAGTTCTACCGATGTTGTTGGTGATATTACGTTTACTACTACTTCTTCTGGCAATTGTCCGGCCGGCCTAGATATGGTTTTCCCGACATTTGATTCGTTCGCATATAGAGGTAAGACGCTCGGAATTATTCAGTATCTTTATAAAAACAATGGTACTACTACAGACGATTGGGTTTTGATTACTATTCATAATAGAGATCTTTCTGATACAGACGAACAGGTGACGGTTAAAGATATTTCTATCACCACTACCGCTTCCGATAAGGCAGATGGGGATAAGAACGTAGCCGTTGGTCATGTTATAGTGCTTGATAATTACTCGATTGTCGGACTTAGGAATGGAGATGCATATACACTCACTGGATATCTAAAAGATTCATCGAACCACACAATTGCTACCGCTACAGACACAATCAATATGACGCTTCCTACTGGTACAGCATACACTAATACTATGGAACTGTCTTTTGATTCATCTAATTACGCAGGGCAGACACTATCGGTCTATGTAGAATTAAAGGATTCTACTGGCACCGTAATCGCCGATCATAATGCCAACCTCGCTGATGCGAATGAGCAAGTGACGATTATGACGCCAGCTATCTCTACGGTAGCAGTCAGTAACATTGATGGCGCTAAGAAACTACCTGTAGGAAATGTTTCCGTTAAGGATACCATTAGCTATACTGGGTTGGTCCCGGGTGACACATATTATCTTTCTGGACGAATCATTAGAAAGAGCAATAATGCCGTAGTAGCTCAGAAAGTTAATCATTCCTTCTCCCCTTCTAGCCAGAGTGGGTCTGAAGTTGTGATATTTGATGTCTTCGATACGACATTGTATTACGCCTATACTAGTGGAGCAAACCAGGAAGAGTTTCTCGTACAAGAATGGTTGACTCGTGATCAGACCACGCTTGATGCATTGGTCGGTGGTGGCAGTAATCTCGCTAAGCATATTGAAGACAACGCCGATCAGACCGTGGGTATCGTTACTCCGACAATATCTACGACCGCTACTAATAAAGCAGATGGTACGCATTCTCTTGGAATTGGTGACAGCATAACGATATCCGATCGTGTTCAATATTCCGGTTTGGTTGAAAATGATTGGTATAAGCTTGTCGGTACGTTAGTTGATGTGTCATCATGCACCAATCCTGCCGATGTTTCCACTTGTTCTCCTTTGGAAGTTGATGGTCATGTTGTTCAAGGATCTAAGAGCTTCAAAGCAGCAGCGGGTGGAGCCGGAACAGAAACGATAGAGATAACCTTCAATACGATACATCTTCAAGGTAAGACTCTCGTGATGTTCGAGCGGCTTTACCGAGATGAAAGTCATCATAACGATGGACGACTTATTGCTGTCCATGAAGATACTTCCGATACGGATCAGACTCTTACAGTTAAAGTAGTTTCTATCACCACTACCGCTTCCGATAAGGCAGATGGGGATAATGTCCTCGCATATGAACCCGGTCAGATTGTTAAGGATGTTATTCATTATGAAAATCTATTACCAAATACGCAGTATACTCTTAGAGGATGTCTCTATAATAAGACTGCTGGTGAATTGCTATTAGATTCTGGTGGTAACGAAATTTGCAAGACTGTTTCTTTCACTACGGGTGATGATGTTACTTCTGGAGATTACACAATGGAATTTACTTTGGACGCTTCCGATTTACCTGGTGTAGAGATTGTCGTATTTGAGACTTTGTTCTACGGCGATACGACTGACGAAGATGATCTTATCGCATCGCATGAAAATCCTGATGCTCCTTCGCAAACAGTAAAAGTCGCTATACGTGTTGGGACTACCGCGGCCGACTTATACGATGGTGATCAAACCGTCGGTGTTGGAAAAGTTACCGTAATAGACAAGCTTAAGTATGAGGGCACGACTATGGGGGAAACATACAAGGTCAAGGGTTGGCTTGTAGACAAAGATACTGGTGAACCTATATACGGTATAGAAGTCTTCTGCGAAGAGCCCGAACCTCAACCTGAACCAGACGAAGAACCTATCGAAGACGAAGCAGAGACTAACGACGATTCTGATGAGGAGTCGGAAGATGGCGATTCCGACGACGACCAGGAAGAAGAGCCCGACACTACAACTTGTACACATAATCAAGTTGCTGTTGTTGCGGAAGAGACCTTTGTAATAGGTGAGGACGGTACTGAGGAAACTACCGGTTACGTTGAACTAAGATTTGAGTTTGATGACAGAGAGTTGATTGGAAAGAATATTGTAGTCTATGAAGAGCTTTATTTCGTCGATGATAATGGTGATGAAACTCTTGTAGCCGAACATAAAGATCTAAATGATGACAAGCAAACAATAGCAGTTGCTGTACCAGAAATACATACAGTCGCAACGGATAGTAGTGACGGTGATAAGGAGCTCGCTAACAATACAACGGTGATAATTGTAGATAGGGTTGATTATACGGGCCTTGTCGCTGGTACCACCTATACACTTTATGGACGGCTCGTTGATAAGAATACCGGTGAGCCAATAGATGCTGATGGAGCGATAGTTTCTTTCGTATTTACACCATCTCGCGACGCTGGGTCAGAAGAGATTGTATTCACTATAAACACGACTGGACTTGACGGAAAAGAGCTTGTTGTGTTCGAAACGCTGTATATCGGTGAAGATGAGGAAATAATTGAGGATGATATCGTAGCTGAGCACGCTGATTTGAACGATGAAAATCAGACGGTTTGGGTAAAGATTATCAATCCGAACACTGGGTTCTTTACAAAGTCAATAGACGAAGCTAAACAGTCCGGTATATATATTGTTACAGTAATTACCGGCGTTCTCGCTTTAGGCAGTTGGTTGATTTGGCGATCTAATAAGAGACGCAAGATTACCCTGTAGCGCTGTTACTTATGTAAAATAATCGGTATTTGATTGTACCGATTATTTTATTACGCCGTTCCATCGATTGCCAACATACGAATATAATATAGACAGTCTATTGCTAAGTTCAATAGGTGATTGAATGATAGCCGTAGCTAACTAGTTATGGCATAAAAAATCGGGCGCCCTCGCAGTATATGGAGCGCCCGATCTTGAGCCTATTGCTCTATCTTCTAGATGAAATGTTTTTGCGATAGTCCTTTTTCTTGCGAGTGATAAGACGGAAGGCTATTGCGGTTGTTGCTGCGAAGACGATTGCGATAGTAAGAATGTAGTCAGATTCTGCGATATTGAGTTTACCAGCGAATGCGCCGGTGTTTGGTGCTTCCGGAGCCTGTGGCTGTTCGTAATCAGTCGGGTAATCTGGGCGGGTAGTAGGAAGCCCCTCGTCGTTGCCGTCGTAAGCGGTAATAATCACAGTGTAATCTCCATCTTCTAGTCCATTCTCAGTGTACGGCAAGGTGATGGTTTGCGATCCTGTTGGGTAGTTGCCGTCTTCGTCTGGCTCTACTTCGATAACGATTGGTTCGTCAAGGAGTGGATTGCCTTCATCGTCGACTGGCATGATTTCTACTTTTGCTACACCGTCATCGTAGCTTACTTCAACGATAGGATCACCAGTGTTTTCGTCTGTATCAGTCTGAACGAGCATAGCTGGGACATAGTCGAATTCAATCGAGTCGCCAGCAGATTCGCCAATTGGGCTGCCAGAAACCGCACCTAAAATGTAGTGATTATAGTCGAGATCATAGTCGCGAAGATTAATAGTGATAGTCTGCGTGTCGGAGTCATATTGAAAAACCGGATCAAGATTTTCTGGATCTGGAGTGAATCGTGGGAGCGTTATCTCTACAGTTTCTCCATCCTCGTTAACATAGCTTAATGTAAAATCTACGTAAGATGAGTTTTCATATGTAAACGTAACGGTTAACTCTGGTGATATCGTGAAATAATCCGTGACCGGATTGTCGATTTTGACTGCCGGGTATTGATCATAGACAATTACCGTTATTGTATCTGTACCGATGGGAGTCCCCTCTGCATAGACTCCCTCGGTGGGCACAAATATGGCAACAATTGTCAACAATACGACAAGTGCTAGGCCAATAAACCCAAGAAGTTTTTTAGTAGTATTTCGCATAACTCTACACTCGCTTTTTTTGTTTTTAGTTTTTGTTTGAATCACGATATTGCTCGCGTTCTGTTTGTATTATATTTTAAATGTTTATGCTTGTCAATAGTTTTTGAGCAGATTATTCTTCGGTTTGCTTATTTTGCCGTTCTTGAACTTTCCCTTTTTCTTCTAGTTGTTTCTTCGGGTGAGTCTTTTTTCAAGGGTTTCGTCTTCTTCTGGCGGATTATCGCCGGCGAACTCGACGTCTTTTATGGACTCAAATTTTGAATCTTCGTGTGGTGTTTTACGAGAAGCTTCGAGCGTATCGTTCATGGTTATATGTAGCACGGGACTTGAAAAACTGGCATGGTTTTGGTAAAATACTCAGTGCGTTGGGGATTCGCCAAGTGGTAAGGCAGTGGGTTCTGGTCCCACCATTCGGGGGTTCGAATCCCTCATCCCCAGCCATTTTTTGTTTTTGAGTCCAAAAGGTTCCGAGCGAACGGTCCTGACCCCTGTAATATTAGTCCGCTAGGTCCTAAAGTTCGGTTCGAGCACGTGATGAGACCAATGAGGTCTCTTTTTTCGGCCGTTGTGGCTGCGTCGAATAATTTATCGGCATATTTAAAGACTTTTAAGATGTAGCCAGCGTTCGTATAGAAGTTGTCGTCGGCACGATCTAGCGCGGCTTCTTGCGCCTGGATCTCAGCCAGTTCGTTGCGATATCGCTCGTTATTTTGGTTATAAAGTTCCAGAGTAATACTCTTGTCCATTAGCATATCGTAAGCTTCCTGCTGTCTTGCTTCTAGTTTCTTACGCTTTTGAGATAAGCTTCGACGTTGCTCGCGGTAGAAATCTATCTTTCCGGCATGTGCTTCGGCTAACGCCTTTCTAATCTCGTCTAATTCAGTTTCAGTTAGTCTTAAACCTCGTAGGAATTCTTTTACCTTATCATCAAGATATTCTTCGGTGTAGCTCTTCATGCTCTTATGTACTCCACGTCGGTTCGTGCAGTGGTAGTATTTGTGGTAGTTATAGCCACCATGTCGTAGCTTACGCTTCTTAAATTCTGGCGTAATCGTACATCCGCACTCTTCACAGCGAATTAATCCACGATAAGCCGATTCTATGCCACCATATTTCGGCACTTGATCGTCGCCTTTAAGGTTTCTCTTATCCAGTATTTGATTAACCATATCAAACAGCTCTCGATCTATTATCTTCTCGTAATTATGCGGATATTTCTTTCCGCCTTTTTTATCGATAATGAATCCGACATAAAACTCGCATCTTAGGAATTTATGGATGATTCCTTGGGAGAATTTGGTGCCGTATTTCTTATTCATTAGTCTGGCTAGTGTCCTACATGAATAAGTACCGGTCGAGAAGAGTAAGAATACCTCTTTCATGATCGACGCGGCCGGTTCTACCGGTACGACGTTTTTAACCTTCGGCCTGACGCTAATAGTTCTGAATTCATAGCCATAAGGCGCGCTCCATGGTAGTTCGCCGCGCGACAGTTTATTGATCTTCGTATTAAGGCCGTCTTCCTTAATACGGTTCAGGTATTCCTGACCCACAAAAACCTTCACATTCCAAGATGTGAGGTCGGTCGCGCGGCTATTCTCCGAGAGAATCAGCCTTTCGTCAACACAGTGGATGCGTTTGCCGTATTTAATGCGTAAGTCTTCGATCGTTACCGCGTCGCGGAAGTTTCTAGTAATGCGATCTACGCGGAAGGCGATAATATCCGTTACGTCCGGATTATCTTTTAGAAACTGAATCATCTCGTTGAAGCGTTTGCGCTCTTTATAGCTACCGCCAGTTTCACCAATAGCGTATTCGCGCACGATCTTTAAGTTTTGCTCGATTGCATAATCGCGCATGCGCGGTAGCTGAATTTCATCGAGAGATAAGCCTTCTTTTTCTTGTCGCGCCGTTGATACGCGAGCGAATAGAACGGCTTTTCTGGTTAGTTGCGGCTCATTAGTTTTGCCGGTATTTACAGGGGTA
>JAFWMR010000008.1 GCA_017513905.1 Candidatus Saccharimonadota bacterium
CTATGATGAAGACTACGAAAATGATAACAACAGCCGACAAAACCGGTCAAAGTTTATTCTATTTCATTTAATAGACGAAAAGACTGGCAAACTATCCAAAAACGCCTGCGCTTCAATCAGATTAGACCCAGATGGAAATGTGGCGGAAATCTCTGGTTTAAAAGAAGGCCAAGCTCTGGACGATTCTCTTGTGCCTATCGTAGAAGAAAAAGTCAAATCCCTCCCAGGTGGCGAAAAGTTCCTTGAAGCATTTACTGATAAAAACATGCTCATAGCGCTAGATCGCAAGATGCAAAAGGGCGAAGACTTAACCAAAGAAGAACTAGAATTCCTCTATGAAATACATCGTCCCATCCAGACCTTGGACACTTACAACAATTGTGATCCACGTATTCACGAATTAAAACAAAAGTATGACTTTGATTATGCCCTCGACGCTGGTATAAGTATTAACAGCTTTGTTTCTAGTATGAGCCCTTGGGACATAGTTCATAATCTAGATCTCCTCATTTCACACGGCGCTAACATCAATACTCTTGTCTCTGAGCTAAAGCCTTTCGACAGAGCAGTTAATCTAGATCTCCTCATTTCACACGGTGCCGATATCAATATTGATACTCTCGTCTCCAAACTAAGCCCCGATGATTTAATGTTCAACCTAGATACTCTCATTTCCCACGACGCCAATATCGATATCGATGCTCTCGTCTCTAAGTTGCATCCCATTGATATAATCTACAACCTAGATACTCTCATGTCACACGGCGCCGACATTAAACTCCTCATTTTTAAACTACACCCTTCTGATATCGCTAATAATCTAGACACTCTCATTTCTCACGGTGCCAAGATAAACATTAAACAACTCGTTTTAGAGCAACTACACCCTTCTGATATCGCTAAAAATCTAGACACCCTCATCTCTCATGGCCTTGATATTGATGATATCGTTTCTAATCTATCCCAAATTGGCGCCACTAAAAATCTACTGGAAGCCATTATCTCTCACGGCGCCAATGTTGACGATATTGTTTCCAATATGTCTTCAGCTGGTATAGCCAATAACCTAGACACCCTCATTTCATACGGCGCTAACATCGATGACATTATTATTAGCCTGTCCTCAGCCGACACTATCAAAAACCTAGACGCTCTAATATCTCATGGCGCCAATATCGACGATCTCGTTTCTAATTTGTTTCCAGACGATATCATCAAAAACCTAAGCACTCTCATCTCTCACGGTGCTGATATTGACCAGCTTGTCTCTGAAATACGCCCAGAAGAAATCGCCAAATATCGAGACGTTCTCCGCCGTCACGGCGCAAACGTCTAGAACCAGGTGTGGATGGATTACCTCCTTTCTTGAGAAGGAATTATGCGTCTGAAACGGATTTATCTGTCTTTAGGTAGCAAGGTCAGTTACGGTTATGATTATGCAAGCTTGGATCATAACAGCTCTGGTTCTTATCAGACGTAACAGCAAGCTTTACACTGAAGGGATAATTGCTTTGGCTAAGTTGTTAAACAAATCTCCCGAAAGGGAGTTAAGAGATCATAGGAGTGGGTCCGAACAAATATTAGATACTATAGATAAGCATTGTTCTTAAGATTAAAAGAAAATTGTAAAATCAATGTTTACAATTTTTTATGAAATTTACCCCTGTATAAATATATAAATAGAATAGCAATATTTACTATTTGTCAAATAAATGATATAATAGCATTAAGTTCCGAGAAAGTGTGGACTCGTAGTTTATTATCAGGGAATAACACATGGGAGAGATAGAGAATAATGATTGAAGAATTAAAAAAGATTATTTCTGAAAGAAACTGTTGGGAAGAGAATGACACGGTGTTAGGCGTAATAGTGAGCCTTCTTAATAATTGCAAAGAAGAAGACGATTTAGATCTGCCAGTCAGCTGTTTTGCGCCTTCTTCTGACGACCCCTTCTATTTTGGGGACGGACCATTTGATGAAGCTGAAAGAAGAGAAGGCGAGATGGTTCTGAGATTTAAAGAAAGCTACTGGTGCTAAAACCCAGCCCCCGATTAATAATTGGGGGCTTTTTCATGTATCGATTATGTTTTTTGCTATAATAAAAGTATATAAGGAGATAGATATGACCAAAAATATTGAAAAAAAGAAAATGTCAACTTGGGAAAACAACCATGGAAGAAATTGATATTCTTAAAAAAGCAGGCTTATCCGAAGCCCAATCCTCTGTCTATGATTGTCTATTAAGAAACGGCGCCATGACCCCCATGGAACTCGCCAAAAATACAAATCAATCTCGCGAGAATTGCTACATGATAGCAAAAAAACTCGTCGAACTTGGCTTAATAGAACAAACCAACGATAAAAAGAGTACTTACCGTGTACTTAATCCTGCAAATCTAGAAATTCTCGCTGAAAAACGCCGTAAAATCGTCGCCAAAAACGAAAAGTTCGTCAAAGACAACCTTTCATCGTTATTGGATATCTTTTACGCCAACAACGAAATGCCAGGGGCTAGAACATTGGAAGGGATAGAAGGAATCAAAGAAGTCTACCTTGATATCCTTAGAACCAAAAAAGATGTCTATTTCTTACGAACTGAAGCAGATGAAAAAATATGGGGGAAAGATAAAGAGCTAGCTGAATTCCTAGATGATTATCGCAAACAAAGAGCGATACTTGGTATGCATATATATGCACTTACACCTGCAGCGCCAAACCCAATTAAACACGTCAAGGCCGGTGGCGACAATGCCTGGAATTTTGAACGAGTATGGATGCCGCGAGACGCTTATTCCGCACCCACCGAAATACAGGTTTACGGTGACAAGGTTGCGCTTGTGGCGTATGGCGAAACTCAAATGGCAACGATTATTACTAGTCCTGCTATCGCTGAAGCAATAAGGCAAATTCTTAAAATAATGATAGAGTATTACAAGAAATTCTTTATGCAGGAGTATTGAATGGAAAAATCTAACCTAGCTTCAAAAGAAAACATGAATAAAGAGATAGCCGAACGCAGTATAGATACGCAACTAACGCAAGAAAACCACGAGCACGAAAGGCTATTTTTTGGTAGAACCAAAGATGGGGCCGAGGTGTATGATAGGTCAGACAGTCATTTTCATAGCGAAGGCGGCTTAACTCCAGAGCTGTTAGGAGAGGCTCTAGCTACAATTGAAGCGAATGGCAGGCCTTTTATTAAAGAGCTAGTTCGCTTCGACCGCATCATCGGCGGTAAGACCTGTGTCGAAGTAGGGCCAGAAGACGAAATTATAATGGCTTACCGGAAAGGCAGAAGTGGTCCAACTCCATTA
>JAFWMR010000009.1 GCA_017513905.1 Candidatus Saccharimonadota bacterium
AAAGGTTTCTTTCAAAAACCATTTCGGAATTGAAATAGCGGCAGATTTATACGAACCAAAAGAAAGAAACGGCAAGTTGCCGGCAATTGCTATTTCTGGACCATACGGTGCAGTTAAAGAGCAGTCATCTGGCCTCTACGCCCAAACCTTAGCGGAACGCGGTTTTTTGACTCTAGCTTTTGATCCATCATTTACTGGCGAATCCGGCGGTGAAACTCGTTACATGACTTCCCCGGATTTAAATGTAGAAGATTTTCAGGCCGCCGTAGATTATTTGTCTAATTTAGACGAGGCGGACGCAGACAAACTCGCCATCATTGGCATCTGCGGTTGGGGCGGTATGGCGCTTCAGACCGCCTGCCTTGAAACTCGCATTAAGGCCGTTATTGCTAGTACGATGTATGATATGACGCGCATAGCTGGAAAAGGTTATTTCGATGCGGATGATAATAGAGAGACACGCAAGAATGCTCGCACGGCAATAAATAATCAGCGTACTGAAGATTATAAAAATGGCGAATATAAGCTCGCTGGTGGCGTGGTAGATCCAGTTCCAGACGATGCGCCACAGTTTTTAAAAGACTATCACGCATATTACAAAACACCACGCGGCTATCATAAACGTAGCCTTAATTCTAACGGCGGCTGGGCTATTCAGACGAACGGCTCCCTCGCAAATACGCGCATTCTAACTTATGCTAATGAAATTGACATGCCAGTTTTGATTATTCACGGCGAAAAAGCGCATTCACGCTACAACAGCGAAGCTTCGTTCGACAAGATTACTGGAGAAACGAAAACTAATGGGGCCACCCCAGAACCATACACTGGCGTTTATCCAGTCGGAAGCACCAAAATCGGTAATAAGGAACTCTACATTGTAGAAAACGCCTCACATGTAGACTTGTATGATAATCTCGATAAAATCCCATTCGATAAGATTGAGAGTTTCTTGAAAGAAAGTTTTGAGGCCTAAATGAATAAAAAATTATCCGTTTTCATTCCTGTCCTTATCGTAATAATTATCTCCGCCATCGTCACGACCGTCATAATGAATAATAAAGAGCCTATTCAAAACCCAAACCTCTCACCTGAAACTAATCAGCAAAGCGATAATGAGGAGAAAAAAGTGGACAAAATATATATCAATATCAATGGACAAAAGCTCGAAGTCGATCTAGAAAATAATTCTACAGTTTCGGCATTAACAAAAATGTTGCCATTAGAACTTTCGATGAACGACCTAAACAGCAACGAAAAATACGCATATTTAGACAATTCTCTACCGACCAATACCTATAGCCCGAAACATATCGAAGCCGGTGACGTGATGCTATTTGGAGATAACTGTCTCGTAATCTTCTATGAATCATTTGATACAAACTATGACTACTCAAAAATTGGCCATATCGATAACCTACCAGAGCTAGGCGACGGAAACATCGATATAACAATACATTAATAATCAAAGAAGGAGAAACATGAAAACTTTAGTCGTTTACTTCTCGCGCGCAGACGAGAACTACAATGTCGGCACCGTAGAAGCTGGCAATACGGAATTACTGGCAAAAGAAATAATTACGAAAACTGGCGCTGACGAATTCAAAATCGAACCAGAAGACAAGTATCCGGCAAATTATCAAGAAGCGATTGAGCGCGCAACCGAAGAACGTAAGACGAACGCACGTCCAGAATACATTGGCGACGTAGATATTTCGAGCTACGATACAATTTTCTTTGGCTACCCAATTTGGTGGGGCGATATGCCAATGATTGTTTATAGTTTCGTCGAGAAACATGATTGGGACGGCAAAACCGTAATCCCATTCAATACGCACGAGGGCTCCGGCAATTCCGGCACTTACGATATCCTAAAATCTAAAATGACCGGTGCGACATTAAAAGGCGACGGCTTCAATATGTCTGGATCCACCGCACGAACAAACGATGGCATCGAGAAACTAAACAATTGGCTAAACACCCTATAAAGAACGCCAAGATGGCGCCTTTCTCCAGTAAGAGGTGGTAGCCCCTCATATTTTATGCGCAGATTCTGCACCACAATAATACTTGCCGAACGGCAACAACTCGGGTGGAGAAAAAGAAACACGTATTTTAGTTATTTTTCATCGTCTCGCCAATAGTCTTATTGAAAGAATCGCGCCACTCCATGTTTTTACCGTTGGCAGGAGATCCGCAAATGACAGACGCCGCCGCAGAAGGAGATTTAAATTCATAATCTTTCATAAATTTATTATTTATAATAACCCCACTGTTAATCAGTTTTTCTTTAAGTTTTTTATTTGAAGTTTTTACAAAAGATGGAGTTTCATGATCGGAAATAATTGAACCTTTTTGGACTACTACGCCACCGTTCGTCAAGAACGCCTTAGCGTTACTATTGTTTCTCTTACAATAAAAAATTGTATCGTTTTTATCGGCAGCTTCTGCTATATCTAATGCGTCGTAACCAAGAGTTGAAACTATTATGTGCATGTTTTCAATAAACTCTTCCATAACATCAGAATCAGCATTTGAAATCTTGACATTGGGACTTGTAGCCTGTGTTAGACATTTATAATTTCCGCTCATCGATGCAATCTCAACTAATCTATGCTCAATATATCTTACGTATGCCTTATTTAATTGATCGCCGATAAAAATTAGCACCGTATTCCAATAAAACACTTCTTTCCCAGACGCATAGGAATTAAGATGTTGTTTTAATCTTTTAGAAACATTGTCAGACTCACCAATATAGACAGATTTATTTCCTTCATCATCTTCGTGGAGCAAAAAAATAAACACCTGCAGACTTTAGGCTGTCATCTTCTGTAATTCTTTTATCAACTTCTAGACGCGGTATTCTTATTGCTTTTGCATTCCAATTTAATAGCTCAGCTTCTGCATATCCATTAGAAACACCTTCCTTTAAGTATACTTTTACGACCTTACCGTGCTTCATTTCTCTAGTCTCCTTCTTTCTCTAATACTTCATAGTAATCTGTTCCGTCTTCCGTCTTAATATATATCAGGGTATGTTTCCATTGTTTCTCATCCTGCCCAAACCAATGTCTGCACACACTTTGCATATTGATAAATGGTTTACCGGTGGACGGAGCAGAAGATTTAACAGCATTAGGATCAGAAGAATCACTTTTTTTAACTGAAATTATCTTGCGCCCATTATCTTCTGCAACTTTTATAATAAGATAATCATTATTCGTCTCGGTCACTCCAAACAATCTACCAGTACTATTAATAAAAGTATAGTTAGAATAATACTTCGTTCTTCTGCCGTAAGTTTTTATGTTTATAAAATTCAGATTATTATAAATCATTATGATTCCTTATATTTGTTAAATCATAATTTGATGTCCACTATTTCTATAGTATAACACAAGAATGAAAAAAGTACAGGACTTTTTACTGTAAAATGACAATCTAACCTATTAAGAAAACGACAATGTAGTGACAATAAGTTACTCAAGCTACTAATAATCTAACAAAAAAGCCCCAACGGGCACAAAATCAATGGTGATCCGGGAGAGACTCGAACTCTCGACACCAAGCTTAAGAGGCTCGTGCTCTAACCAACTGAGCTACCGGACCAGACCATGCCCTATTATATCATAGAATCATTAAACTGCCTAGACCCACCTTTACTATAAATGATCCCGCTAGAAACCAAAAGCGGAAAAATACGCAACAGCCGCAAGGATGACAAAAATAATAATTGCTACAATAATGACAGTTTTTTCATGGTGTTTTGGCACCGGGCCGTTAAAAAAATTATTCGTCGCATCACGGAAGTCTCGCACTGGCTCTGGTAAAGAATTATAAAAAGTTTCTTTCTTCTTAGCTTTTTCGTGCTCACGCTTTGCTTCTTTGAAAAGTGGCATTATGGCGTTTTCTAACTCCATCACATCTAGCTCCCTCGCTTTCTCTGGATCGACTTTTCTTAGTTCTTCGCGGTCCTTTTGCTTTTTATAATCGATCAGCTCAAGGGTAAAAGAAAAAATCAATGACAATGCACCAATAATAACATCTACGACGGTTTGGTGATAATCAAGGTAGTCTCTTATTGTCATAGCCGTTTCTAAATCGAAGAATTGCCAAACGAATGGGACATAAGCGCCTACGATCCGTAAAATAACAAACACAAGTACAGATCTAACAAGAAAAAGAGGCAAACGTAACCTTATGGATGATAAAGTTAATTTCATATAATCATTATACTACTAATGCTAGCACCGGCCGGCAATAAATGAAACGGCTCTGTGGTATAATATAACCTATGATCATCCAAGAAAATGTTCCACTTTCTACTATTACTACCATGCGCCTCGGTGGACCAGCAGACTATGTTGTTGATGTTGAAAGCGTAGATGAAGCTCTAGAAGCTATAGAGTTTGCGGAAGAAAAAAATTTACCGATATATTTTCTTGGTACGGGAGCTAACTCTCTCGGTTTAGACGAAGGCTTTCGCGGTGTAATTATTCGCAACCACATCAAAGGTTTTGAAATTCTTTCAGAAACGGGGAATGAGATCATAGTCAAGGCTGGTGGTGGAGAAATTTGGGACGACTTTGTCGAATATATAACGGATAGAGGTTATTCGGGTATTGAAGCTATGTCCAAAATACCTGGCACTGTTGGGGCCGCTCCAGTTCAAAACATCGGCGCTTACGGTCAGGATGTTTCGAATACTCTCGAAAGCGTAGAAGCGTTTGACACTATGCTCGATGAATATGTTGAGATTCCAGCTAAAGATTGCGACTTTTCTTATCGCCATTCGATTTTTAACTCAGGCGAAACTAGTGGGCGATATTTTATCCTTAATTGTACTTTTCGTTTTAAGAAGGGAAAACTGACCCCTCCGTTTTATAATTCTCTCCAAGCCTATCTTGATGAACACAGCATTACGGATTACTCCCCCAAAAACATTCGCCAAGCCGTCTCGGAAATTCGGGCTGGCAAGCTCCCAGACCCAGCCGCAATTGCTTCTGCAGGTAGCTTCTTCAAGAACTTCATTCTCACCGATGCTGAAGCCGACGAAGCCGAAAAGAAAGGTATTCCTGTCTACCGTTCCGCCACCGAAAACAAAGTTAACACTGGCTGGCTTCTAGAAAATGCTGGACTCAAAGGCAAGTCTTTCCACGGTTTTAAAGTGTCAGACAAAGCCGCATTGATTCTAATTAACGAATCCGGCGAGTCCTATGCTGATCTCAAACAAGCCGAAGAAGAAATCGCTAAGATTGTCTATGACAAGTACGGTTTCAAAATTGAGCCCGAGCCAGTCATCATCAAGGAAAGGGAACAGCATGACTAAAGAACTTTCCGGTCGCGAACTAGCTGGATATGTCAAAGAACGTCAAGCTCACGTTGTTCGTTCGCTTAGAGGAAAAAAGATTTTCCCCAAGCTTCTAATCCTTCGCGACTCAGACAATCCCGTCATTACGAAATACGTGACTTTGAAACAACGTTACGGTGAAGATATTGGCGTTGTCGTTGAAGATTTCTACGCTAAGTCTATAGATGAGCTGAAAGATAAAATCACATCTGCGAACTCTGATCCGAGTATATCGGGTATGATTGTTCAACTTCCAATCACCGACAAAGATGTTACCGACGATGTAGTTAAGTTAATTGATCCCAAGAAAGACGTCGACGGGCTTTCCGGAAACGGCAAATTCGATTCCGCTACCGCCACTGCTATCAACTGGCTGCTCACTTGTTATGGTATAGACTTAGAGAAGTCTAAGATCGCGCTCGTCGGTCGCGGCCGTCTTGTGGGCGCTCCACTCTATAAAATGTTCAAAAATTCCGGGTACAACGTCGAGATGTTTCATCGCGGTGACGATCTAGGAAAGCTCAAGGACTTCGATATTATCATCACTGCCACCGGTGTTCCGCATCTAATTAAGAAAGATGTAGTCAAGCCAGGTGCAGTTGTTGTTGACGCTGGCACCGCTTCAGAAAAAGGCGTTCTCATGGGCGATGTCGATGACGAAGTTCGTACTCGTGAGGACTTGTTAGCCATCACGCCAAAAATTGGCGGTGTTGGCCCACTTACTGTATCCGTCCTTTTCGAGAACGTCATCTTCTCCGCCCAAAATTGATTTGCGTTTTTCTAATAATTAACAGATTAGTCGGCTTTTTACTGACAAATCATAGTTTTTTGCTATAATTAGCCTATGGACGCTTCAAACACTTTTACACTTCTACCAATGGGTCAGACTATGCCTCTTAAAGCGGGCGAGACGGCTACTGGCTCCATTACTGTTATTAACCAACAGAACTCTGCTGAGCCGTTTTCCTTCAGGGTTTCCGTGGCTCCTTATGGTGTTAAGGGCGATGGCTATGATGCCGATCTTGTCACCGAAACAGAAATGACCCAGCTCGCTAAGTGGGTCACTATCGAAAACCCAACTGGTACGCTCGAGCCAGGTAAATCTACCGAAGTTAATTTTACAATCAATGTTCCGAAAGACGCTCCAGGCGGCGGCCAATATGCCGCCATTGTAGTCAGCTCAGACAACCAATCTTCCGATCCTGCCATGGTTGAGTATGTCTATGAGATGGCCAGCATCATCTTTGGTGAAGTAGCAGGCAAGACAGTTCATGAAGGTTCAATCGTTAGCCATAGCGTTCCAGGCTTCTCTACCACACCTAAAGTCGCTATCGATGCTGTTCTAGAGAACAAGGGGAATATTCACGAGCATGCCAGAATTGATTTGACCGTCAGCGAGTTCTTTTCCGGAGAGGATATCTTTTCTACTGAGGAAAGCGAGGTTCCCACTACTGAGCTCATTATGCCATACTCTACTCGCAACCTCGTCCGCAATCTTACCAACTTGCCGAGCCTAGGTGTTGTTACGGTTAAAGAAACCATCAAATATCTAGGTGAAACTTCGACAATCGAGAAACAAATCTATATCTGCCCACTCTGGTTTTTGCTTTTAGCTGCTTTTACAATCATCGCCATCATCGGCACAATCATTTCTCGCGTTCGTCATCATCGCCGCCACAAAAGGCACGAAATAGAAACAGCCTAAAGCCGTTTCTATCGTTTCGTTTTGTTTATTATTCTGCTTTGCCCGCATAAGCGGCATTATAGGCAAGCATCTGATCTTGCAGCATGGCATTTCTAGTTAAATCATCAACGCTTGAGTTAACGGAATGCTTTACTCGTTGGCTCTCTTCTGCGCGTTTCCCATCATTCCAGCGGTCTAATGTTCCAACTAGATAGCCAGTAATACGGCGAAGTCTCTCAAACTTCTCGCCGAAGTATTGTTTATGCTCGTCGTAATAGCTCTGTGCGCTTGCGTCGTCACCATATTCTTCGATTAGTCCAACACCAATCTTTACTAATCGGCTCACATGCAAAGTTTCATATTCTTCGACATCTTCTAATGCTTCTTCAACCGCCTCGTGTGGGATATTTGCGTATTGCTTTAGTGATTTTTCGAAACGATCAACATCGAACTTTTCTACATCTGAAGGCTCAAAATAAACTATATTTTTCATATTATTCTCTCCTGAATTTAGGTTAATTATTTATTTCAAATCGATTATGGTTATTATTATACACGCTATATATAGCGTATGTCAATACCAAAATACGCTAAATATAGTGTTTTTGCGCAAAATTCCTTTAACCACAAAAACTTTAGAAATAAGGTATAATAACATATATGAAATGCAAGCCGCTCACTTTAGACGTTATCAATAACCTAGACAAAGACTCTATACTCTATGCGGAGTTCTCCGAATCAGGCGCCATGGGAGCTTGCGGTACGGCACGCATTTTTGTACTTGATGACGGCATCCTCCAGTTTTATTTGGTATCCGTTTTTGACGGTAAGAGTGATAAACGAAAAAAAGAGCTTAATGATATTTATGCAGCCGTCTACGGATTCTTGAGTTCTCTTACTAAACAAAAAATACTAATTGAGAAATACGCTGGATACGGGAACACGGCTTGGAAGCGACGCGGTATTACTTTTACGCGCGATGACGATCACTCGATTTTTCTTTATAAAAAGTCCAAACAAGTTTACCATATCCCAGCCTCTAACCCAGGCGTTTATCATAAAGTTGTCGCCGACTTTGCGGAACGCCAAGATGAATTTAAAGCTATCAAAAAAAATTTCGATGCGCAAAAAAAGAAACTATCCATAGCTGAGCAAGATTTCTTTGACGCGTATTTAAACCAGCTTGAAGAAAACGATCACCATCTTGGTATTTTTCAGTTTACTGTTGCAGAATACTGGGACGCAATATGTCTACTCAAGCTTCGCAATCTTCAAGATTTCAATTTGTCTTCAGACGCCATACGTGATGGAGAAAAAGCCATTGCGCGTTATAGACTGAAATACGTCATTGACACCATTGGTTGGAACCAGCTTGATGAATTTTTTGCTGATTATGTCAAAAAAGGTGGTATAAAGCTGTTCGGCTCACTTAATTCCATATTGAGTTATCACATAGAAGATCTCTATACTAAATTCAAAATCAAAAAATCCAACAATTCTAAAACCAGCGTTATCATTAGCGACAATCTAGAAAAATTCCTAGAAAAGCCCGAGCTAGTTACATTTTCCGAAAACGCGATAGAAGAAATTATTAACGCTATTTACAATAAAAACGGAGATACGCTCCGCGCCGACGCTCGTAGCATTGAATTTTTTCTTGCAAATTTCTGTTTCCTCGAAGATATACCCTATTCTCGGATTCTTCCAGTCGTGCACTACATTGTTAAGGAGCTCCCGTTTGACGATTTCTCCCACACGGACACAGCGCAACTCTTTTGGCTAGCAGGAGAAATTATCAATCGCGCTTGGCGTTTTGCCGAGCCCAACAACAGCACTCAGAGAAACATCAGTGACTTTATTTTCTCCGCGTACGGTTCACGGGTTGGTTCACTTTGGCCAATCGTTAACTACGATGCTTTCGAATTCAAAGACCCTGCCGGCCAGGAAATGTTTTCCGACTCAATAGGATTCATTATGAGCCTTAGTGATATTACGGAACGGTTACCCGGGCTAGAGTCGTACCTCAGACTGGTTGCCGCACGAGATTATCATGGCCATCCTACCGTACTCAGCCGCGCTAAAGGGCTCATTCGTCATAGGCTCCCAGCCGAAGAAGAGCTTGAAGATATTCTCGATCATGAAGATGCCGGCCGCTATAGCGCTTTACTATCGCACCCAGAATCCGTTGAAGAGACCGAAGTTTTGCTGGATCGCATTCTTATCGGCGATGATAGATTTGATAACTATTCTCGTGTCGCAATTCTCGAACGGTTATTCCTTAATAACGCGAACACAGAATCACGCATCATGGCCGCAAAATTCATCAATAAGAACTTCCGCGAGATCGCCTACCTATTAAACGATGATGCTAAAGCCGCCGATGAAAGCCCTAGCGAGTTCATCATTTCAATCTTCACCGCGGCCTGCGCGGGTATTTACGAATCGGAAGAACTTACCGAAATTGAGTCCATCGCTGACAAATGTCAAACATTAGAATTTGACACAAATACCATTGTTGCGGCTTTAAAACTAGCCAATCAACGCGTTAACAAAATCTCCAATATTAGAGCTGACCTCGCTGAGTTTTTTGCATAGCTCATCAAACCGAGCCTCCAGAGCATTTTTAGCGGCATTTACATAACATAGAAATATGTTATAATATAAAAAATGCACATTACAAATTCGAATTCAGATAAGGAGGAGGGATATCATGGATTTGACACTGAGGCTAGCGAACCTATTCGCCATGCTTTCATGTAGCAACTGGAACAAAATTCCACCGCTCCGGACTATCTTCCGCAAGCTATACCAACATATGGGAGAAAAATCTTGCAAACTCAAAACCTATCGCGATGCCGTTGAATTATACAAATCTGGCCAACTCTTCATCAACACTTACGTACCGCTCTACGCATCTTACGGGTTTGCTAACTGGGAAGAGAATAACGACCCGAATCATTGCACTATCATTAGAGATCAAAGTGGCTGCATTATTAAACATTCCACAAGCTATTGCGCACACATGATTCATATGATGACCGGTAAATGGCCAAAAGATCTTCCGAATAATTCAGAAATTACTGACTGGCTCGCCAAAGACTGGTATATGTACTTGCCAAAAGTCGGATACAAAAATTTTGTATCATTCTTAGAACCAGGCTGTCACTATATTGGTGTTGGTGATTCCAGCGAAGAATTTGGCGAACAAGGCACCGTTGTTTGGTTTGAAAAAATCGACCAGAGAAATAAAAGAGCCATCGTGTCTAGCTATCAAAACTATGAATACTGGATTGGCAGTGTAAAACCCGAAGAATTTGTTTGGATTCGAATTGATTAAAAAAGCCGCGCATAAAGCGCGGCTTTTCTCCGCTTCTATGCAGGATACTCCAACATCATTGGCGCATACTTGTCGCCAAACTTATCAAGCGCATAGCGTACATCTATGACGTAGTTCTGTATTTCATATCCTAGTTCATCATCCATATATTCATAAAGTAATTTTCCACCTAGTGCCTGAATCGACTTTGCACTTGCAATATTGCGTTTTTCACAGCTAATTAAGACCGCCTCAATCCCACGATTTTTACATACACATAAGCCTAGGAAAAGATTAATTTTGTTATATCCTTTTCTACGTTCGCTTGGGCGAATGCTATATCCGATATTCCCACCAAAATTCCATAAGGCTCTATTTAAAACTTTTCGAATGCTAATGATGCCGACGATCTTATCGTCCGATTCGCGAATTAAGAAAAATGTCTCTGCTGGCACACGCTGCTCAGTCGGCTCGCGATTTCGATCTTCCTCTAGATGATCTAGCCATCCATCATAATCATCCATGTACAAATCAAACCCACCAGACCCATGGATTACTGTATTTACCTCAATGAATTCGCGCAAAAAATCCATTGCGTCCTCTTCACGAGCTTTAGTCGGAAATTCTAATTTAAATCGCTCAACTTGTTTTTCCATTTATACCTCCGTAGATTATTTACATTATAACATGCTATAATGGTTATATGAAAGAATCGAAGAAGCCATCAAATAAAAAAATGTTTAAAAATCGTATTATCGCCTGTGTAATATTCACTCTCTTTACTATTGGTTTTACTTTACTTATTAAAAATGTCGGTACCGGGGAAGTAATCGTTGGTGAGCCTTCAGGAGAAGTCATCACATCTACTTCTACGACCGTCGGCTTCTATATTACCAACACAAAATTTAAAAACTCAATTGGCTATAACGATACCTGGTATAAAATCAGCAAATACTCAGGATATTTATTAGTGGTTCCAGTTGCCACCTTAGCGCTCATTGGCATATATCAGATGATTAAGCGCAAAAGTTTCAAGAAAGTCGATCGAGAGCTCAAACTACTCGTTCCATTCTACGCGGCCATAGCAGCCGTATATCTATTTTTCGAAAAGCTCTTTATTGTTAATTACCGACCATTTATTATGGACGGAGAGCTAGAACCATCTTATCCGTCATCCCATACACTTTTCGCTATTTGTATTTGCTGCAGCTCCATGATGGTTATTGCGCGTTTATTGAGAGAGAAGCGCGCGAAACTTGCCATATTTATCAATCTCGCCTTAACGTTGTTGATGATTATCACTGTGATCGGTCGCCTTCTTTCTGGCGTTCACTGGATTACAGATATACTTGGCGGCTTCTTCATTGCAAGCACGCTCATCTTCTATCTTGTCACCTTCTTACAATACAATCCAAAACAGAAGAAGACCAAAGAAAAAGAATAATCAAAAAAGCGCCCTGCGTAGGGCGTTTTTTTGATTATATCGTGACTTCTTTTGAAACACTCTTTGTCTGGCCGTCATTTGTCGTCACTACGACCTTCGCCTCGTAATCGCCGCCTTCTAGTTCTTTATTCGTGAAAGATGCCTCGCAAGTACTTGCTCTATCGGCGGGCTCTAACTTTGCCTCATATTCAATATTTTGCTCTTTATCCGTCGATACTAAAGCGAAGCTACATTTACCACTGAAAGCATCATTGGTCTGAACCTGAATGTAATAACCTTCCTCCCTAGGTTCTGCCGCTACAATTTCTATACTGAGCTCCGTGTCCGGCCCTTGCGACGTTTCAGTTTCTACGGGGGTCGAGGAACCTGAATCGGAATTCGAATCATTATTCACGGGTTTGTAAAATGATAGCCAGGCAACCACGAGTATAGCCGCTATCGAAGAAACAACTAGTGCTACAGGCGTGCTTCTTTTTTTGTCTTCTTCCATGTCACCATTATACAATAAACATCAGAACATAGCATGAGTTTCTCCTAACATGTTTTTAAAATAATTTTAAGCTTTCTGGTAGATAATAATATGGTTATAAGAAAGGTAAATAATGTTTAGAAACATGCTAAAACGGAGCTGGCTGTCCATTAAACGCAAACTCGGCCGCACGATAATATTAACTCTAATATTCTTTATGATGGCCAATCTTGTCCTAGCGGCTTTCATCATTAAATCAGCCGTCTCTGCGCAAATGGATTATGCCAAGTCTACCCTTGGTGGCACTGTTTCTATCCAAGCCGATATGGATGCAATTCGCGAAAATCAAAAGACCGAAATGGAACAAGGTGGTGATCCCAGCGAAATGTTTAAATCAATGAGTAGACCCAGCGTGAAAGTCGAGACTGCTAACCAGATTGTTACAACATACACTGACTATATAAAAGATTATTCTTACGAAATTTCTGTCTCGGCTAACTCATACAACCTTGAAACCGTGGAAACTAAAGGTTTTGGTGATAAAGGCTCTCGAATGGGTGGCATGCCAGGAATGCAAAGCATGTTCGGTGGCATGGGGACGACCGACGATTCCTCCGACTCCTCACTCGATTCCGACATTACGATTTATGGCGTCAATGCTTATGCGTATATCGACGGGGTCGATGATGAAACCGTCACAATTAAAGACGGCACCTATTTCGACGAGGATTCGACTGGCTCCGTCATGATCTCCTATGAATTCTCCGAACTTAATTCATTAAAAGTTGGTGATATCTTCAAAATCAAAAACATCTATACCGAAAAAAGCGTTTCTCTTACTGTTATTGGTATTTACGATACTTCTTCCGAACGTGCCAACGCAAACACCATGTATATGAATACGGAAACTGCAGCCAAGTTCTTCGATACAGACGAATATAATGATGGCAATTACAGTGTTGGTGATGTTAAATTCTACATGATTAATTCTGACAATGCAGAAGAATTCGTTGAGAAAGTAAATGCAGAGTTCACTGAACTCGCCGAAGATAACCTAAAGTTTGCCGTCGATACTTCAGAATATGACAGCCTCTCCAGCTCAATTGAGTCTGTAGGTGGTTTTGCGGATACAATCCTCATTATTGTTATCATAGCTGCTATCATCATCATTACATTAATTGTCACCATTAACGTTAAGGATCGTCGTTATGAAATTGGCGTCCTAATGTCACTCGGCGCCAGCAAGAAAAACGTAATTAGCCAAATCGCCACTGAGCTTCTTGTCATTGGCACCTTTGGCTTTGCGCTAGCCAGTGTTACGGGCACCGTCTTCGCAAGTTCACTAGGCAATAGTATCCTTGAAAGTCAGGTGACATCATCCAATCAACAATCTGAGCGTAACTTCGGACGTCCAGGTGCTATGATGGGCGGTATGCCAGGTGGTTTCAGCGGTGGCAGCTCTCGCGGCTCAAAGAGTTCCGATATTCCAGATATGCCGGATGGTGATACCCTCAATATGAAAGACATTATCGGAGGCGGACGTAATGGCCAGAAAATCGAGCTCGATATTAACGCCGAACCTATCGACTATCTCCTCCTCTTCGTTACGGGATATCTAGTTATCGTCTTCGCGCTCATCCTTCCATCTATCAGTATCATGCGCTATCAACCAAAAGAAATTTTGTCAGGAAAGGAATAATATGGCTGACAGTAAAAATACACTAACTATCGAGAATCTATCATATAGCTATCAAAACGGCGAACGTACTCAGAAGATCTTAGATAACGTAAATGCCAAATTCGAAGCTGGCAAAATCTACGCTATCGTTGGTGAATCTGGCTCAGGCAAAACCACATTCCTAAGTCTCATCTCGGCACTAGATAAGCTCCAAGAAGGAGATGTAAAATTCAATACCAAGAGCCTTCGAAAAATCACAGGACAAGAATATCGCCTAAAATACGTTAATATAGTTTTCCAAAGTTACAATTTGATCAAATACATGACCGCTGCTGAGAACGTCGAGGTCGCATCTGACTTCGACGGCCGTAAGGCTGACCCGAATAAATATCTCGAAAAGGTCGGTATTACCGCCGAGGAAGGGAAACGCTTGATTGGTAAACTATCTGGCGGGCAACAACAACGTGTTGCAATTGCGCGCGCTTTAGCCTCAAATTCACCCATCATTATGGCCGATGAGCCTACTGGCAATCTCGACGAAGATACTGAAGAAAAAATCATCGAAATCTTCCGCGACCTTGCTCATAAAGATAAAAAAATCGTTATCATTGTTACGCACTCTCGAAGAGTCGCTAATAAAGCTGACAAAGTTCTTACATTGCGTCGCGGCAAATTAAGTTAATACGCGCCGAGCAATCACGGACGATATTAAGCCAACGAGGCTATGATACAATACAACTATGAAAAACGTTTTTATTATCCATGGCATTAATGGGGTTCCTAAGATAGCTCTTTGGTTAAAAGAAGAATTACATGCTTTAGGTGTCGACGTTACCTTACCGACTTTTCCACCACAAGAAGGAGCAACTTATGATAATTGGTCGAAAGTATTAGATGGATGTAAAAATAAGATTAGTGACAATACAATAATAGTTTGTCATTCTATCGGCAACGAGTTTATCATAAAATATTTAGCCAATAATAATCTACATATAGATACTTACATCAGTCTAGCCGGTTTTGCAGAAGTATTCATCAACGAGGGAAGAGATGTTTTAAATAAAGTCGTAGAACATTTCCATGTTACGAGTGACGAAGTCCGGAAGTTTATTTCACTGACCAATAGACGCTACTCGTTTTATAGCGATAACGACCACATTGTGCCGCTAGACGTTTTAGAAAACTATCCAAAAACAATTAATGCTGAACCAATCTTTATTCCGAACATCGGTCACATGGGCTCAAAAAGCGGGCTCGAATCTTTTCCGGAGTTACTGCAGTTGATCAAAGAAAACTTATAAGCTTGATTGATTTTCAACTTTTGTTAATTCACCATCCACCAATCTAAACTCTGTTTTGCGCATTCTTGTCGCTACGTCTTCCGTCAACACTTGGCCCTGTGAGCCAGTACGCGGAGCTTTATCAGGATCTACACCCATATCTCGCTCCCAAAAATCCTTATCTGCTCCCACTACGCCATCAATCTCTTCGGACAGAGCTCTATGATCGCCCTCCTTTTCATGTGCAAAATTAGGTGCCACTACTTTTTCCGGATCATATAGCAAGATACCCTTCGGACGATGCTCAGAGTTTTTAATCTCGTTTTTCCACATTTCTAAGTCCTTTGGGCTTATCACTAAATACATTTGTTCTACGGGGACAGAAACATCCCGGGCTTTTCTCAATTCTGCTTCGTATTGCGATTCGCGATATTCGCCTTCCTTCCGAGCGTGTCCTATCAGGAAAAGCATTAAATTATCACGTTTGCGAGTTTCGGCTACTATTCCATTTACATCAAGCCCATCGCACACCGAACCTTTAAACATGTCTCGATCAATCATTGATTGAATAAATACAGCAGACGGTGGCAAATACTTCTCATCAAAACTCTGCTGATGCAGTTGCTCGTCGATTTTAACGTGTCCATCTTCTCCAATTTCAAAATGTTTCCTCAACTCTTCAGCCGGTAAACCACCTCTGTCGCAAAAATCCCTTAACAGCGAACGATGAAATCCGTATTCATCTGGTTCATCGCCATGGCTAATATTCACTCGTAGACGCATCAATCCATTGTCAACCGAAGCTATTTCGAAAACCGCAAATTCTCTATATCCCCACACCTCATACTGCTTTTTCGCTTCAAAAAATCTTTCCGTATCAACTTCGTCAGAAACTTGTAATAGCTCATAGGGTGCTGGCCTTGATGGCACCACTAATTTGTCTCCTCCTAATACATCCACCGGAGCGGCCAAGAAACCAACGATGTGTCCGTCGTCGCCAGCCAGAGCGCTTATTCCGTTACAACTCCAAGAAACACCCTCGTTTCCAGAATTGCGTTTCGTATGTACCTTTTTTAACTCTTCTTGGATCTCATCTTCACCTATGCCTTCCGCCTCAAGCTCCGCTCGTCTAGCCGCTAAATTTCTTTCGTGTAGCGCTCCCGCATTCATAATCGCGCCAGATTCAAGTATTTTTTTTGCAGAATCAACGTCGGCGCTATGAAAGAGATACATTCCATCAGGAAATTCAGCCGTTAATTCGCCACCACGAGCCTCGGTCATATCTATAACCTCTACCTGCGGCGCAATCTCTTCCTCAATCTTGCTATTAGAGTATGTTTCAGGGTAATCAACCCGCATATGTTCATCAAAAGATGGTAGAGAACTAAGCTCCACGGCTCTTTCGCTAGACTGGCTCTGTTCTTTCGGGTTGTCGCCACTCGTTTCTAAAACGCTCATATTTATGTTATATCATAATTCCCATCTTCGCTAAAGTGCGTTTGACTATCTTCACGAATAGTGGTAAACTATAAGCATAAAGGTCATATAAAATAAAAACAGTTCACATGAAAACCAAAAGAAATCTTTGCAACTATTTGTTTGTCGCCATATCGTCAATAATTCTCTGTGCGGCTTCATTCGTGACTATTAATCATGCTCAGCAATCCTATGCGGACTCAGCTGCCGATATGACGGAATTCGAAAAAGCATTCCAGGAAGTAGCATACGCGTATTACATGAGAGGAACGTCGCTACAATATAACATCGCTAAAGGTACTATCAAATCACCGGAAGAGTCAACTCCGCAAGATAACAACTACCTAGCGTGCGCATTTTTTGTAGCAAATGTCTATCACGAACTCATTGGGCTCAGCTTATCGCATAACGACGACGCATATTATACTTATGGTAGAGACTATATCGGGGAGAGACCCGAAGTAATTGGCTATGGAAAGTTACAGGAAAGTGGCGATTTGTTTTGGTATGATGGCAGCAAAAACAGCAGCGGAGAATTAAACGCGATAGAAAACCCCACGCAGGACTACATTATCTCCGAATTAAAGATTGGCGATATACTCGAAATAGACGGGCATGTGATGCTTGTCTATGAATATATTTACGATAATGATAGGAATATTGTCGATGTGTATTTAATGCACTCAACTGTAGCCGGTAATGCGTATACTAGAGCGAAGACAGACGGAGCCGTATCCGCCTTATACTATTACGATCAAGAAGGAATCAAGAAAAGCCTACCAATAACATACGCGCCTTGGGCAAGGTTGTATCGCATAGACCGCGATATGACAGATTTTTCCGAAGCATCAATCGCCAATGAAGGGACGGTGCAATTGACAACGTTCAAATATGAAGCGGAACATGGCAGGAATTCACTAATATTCGACAGAACAAATCCAGACAATGTATATAGAAACAATTATGCTATATTAAGATTTGTCACGACTGACGGATCCGGAAAAAGCATCCTAAACTTCAACGGTGGGTTTAGATACTTCGAAGGTGCGGACTCAATCAACGAAGTGATAGAATATTCAGACGGTGTTAAATCAAGAATGAATTATAGCAAACTGTATATCGAAAAAACCATAGATAAAAGGGATCACAATACGGTTTCAGAGAATGACGAACTAACTTATCAAATTATTATCAAGAACGACAGTAACCAAAGATACGCAGAAGATCTAATTGTAACCGAAAACTTATCGGAATTCGTAGATTATCTCTCTGCTGCTAGTAGTGAAGAAGGACTCAGTGTTCAATTGGTCAACGATAAGTTAACTTGGAACCTCGGAAAACTAGAAGCAGGGAAAGAAATAATTCTTCAATATACAGTAAGAGTGAGAAACAACACAATAGGAAAAACCATTGAAAGTACTGGCAAGGTCGCAAAAATTTCGTCCGGCACCGTCAAGAATAAAGTCGGTAATAGCTTAACCGACGCTCAAGCAAGTTTAATAGAAGAAAAATATGACGAATTAAAGGACGAATATTTTGGTAAAGAATTAATAAACAAAATCTACGAAGACTCTTTAGGATTGGACCTCGTACTCGATAGTTTTAATATGGTCACAACTAACGAAAACGACGAAAATGGGCTCATATATTACAACAATAAGTTTGGAAGTTGGATCAACTTAAATAACGATGTACGTATGTCAATCATTGAAGAGAATGTTTTTTCGAAGATGGTGCTAAATGGATACTTTAACGTGCTATATAAAAGTTCGACGACATATGGTCCATCAATTAATGGAGAATATATAACTATATATAGCTTAGCTGGCTGGGGAGATGAAGAAAGAAATAATCCCGATGACAGAATGAATACAGTTTATCCAGAGGACTTCGAGACAGGAGATATATTGATATACAATAATACAGATGATTATTCGTACTACTATGGCTCGGGTGACGAACAAAACATAAAGAAATGGGCAGTCACTCGCGAAAATGGTGACTATTATTACATATACATTGACGGGGAAGGCTTCGTAGGCGTTAACGCCGGTTTAGACGAGGGATCGGTTCAAGATGATAGAAACGAATTCGATTCCACATATTTCGATTCAGAACATCAAAACATAACAATGATTTCAAAAAATGACGCCACAAGTTACGAAATCACAGACGAGATAAAAGAATGGATGCAGTATCAATCCCTCTTCGGGAAGAATAGCTATGTTATTTTAAGGCCGTCCTTAATATTGGGCACAAGTCCAGATGATCCAATCGATCCTGACGACCCAGCAGATCCTGATGGCCCTGCCGATCCAGACAGCCCAGCTGACCCAGCAGATCCGGCTGGCCCAAGCACGCCAACAAGCGACCCAGCTGCGGTCCCAGATACAGGCGCCAATGAAATAGGCGATGGCGGGGTAAGCGCCTTTGGCTTCACCGGGACTGTTGCTGTAGTACTAGTATTTATTGGCTTCTTGATTTACCACAATCATAAGCTGCATAAAGTTCTCGACCGATAATCATATATCGTTGAAAGAGCAACATGCTTTTTTATCACAAATAGTGATATAATCATAAGTAACATAATAAGGAGTTTTATGGAGGCAACAGGTTTACTATTTATAATTTTCTTTATACTATTCTTTTTCGTTATACCGGGTATTCGCATAATCAATCAATACGAACGAGGGATCGTGCTGAGACTCGGTAAATATCGTCGTACGCTCGGCCCAGGTCTACGCCTAATCGTGCCATACATTGATAAAATGACTAAAGTAGATGTGCGTACTACTCCAATGGATATTCCGAAACAAGAGGTAATCACTCGCGACAACGTCACGGTAAATGTTGATGCTGTAGTATATTTCAAAGTTCTCAATGCTGAAAAGGCGGTACTCGAAACCACTAACTACACCTATGCGACTAGCACTTTCGCGCAAACAGCATTGCGTGATGTGACTGGTAATTTTGACCTCGATGAAATTCTAAGCAAGCGCGATGAGATTTCCGAAAAGATTCGCGAAATCGTCGATGTGCAAACAGACAAATGGGGCATCGACATCGAAAACGTTAAGCTACAAAATATCGAGCTTCCTGCCGACATGAAGCGCGCGATGGCCAAACAAGCTGAAGCCGAACGTGAGCGCCGAGCTGCTATTATCTCTGCCGAAGGTGAAAAGTCCGCCGCTAATGCAGTTGCTGAGGCCGCCCACCTACTCGCTAAAACACCAGGTGGTATCAATATTCGTACGTTGCAGACTCTAGAAAAGATTTCTTCAGATCCATCACAGAAGACTGTAATCATGCTCCCAAGTGAGTTATTCGAAAAATTGGCGAAATAACTAAAAACAATTAGTAAAAATAGAGGGCTTTGGCTTCTCTATTTTTTCATATTGCTTTGGTGCAATCATATTCCAATCAGCTAGCACTTCTTCAACGCGAGCCAAGACATCTTGAGGACTATTGTTGCCATCAACCTCACGCACCAATACGCCGTTCATAGTTAGAACACGAATCATGCCAGTAATATTGCGGTCATATAGATCTTGGCGACGTTCAATAGCAGCGCGCGTATCATCAACGCGTTTACGAGCAACAAGACGCTTCCATAGCTCGCCACGCGGTACTCGCAGAACGATTGCTCCTTGCAAGTCTTTAATTTTTCCGTTCTCGATCATCCATTTAGTTTGGCGAAAATCGGCAGGAAAACCATCGAGAATAATTTGGCTAGGGTATACTCCCCTAGATCTCCATTTGTATTTATTACTTACGCGATTAATGTCGGCAAGAGCAGCATCTAAGACTTTGACGGCTACCGCGTCATCAATAAACATCCCATGTTCGAGAGCAAATCGAATATCGCGGTCGCGCAGATTCATCAATAGATCACGATAAGAAACCCAACCCCAATGGTATTTCGCGGCCAGAAGCTTTCCTTGCTCAGTTTTTCCAGCGCCAGGTGCGCCAAAAAGCGTAATCATAAAATAATTATATCAAATCCATTCACGGATGGTTATAAAAGTTTTTAATGTATCTTTACCCATTCGGGCGGATCCATATCGAATAATATTTCTGGTGTATGCAAGTTCACTATATCTGTGTCGACGCCGTAATAATGTTGATAAGTTGTATCAACTGATCCAAACTTTGCTTGGCTTTTCTTAAACCCGAGCTTTTTAGCGGTTTCCCAGACTGATTTTTCGTTCGATCCCTCAATCTCCATAAAGGTTGGAATCCATGGCCAGGTATCGATGCAAATCTCGACTTTTCCAAGCGTCCAAATCTCGCGTTTTGTCTCTTGGCGAGCCTTAATTTTTAGACCACAACCACGGAGAAACAAAATTGCGTCGTCATAATCATTTACATCAATGTTAACTTCTTTTGTTCCGAGTATGGAATGATCATCACTGACATTCTTGTAAGTCATGACAATCTTATCCCCTTCATCCCGAACCCGAGCAAAAGAATGTTCGCCAGTATAGAAGACAGTGCGCCGCATCAGAGTCTCAGGCTTCTCTAACTTCGCACCAAGCTCTTTTAGCCTAGAGCGTACTTCGTTTTTATTGATATCTAAAAACTGGGCCTCGATTTCATTCTTCATGCTAAAATTATACACCACTAACAACGAAAGTACTGTGAGAGTATATATTATAAACTTATGCGCGGCGGACTTTTCGGTGAATTGCCCAACCAAGTAGGGCTAGCATCGCTGCAATCGGGAACGCTATCAAATAGGTTGATTCATCAGCACCAGCACTAGATTTGCCATGGTTAGCACCAGTATCTGGAATATTTCCTGCGGTACCCTCAGCTGGGTCTTCGTCGGTAGGTTCTTCTCCGGGCTCTTCTCCAGGTCCAGGTTCTTCTTCAGGCTTTATATCGGCCGTAACGACGAGCTCATCTGACAAATCTATTGTCGTCCCGTCCGCGGTAGTGTAATCGCCAGAAAGGGAAACGGTTATTTCCCCAGTTTCAGTAGCCTGGCACTCGGCCGTGAATTCTTGTTCTGCATCCAAAGCATCAGGAGTTGTATTAGCATCAACCAATGAGCAATTTTCGACTGGACCATCCGACGAGATATGAATGTTCCAAGCAGCTGCGGCATCTATAGAAAGTGTGACTGTAAAAGTATCTCCAACATAGACGTTCGAACCACTCGCAGAAAAATCTGCAATTGCATATGCGGGCGAGCCGATCACGAGCGATGCGATAATTGCTGCTGGCGCAAGATATTTAATATTTTTCATAGACATCCTCCTATTCAATTGATTTTATACCTAATAAATGCTGTTTCAATTGTAGCAGATCGCCACTGTTAATTAGACTATCGTGTGAAATATCTCCGGCTAATAAATATGCTCCTTCAAGTAATTCTGTGCCGATAAGATGATGCCTCATTGCGTCAAAATCTATATCATCTACAAGTCCATCACCGTTCAAATCCCCCACCAGCGCTACTTCATAATCAAAGGATTCGGATCCTAGCTGAATTTCAAAAGTATATCCAGTAGCTAAAGTTATAGACTCGTTCGCAGTAATCTCATTACCATCACTATCAAAGATATGGAAGGATGCCTCTTCGTCAGTAACAATCTGAATTGCATCCAACAAATCTCCAAGGTCATTGCTTACAACTCTGAGTTTATCGTCTTCAAGGATTGACTCGTCAATCTTAAATCCAGTTATTGTAACCGTATTACTACCGGTGAAAGAATGGGATTCCCCACATACGACATTATAATAGACGTCATATACTCCAACCTCTCTGAACACCGGAAGTTCGGTCAGATCGTACAGTTCATCGCTATCTGTGGAATACGTAATATCGCATTGCGAATATCTATCGCCCAAGTTGAACGAGATTGAATGGTTTTCTCCATCATAGGCACCGTTAAACGAATTAGAGCTATAGGTGGTATCTACCTCAACCTCATCTCCCCAATACTGATACCCACCAGGGAAATAGTGTGTTTCAAACTGCCTATCGGACATGCGTAGCTCGACATATACATAGATTTTTTTCTCCTCTTCATCGAACCAAGTTTCAAAATAGTCGATTTCATAACCATCCCCATCTCCTTCTATAGGCTCAAATCCGCTCACTGTTATTTCATCTTGTGTAATTGGCAGTGGATCGTCCCAAATAAGCACATCGGTACCCAAGTTAATCGTCGGTTCAATCAACTCTTTATCAGTTCTAACAAAGATGCCTATGGAAACAGTGACCGTTTCGTAATTTTCCGTGTCCTCTGGAGTAAACGCGGCTTGATAGTATCTCATTCCGGCTCCGCTAATAACTGTATTCGGATTTTTCCAGCTAAATCCATCAGGTAGTTCAATCTCAGAAAGCCTCTGCCCTGGATCCGCTTCTAGACCTGTAGGAACCGTATATTCTGGGGTTCTTTTTCTAATGCTCATGCAGTAGGTGGATGTTTTCATATTATGATACGCACCTGTTTCAAAGATTGCCTTGAAGCAGTTGGTTCCAGCAACCAAATGATCCATAGAGGTTTCCTCGCCAAATGCGCCGCTAAGATATTTAGCACCCACAACGGTAGCTCGAACAGGTTCGGACTCTCTAACCCCTTCTCTGTCAGCGAAATAGACATAGACATCAGTATTATCGTCGTTGATCGTGTCGAGAGCGCGAGCGCTGGTTCGCAATTCTTCCCACGCGATATGCATCAATTCATCATCTTCATCTTGTTCTTCAATTATTACATAACCATAATCTTCTTCAATAGCCCAGTTGAGCGCATAAGAATCACGATGAACCCAAAAGGCGAATGTATTGAAGCTACAGGCCCCTGCCTTATAAGTCATACAAGAATGATGGATACCATCGAAAGAATAACTAGAGATAGATTCTAGACTACTTGGTAATACAATTTTGCCAATATCAGTGGAATAGATAGCATTCTCTTCTATCGTTGTCACACCTTCTGGAATATTTATTTCTGACAAATCAAGATCAAGAAGCGAACCTTGGCCAATTATTTTTACGCCTTCCGGGATTACAGTTGATGAGGAACCGGCTACAAGTTTTTTGCTATCGGTCTTAACAATAGCGTTACTACCTTCCGGACTATAATACCAAGGGTTGTCTTCTGAAACCGTAATCGATTTGAGTTGGTGGGTACCCTCCAGCGTACCTAATCCAATATAGCTTACGTTTTCAGGAATATGGAGTCTTTCGATACTCGAGTTGAGAAATGCGTAACTGTCAATTTCTTCTACAGACTCCGGAATAATTATTTCCGTTAAATTACTACAATTCCAAAATGTAAATCCAGGTATAACAACGTTATTCTCGGACAAGGTAATATCAGATAACATAGTGTCGTTAGAAAAGTCTTCCCCACCCTCCCAATCGAAAAGAATATTTGCCTCTACAGAGTACAGTTTCTTCAATCCAGCAAGTGTATTTCCGCCCAATAATTTAAGTTCATCCGCGTCGCTCACGATCCGCTCAAGATTCGCTAAGGCTCCTGGTATCGAATAGGGTAGAATACTACCAAGTGTCCAAATTCCAGCTATCTGCTCAAGATTCTCAGGTAGGACAATAGTCGTATAATTAGGCGCATCAACAAGATTTACGCATCTCTTATCTCCACTACTATAAGTTCCGAAAACACAGTTATCGCTGCCAGAATCTTCTAGAGCAACTACTGGTGTGCCGTCGCTAGTTGTGTTTGGGAAATAAAGGGTCTTAATGCCTAAACCATGGTCTTTATAGCTGGTCAAAGCGTATCCTAGCGTATCGATGTCGCCATATCCAGGAGTGGAGTACTCCCAACCGAATTCATACACAGCTGGATTCTTAACGACGAAATCCATTTCAAGACCAGAATAACTCAATGTGACCGTTTGTTCTTCTGAGGAATAAGGATCATAACCTGTTATTTGATAGTCATCGATGTCAAGATCCCCAATCATCTTCTCGATTGTTTCGCCATTAGTTGAAGTAATGGATAGAGTTGTGGCCAAGATGTTCGTAAGACTACCATAGTTATATGGAGTCAAAACAACATCACCAATTTCTACTTCGCCCGGAATGAACTTCTCGAACATCGAGTATTCATCGCAATCTGAACTCGTCTCGCTACAGAATTTTACGCCATCAAAACTAATCAAACCATAACCATACAAGCTATCCCATCCGTTTGAACCTAGATCTACGGCATGGTCTTTAAGGACACTCACTACCGCATCAAAACCGAGATCCGGTTTTATACTCTTAAGAACTGCGACCGCACATGCCGCATGAGGTGTAGCCATCGAAGTACCACTGATAGTTTGAAAATCGTCATCGCCGTCATCTTCGTATTCTTGAGCAATCTGAGCTTCGCTACCCATAATACTTTTGATATCGGTACCTGGAGCAGCGAATGTAATCATTTTCCCATAGTTAGAATAGTCAGCTAATGACAAATTGCTATCAACTGAAGATATAGAGATTGTATTGTCAAAGCCCGAGGGATAGCTAACTTCGCTAGTTGATTCATTTCCAGCAGCCGCAACGCTAATAATACCCTTTTCCTTCGCCGCTTCAATAGCTACACGCGTTTCGTCCGTCGCCTCATCATATCCGTAGCCACCAAAGCTCATATTAATCACGTCAGCTTTTTCGTAATAAGTAATGTAGTTAATCGCGGTAATAATATCAACATCTGACAGAGTTTCTCCAGACGAAACCTTGATAGGAAGAACCTTGACGTTATCAGGAGTACCTTCGGCGATCGTGCCCGCGATATGTGTCCCATGTCCATATTCATCAACCATCTCACCTTCTGGATTCAATACATTGTATACTTCATTGACTTTACCAGGGAAATACCTATTCATTAAACCCATATCAAGGCCAGTATCGATAATCGCGACTGTAACCTCAGGAACATCATCAACCGATTCAACTAATTCAGCAGCTTTATCGAGGCCCATTGCCTTTATTCCCCATGAATTGTAAGTTTTCTCCTCTGAATCATCGTCAGTAAATCTATATGTTTTATTCTCAGACACCTTAACATTCGAGGTCTCAAACATATTTAGAGCATGGTTCTTATCTTCTTCATTTCCGTACTGTAGAAAGAATTGGTAATTTGGGGCCTCAACAACACTAGTCGCTCCATAGGTTTCCTCTAGCGGCACACGGGAAGTAACAATAAGTATATTCTCCTTATTGTCGGACTTTGCCATCCCTGAGAAAGACTCAAAATAATCTTCCATCACATATTCAGGAAGAGACGAAATATTTATGCCTGTCTTGTCATCTGACAGCGAGTCCTTATAGATAAAAAGACCACCAACTATCAAACTCGAAATAATCGTAAGCCCAAAAAACAGTGGCCTTTTCGTTTTTGTTTTTAATTTCATTTTTGTCTCCTCAGGGTAAGTTTATAGTCTCTTCAAACAAACCACCTAAATAACTGGAACCACACTCAAGACTACGTTCGTATGAACTCTCAACTCTACTTATGTTTAAATATAACACACTAAGAAAATAATACAAGTACTTTTTGTATTTTTTTGATATACATTAATTGTCGGTTTCGTTTCGGAGCTTGGGATTTTAAAATTAATCAGTCAATCTGCAAAAGACTAATCGTCGTCATCATCGAACATGCTATGTGGACCCACAATCTTGTCCTTCCCGAAATGCATCGATTCATGAATCTTGCTATGGTCATGAATAGACTCGTGAACATTTTTCGGATGCCCAGAATGCATTGATTCATGAATGCTGCTATGGCTTATTCCGAATTTCTTATCATCGTCATCAAATAATCCCATATTATTAACTCCTCATGCTTATTAGTTATATATGACATTATATAACATAGTAACAGATATAGATTCAATAATTAGAATCCGTATTTTCAAGCCGACCTTTTACTCCAGGCTATTATCTATTACAACCAAAACGGAAAGACAGAAACATTATTTTGCATTGATTTGATTTATTGAGAGAAGCTCACCAGATAGCGATGGTTTTGTGTCATCTGATAATGACATGGTCAAAAAACCTTTCCTGAAATTCGATTAGCGCATCGATCGCGCTATCAGAATATTGTTTTCCGTCTGGGACGATAACTAATTTATCATCATTGTCATTCATCCTATGGGCAACAGCAATGCACTCCCCATCATATTTTTCGACTGGCTCAAAAACGCCCAGCACGTAACAATCCAGTTCCTCGCCATCACCGCTAACCGTATTCGGAACATACCCATAGTTAACTGGATAAATAAATCCATACTTCGGGTGTTTAGATCCAAAAGGCCGGTCAATCACAACATTTACTCTTTTTCCAATATGATCCTTACTATCCATACTTTAAATTATACTCCACAAATGCTATAATTATATCTACAATAACAGATATCACAGGTTGGTTATGAATTTAAAGATCGGGATTGTTGGTTTACCAAATGTGGGAAAATCGACACTATTTAATGCATTAACAAATGCGGGCGCTCTAGCCGCAAATTATCCTTTTGCAACCATCGAACCAAATGTTGGCATAGTACCAGTGCCAGACGAACGTCTCGATGTGCTCGCTAAAATGTACGAGACCGATAAAGTCGTCCCTGCGACCGTCGAATTCGTTGATATTGCTGGATTGGTTGCCGGAGCAAGTAAAGGCGAAGGACTTGGCAACAAATTCCTTGCCCATATCCGCGAGTGTCACGCTATTTGCCATGTCGTCCGTGCTTTTAAAAACAATGATATAGTTCGTGCCGATTCTAAGCCAGAAGATGATATCATTACGCAAGCGAAAGACGACATTGACATTATTAATCTCGAGCTTCAACTTGCCGATGACGAAACTAAAGAAAAAATCGCCGCCAAAAGAAAAAAAGATCCCGCTGACGAGAACATCCCTTTCCTTACCGACAAGCCAGTAATCTACATGTTTAACGTCGACGAGAATGGTCTTACGGATGAGAGCTTAAAGACTCAGCTTAGAGATCTCGTAAAACCGGCACAATCAGTCTTCGTTAATGCGAAACTAGAAGAAGAAATGGCGGATATGAATCGTGATGAGCGCAAAGAGTTCTTGGAAAGCTACGGAGTCGAAGAAGATGCGCTCGGCGAGCTTATTAAGGCCGCCTATGATACACTCGGCCTCCAGAGTTTCCTTACGGCAGGGAAGAAAGAGTGTCGCGCTTGGACCATTAAAAAGGGCAGTCTAGCCCCACAAGCTGCCGGCACTATCCACTCTGATTTCGAACGTGGTTTCATTTCTGCGCAAATCTGTAACTACGATGACCTTAAGCGCCTCGGATCCGAAAAAGCCGTAAAGGAAGCTGGCCTCATGCGCACCGAAGGAAAAACCTACGAAATGCGCGATGGTGATGTGGTCGAGTTCCGCTTTAACGTCTAGCATTTTACCAGAATTATGCTATAATATATAGCATGAAAAGCTTACCTATCGTCGCTCTAGTTGGCCAAACAAATGCGGGCAAATCTAGCCTGCTTAATCGTCTTGCGCACAAAAATATTGCCATAGTTGCTCGCGAAGAAGGTACCACGCGCGATTCTGTGACCGCCATAATAGATAATAGCTTCATTCTTGTTGACACAGCTGGTCTTAAAGACCCCGACGACTCTTTTGAAGAATCCATTCAGGACCAAATCATGGACGCCATCAATTCTGCAGATCTAATTCTTTTGACTCTTGATTCTTCGCTTTATCCAAGCGAAAAAGACAAACGTATTGCCAAAATGGCTTTGAAATCCAAAAAACCTGTTTATCTTGTTCTCAACAAATCCGACCTGGGGGCCTCTCTCTCTATTGAAGAATTCCGCTCACTCGGGATCAAGCCATCTGAGACTTACAAAGTCTCTGCGACGACTGGACAAGGAATCAGCTCGTTAAAAGCAAGCTTATGTTCCACGCTCTGTTCAGATAATCATTCGCTAGATATGGATGAGACGGCAGTCAAAGCCAAAGAATCTATTACTATAGCCCTTATCGGTCGTCCGAATGTCGGCAAATCTAGTCTATTTAACTCGCTTGCAAAGAAGCAACAGGCTATTGTCAGCTCGCGTCAAGGTACGACTCGCGATATTAACCGTGTCGAAGTAAAGTTCAAAGGGCGATCTTTGACTATTCTTGATACAGCCGGTTTGAGAAAACCAGGCAAACGAGAAGTTGGTATTGAAAAATTCTCTGCAATTAGAACTCTCTCCGCTATCGAAGAATCCGATATCTGCGCACTGCTCGTAGATGCTACTGAGTATCACTCTAAACTAGATCAATCTCTTGCTGGCCAGATTATTGAAGCTGGCAAAGGGATAATTGTTGTCCTCACTAAAACAGATTTAGTTAACAACACAGACAAAATACTTGACGAGCTCGAATATGACTTTAACTTCATTCCATTTGCACCAGTCCTTCTAACTAGCTCAGAAACTGGCTCGAATGTCACGAAACTATTCGACCTTGCACTAGAGATTGATGAAGCGCGCCACGCCGAGCTCAAAACCTCAGACTTAAACAAGGTTTTGAATCAAGCTATTCTTGAACATGCACCTGCTGGCCTCAATAATACTCGCCCAAAACCAAAATACATAGTGCAGACCGACACATGCCCACCATGGTTCGTTGTCCACGGCCACGGTCTCTCGACATTACATTGGTCATGGAAGCGCTTTCTTGAAAACAAACTTCGTGAAGCGTATCCATTCATTGGCACGCCTATTATGTTTTCATATCGTGATGATAAATCCGAATAAATAACATCCTACACCTGTAAAACTTTACTTATATCACGAAAAGTGGTATTATAAAACATATTATTATGGGAAATCAAGCAGCTGCATCTAAAGTTGATCAAATTGATAAGATTGAGCAATCACTTTATCTTGAAACTGCAAAACTTAAGAAGTCAAAAAAAATCAGTGAACCGTCAAAGACTAAAAAAGATCACGCTAGAACCGAACACCCTTTTGTTGTTTCTGCCGTCAGCGCATTAATCATTGTCGCTATTCCTGTGTTGTTGTATTACCGATACTTTGGTTTAATCGATAATTACCTAAAGAGTGTCACTAGCTTTAGTGAAGAAACAAACGGACAAAATGACGATGCTGATGGAGAAAAAGAACAAGTTAGTTTTGGCAATACGCCTTTAACATTCTATATATCAGGCTCAGACTCTCGTGTTGGCGTTTCTGATACAAACGCACGTAGTGACGTCAATATTATTGCGGTCGTAAACCCCACCACAAGCAAGGTTCTTCTCGTTTCTACTCCGCGAGACTATTATATTCAGCTTCATGGCACGACTGGACTTCGCGATAAACTTACACACGCTGGTATCTATGGTATTGATATGAGTCGTCAAACCATGGAAGACCTGCTAGATATATCCGTCAATCATACCATTAAAGTTAGTTTCGACGCCCTAACTACGGTCGTTGATACTCTTGGCGGAATTGACGTCTATTCAGACCGCGCCCTCTCGCTATCCAACGGTAGATGCAACCTAGTTGCTGGAACTCAACATATCAACGGCGAGTGTGCCCTTGCATTTTCGCGCGAACGCTATTCGTATGAAACTGGTGATCGCCATCGCGGACAAAACCAGCAACAAGTTATTTCGAAGATTCTCGAAAAAGCTACTACGCCAGCCTATCTTTTGAGACTGCCAGAAATACTTAGTGCAGCCGATGGGCTATTCGAAACCAGTCTTACATATTCAGAAATACTAAGTATTATAAAATACCAAGTCTTGTCTAATGCGAATTGGAAATTTGAATCAATTTCCCTCGACGGAATTGGCGCTATGCTACCAACATATTCTACTCCTAGTCAAGATTTATATGTTATGATTCCGAACGAAGACTCTATTAGCGCTGCGCATGAAAAAATTACAGAATACCTTAAGACGAAAAGCCAGTTAGAAGAGGAACTTCGTCAAGAGGAGGCCGAACCAACTAAAGTCGCAACCGAAGGTGTTAAAGCTAAGGATGCAGAATTGACAAAATAATTATGATTAATTAGAATGGGAGAATATGGAAGAATTAGACGTTAAAGATTTTTTATCTTATCTTAAAAAATATTCATTGGCTCTAATAATCGTGCCATTCTTAGCGATGCTTGTTGTTCTTTATTACGACAACAACATCAAAGTTCCAGTTTACAACGCTTCTTCCCAAGTTGCCTTGCTTCAATCCGACTCAGCTAACGCAGCTACAACCCTTTCCGAAATAAATGCCAACCAAAAGCTCACCACCACCTATTCTGTTATTGCAAAGAGCAAGGCGATTCTTGAACAAGTTATCTTCGAGCTCGATCTCAACACCACACCAGAGGCGCTCGCAAAGAATATCAAAGTATCAACAATCTCTGACACCACCATTTTAAAAATCACCGCTACGTCTAAGAACCCAGAAAACGCAGCTAAGATCGCAAACTCTGTCGCGAACGTGTTTACTAGCAAGACCGATCTTATCAAGACTATTGATAACGTTGCTATTCTAGAGACAGCAGAAGTACCGGAATTGCCATCTAATAACACTACACTACGCGATGTTGCGCTTTCTGTTCTCGTGTCCATTTTTACTATTACTGGTTTTGCTTTTATTGTTTATTATTTTGACGACACTATTAAGTATTCGGAGAATCTAGAAACAGAACTAAAACTTCCACTCGTTGGCAAAATCATTAAAAGCGATATTAAGCTCAAAGATAATACTTCGGAAATCCTCATCGACAAATATCCAAAATCTATTATCAGCGAGTCTATCCGTTCGTTGCGTACCAATCTTCAATTTACATCAGTCGATAAAAGACTCAAAACTATTCATATCACAAGCTCTGTTGCGAGCGAAGGCAAAAGCTTTGTGGCCGCCAACCTCGCCGCTTCATTCGCCCAAGCTGGCCAAAAAGTTTTACTTATAGACTGCGACCTGCGAAAAGGTCGTCAACACGTAATCTTCCACAAGCCAAACACGACCGGGCTTTCTAATCTTCTTGCCGATTTCATCGAAAAACGTCGTGACTATATCCAAGAAACACGCATCCAGAACTTGTCACTTCTCACTAGGGGCACGTCTGTTCCTAACCCAGCAGAGCTATTGTCGTCCAAGAAGAACAAAGACCTTATTAAGATCCTCAGAAAAGAATACGACATTATCATCTTTGACTCCGCTCCATGTGGCGCGGTTGCTGATCCAATTATTATGTCAACCCTTACCGACACGACCATTATTGTTGCAAGAAACTCCAAGACTCCCCGTGCGGCTGTACTAGCCACCAAGGAAGCTCTTGAAAAAGTAGATGCTAAAATTGCTGGCGTAGTACTAAACGACGTCGATCGAAGAGTGGGCCATTACTATAATTACTATGGCGGATATTATGGAGATCGTCGCAAAAAATAATTGCGAGGCAGCATGATCGACATTCACTCGCATCTTTTGCCTGATGTTGATGATGGGGTGGAGACGTTTGATGAAAGTATAGAAATCTTACGCGAACTCTCCAACCATGGCATCAGCAAATTAGTTTTAACTCCTCATCACATCCCAGAAACAATTTATAACTCTCCTCGTCTCGACAACTTGAAATTGTTGCATGAACTGAAAAAGATTGTACAAGAAGAGGGGATCAATATGGATCTCTATCTTGGTAATGAGATTTATATTAATCGCGAAATATCCAAGTTTCTTAAGGACAAAATTCTTTCAGCCCTCAATGATAGTAAATATTTGCTCATCGAACTTCCAATGTCCGGAACATACGAAGGGTACGAAGATATCTTTTATAATTTGCAAGCCGAAGGCTATACCATAATACTTGCTCATCCCGAACGTTACATTGCTACCCAAAAAGATTTTACTATTCTGGAACGATTACACAACCTAGGTATTCTTTATCAATGCAATCTAGGAAGTATTGTAGGCCAATATGGCCATAAGGCTGAAAAGACCATTAAGAAACTCGCCAAGAAGGATCTGATTTTTTCTTTTGGCACAGACACACATCATTTCCGTGATTTTTCAGAGATTGATGACGCGATTCGTTATCTTACAAAGATATATGGTAAAGCCAAGCTGGACGTGCTCTTAACGGACAACCCGCTTAAAATTCTTAAATAAAACACATTTAGAATAATTTTGCTAGTCTTGACCAAGCATTTAAGCTTTAGTACAATCATAGAGTGGAGTATTTTAGAGGTGTCATGAAACCAAGGCTAAAAACGTTTTTGCTATCCATTTTGTGTTTAGGGCTGATATTCGGCTCGCTTTTTATCTTTAAAAAGGCACCATCGGTTGCTTCCTATAGCTATTATGAAACCCTCAAAATTTCTCAAGACTCTTTTAATAGCAATTCGATTTGGGGTGGCGGAGAGACACTCGATTCTGTTATTGTATCTGGCGGCCTCGACGGTCGATTAGCTCTCTATTCTTCTACGAACCATACACCAGGCGGTCTTGATCCGTCCGGCGCACTTAGCCTCAATGGCGTACCATATCAGCTCAGCTGGACTGGCGCCAATGATTATGTCGGTAATGATACTATTAACTTACATTCTGGTCATGAATCAGCCGTAATTAATCTTGATACGGTTGGCGCTTATGAGAAACTATACATTCTCGGTACAGCTAGCGGGCCTAGCGAAAGCGATTATGCGAATATGACAATCGTTGTTCACTATACAGATGAGACATCCGATGAGGTCAATTATCAACTTTATGATTTACGCGATTCTACGCCGATCCAAGGAGTGTATAAATGGCCAGGCCTTGTCGGTAGATCCATTATTGAAGAACAAGAATACGAAGGTTCAACCATTGACGCACCATACCTTCAATCTGCCACAATCAACATCGACTCTAAAAAGCTAGTATCTTCCATAGAAGTCAACCTAGTCGGCCTTAATGGTGAATCAGTTAGCTCGGGGGTTTATTGCGGAATTTACGCTATTACCGGTATGGTCAACGTGGCCACACCGAACCCAGTGGAGTCTGTTTATTCAAGTAACATTACGGAAACAACCGCTGATATACAATGGCAAACAGTTATGGGCGCTACCAGCTATCGTCTCGATGTTGCTTCCGATCCTAGTTTTAAGAATGTTTTGCCTGATTATAATAATCTATATACTCAAAATGACTTGGTGACAGTCACTGGCCTTAGCGGCGGGACCACATACTATGCTCGTGTTCGAGCTGAGAATGCCGAAGGTCAAAGTGCTAGTTCAAGTTATATTAGCTTCATCACGGATCCAGAAACGATTCCACCGACGATCTCTATAGTTGCAAATCCTGGCCTCATCCAAATTCAAGATAACATCACTGTTGTAGGCTCCGACGCTAGTGGTATTAAAGAAATTGACGAGAGTTTGGACGGCGGAACGACTTGGACCGAATATTCTAATAATGACCGCACGGATCGCCTCATCACGGAAAATGGTACTTATTGCTATCGTGCCATTGACAACTATGACAACATAAGCGAAGTTGCTTGTGTTACATACGCCAATCTCGACACAACCAAACCATCTATTCTAGTTAATACTAATGGTTATACAGAAGAAGAATGGACGAGTGCCCCTGTCACCTTGTCTATCGAAAACCTCACGACGAACGTTGGACAAACTAAGTTTTATTATTCAACGGATGGCGCAAACTGGTTGCCATACGAGAACACATTGATTGTCAATGAAGAAACGGGCACCGATGGTAAAACATATTATTTTAAAGCTGTCAGTCAAGCTGGAGTCGAAAGCGACGTCCAAACCATTATCGTTCGACGTGACATCACTGCGCCTGACGGAGAAATTGCAAGCTCAAATAATGGCTGGAACCAATTCTTGAATACCATCACATTTGGCTTATTCTTTAATGAAACCGTCAATTTTGATATTACTGCAACAGATGATCTGTCTGGCATAAACCGCATTGAGTACTTAATCTCTAGCGAGGCCTTCGAATCTAAAGAAACCGCTATCGCTGCCGACGGTTGGAACGAAGTATCCGGGCCTGTGTCTATCGACCCAGAAGGTGATTATATTCTTTACTTTAAGCTTATCGACAATGCTGGGAACATCTCCGTAATCAACACAGACGGCATTGTTCTCGACGCTACGAAGGCTCTTATTCGTGGATATATCGACGCCAGTCACACTTTCTCGCTGGAGGATGGCGAAACCTATTACTTGGTCCGAAAACTTCTAGTCACAGACAATCGCAATTTAAGTTCTATCAAAGTAAACGATCACAATATAACACTTCAAGATAATAACATTATCGACCTTTCGCCTAATCAAACCTACACGGTGATTGCAACGGATAAAGCTGGTAACGCTACAAGCCTTACTATCCGCACCGGTTCTCTTGCCGACCTTGATCTTAATCTCACGAACGATACTTTTAGAACCAATGACCGCTCTGATATTGCGATTGCTAGAAACGAACTATCAAAAATTAAAGATTCTGAAGGAAGCTATGCAACTGAAGAAGAGCAACAAGTTATTTCAGACCTCATTACATCTTATGATAATTTATTAGAACAAATCAGCACCATTGAGGCTAAGCTGGACGATGAAGCAAATCGCTGGGCCGCCACTCCCGATATCGACCATGTTACTTCGGCTAATTACGAAAGTATTCAAACTCTATTAAATGATATACAAACCACATTAGATGAATGCAGCCCACATATTACCATTGAGGAGACTAATATATTATTAATACAAAAACGCGAGCTCGAAGACAAACTTCGTCGCTTAACTTCTGTAGAAAATAATCTCGAGACTATAGATATAGTAAATCACACAAATGTTAACATCATTAAAACAGAAGATAAAGCCGAACTAGAAGACCTAAAGAACATCGCTAAGGCTCTTGTCGATGGCAATAATCTGACCATAGACGAACGAGACGATGTCAATCTAGAACTTGAGCTTATCCGTGAACTAATCACCAAGGTCGATAATGCACTTTCTGCCAAGAACACACCTGCGATTAACGCCATTAGTGCAATTATTCCAACAGGCTACACGATTAATGACATGGACATTCTCGTGGCTGCCAAAACAGATCTAGAAACCGCAATCGAAGAATATAGCAACAATTATACCGATGCCGAAAAACAAGAGCTGAATACTAAACTTATAGCCATCTATTCTTCAATTGACGATATTAATAATCAAATTTGGGAAGAAACGCGTCGCACTACTTTCCCAACGATATCCGTTAAGGCAAATACTCGAGAATGGATTCCTATGGATATCGTCGGGGTATCCGCTACAGATAACTATGGCATAGATAGAATAGAATACTCTGCCGACGGTGGTCAAACCTGGAGCCGCGTGACAGATTACGACTCGGGTACGATAGAAATAATCAAGAACGGTACTTATATTTTCCGTGCAACCAATGAATTCTCTAATGTCGCTACAGAGACTGTGGAATATCATAATATAGATCCAACTACCCCAATTGTATCCGTCGATACTCACGGTTATTCGTCCGGATCTTGGACTAACCAACCAGTCGTCCTCAGCGCCGAAAATGTCGCAAGCAATAACAGCCCTACCTCCATTTATTATCGGATTGTTTCTACAGTTGATGGGGAAAATGATTGGCTACCATATACTGGCAATATAATCATTACTGAAGATACAGAATTCAGCCAGCTTGAGTTTAAAGCTATATCTGGTGCAGGCATTGAAAGTACTATTGAACGCGTTATAGTCAGGAAAGACTCCGTTGTACCAACTGGAACAATCTCACTAGAAGAGAATTCACTAAATAGCTTTCTTAACTCTATTACGTTTGGTCTTTTCTTCAACGAAACAAGAAACTACAAAATGGTTGCTACAGATGATCATTCCGGCATAAATACCATTGAATATTTGATCTCAGATTCCGAACTAAACACTGACGAGTTGGTCGCATCAACAAATTGGAAAACAACAGACGGCGTTGTCCCGGTTGACCCTAACAAGACGACGAATATCTATTATCGGCTTGTCGACCATGCTGACAACATTTCTATAGTCACACTTTCTGGTATTGTCTTTGATCTACCGGGGTTGTCAAATGTTGATATTTCAGTCACTACCGGAGAATCCAATCTATTAACTCTTGCTACTGCAACCGGATCAATTGATCTTCTCCCCGACCTTAATCACGCAACGGCTGACGATCTGGCAGTTATTAACTCTATCAGAGATGAGCTTGCCAATTATTTAGAGCGCCATCATGATGATACATCTGGTGTAGTAGATGACATTCTAGCTGATTATAATCATACCGCAAGTACAATCGCAGAAATTGAAGAAAATGTCTCCATCATTGAAAGCTCTTACGCCACCATAGAAGACATCAACAGTGTAACTTCTGACAGTAAAGAGCGTATTACCGCCATAATTACTGCTATTACCGACGTGGAAGAAAATAGAGGCAATCATCTAACAATCATCGAACGCCAGACTTTCAACACTATGCTTGACGACCTTTACAATAAGCTCTCTCGGATAATTGAGATTCAAACCGAGTATGAAGACATTGATACTGGCGTAAATAGCTACGATATCAACACTGTTACAAAAGATGACCTCAGCGACCTAGCCACTCTTAAGGCTCGCATTAGCGTCTTGTTGGGGAGCGCTAATATCACCGACGAAGAAAAAAATCACCTCCGAGAGCTCCTAACGATAATCGCCGAATTAGAAGATCGCATTGCTGAAGCAGAGAAAGCTCTCGAAGAAGCGAAAGATCACGACCATTCTGGAGGGATCAACTCAGACAATGTTACGCCAGGTGACCAAACCACATTGCAAGATGCTGCAAATGCATACGCCGAAGCTCTAGGCGTCTTTGACTCGAACCTATCACTATCCGACCTGTTCGATATCAATAATAGAATCACGATTATAAATTCTGCGCTTGATATTCTTGATCAAGTTGCCGAGTTTGAAGCGATGATCTCGCGCTTGCCAAACCCAGAAGATGTCGATTACGATTCTCGTCTACTAATTAAAGCTGCAGAAGGAGCGTATAACGCCCTTTCTGAATACGGCCGCTCACTTGTGGGGCCAAGCTTGTTAGCCAGATACCGCGCCGTGCTCGACGCATACAGGGCATACTTAGAAGGATCGCCGCTTCTTTATGCCTTCGAGACACTAGACGTTGTTTGGTGGGGAGTATCAACTTTTGCTATTGTCGGTATATTTATATTTATAGTTCGCCGTACGCATAGGCGCTATATCGAAACTGGTGATTCCGATAATTTCTAAATAATTATAGAGGGTGGGAGGATTATTTTACAAAACTCAATAATTATTTTATAAAAACCGAACAACCCGAACAGGGAAAAGCCAAAATTAAGACATAATAATTTTGGAAAATCAATATTGACTCTGCTTGTGCTTGTGCTAAAATAAAAATAAGAAATTCGAACGGATCTAACGTTGAGAGGCGTTCAAATTTCAGGAGGTGGGGTTCCGTACCATTCACCTAGAAAGAAATCTAAACAAACAAAAATGCGCTACATTTCGTTTGGCGCATTTTTTTCTACGTGATATAATAAACATATGGTGCTGTGGCGGAGTGGTTACGCAGCGGTCTGCAAAACCGCGTACACCAGTTCAATTCTGGTCGGCACCTCCAAATAAAAACAAGCCCATAAGGGCTTATTTTTATTATTTTGGGAACCTAACGGCTTAGAACGGATTGGCGAGCCCGAGCCTAGAATTACCTTCAGCTATACGAATCAACTCATTATATTTCGCTATACGCTCAGAACGCGAGAGAGAACCAGTCTTAATTTGTCCAGCGCCCAACCCGACCGCGATATGAGCAATAGATACATCTTCAGTCTCCCCAGAACGATGTGAGATAATTGTATTAAATTCAGCCTTCTTCGCCATCATTACGGCGTTAATCGTCTCAGATAATGATCCGATTTGGTTCGGCTTAATCAAAATAGCGTTTCCGGCTTTCTCTTCGATACCTTTTTTGAGAAGGCGTGTATTTGTTACGAACAAATCATCGCCAACAATCTGAATACGCTCACCAAGCCGCTTAGTCATGGCTTTCCAGCCTTCCCAATCATTCTCAGCGTGCCCATCTTCAATTGAAATCACTGGATAATTATCGATAATCCAGTTGTACCAGTTCGTCAGATCGTCCGATGTTTTCCAATCCCCGTTTGTCTTTAATACGTAATGATCCTTGTCGTAAAACTCGCTAGAAGCGATATCCATGCCCATTGCAATATCTACACCAAGCTTGTATCCGGCCTTTTCTATGGCTTGCTTGATACATTCAAGTGGTTCATTATTGCCTTCGCGAACCTTAGGAGCGTATCCTCCTTCGTCACCTACGGTAACAGGATAACCACGCTCCTTCAAGACGACCTTCAAAGCGTGGAATACTTCAGCTCCCATTCTTACAGCATCAGCAATATTACCAGCACCCTTTGGAATAATCATATATTCTTGAAAATCTGTCGCCCAATCCGCATGCTCTCCGCCATTCATAACATTCATCATTGGAAGCGGTATAGACATTTGGTCCATAGTTCCAGCGAGCTCGGCGATATATGCGTAAAAAGGCAAATGTTTTGCCCTCGCTACCGCTTTGGCCGTAGCCAACGAAACGGCAAGGATGGCATTTGCGCCGAGGCGCGTCTTGTCCGGCGTACCATCAAGATCGAGCATAATCTGATCGACGACAGATTGATCGGCCGAATTGCCTACGAGTACATCTTTTATCTTGGAATTTACATTCCAGACGGCTTTCAGAACACTCTTGCCATCATAAAACTTTGGATCATTGTCACGAAGCTCAAGTGCTTCGCCCGATCCAGTAGACGCGCCTGACGGTACTGCCGCTCGACCCGCCTGACCAGACTCTAGAAACACATCCGCCTCCACGGTCGGATTCCCCCTCGAGTCTAGAATCTGCCTCGCTTTTATATTAGAAATAGTAAAATTATCCATAAGCATTATTATAGCAGAAAAACATTAAAATACATACATGAAATTATGCTATAATGACCTCGAAAGAACAGACAAATGAGAGAGAAACTAAATCCAGAAAAATCCAAACGACTTCGCCCACTACGCATTCTTTTAGCAATACTAATAGCCATTTTAATTGTTCTTATCCTCGACCGCTTACCAACTTCAGTTAAAGACAGGCCAAGCCAAAGCCATGGAGAACAAGCTTCAATATCTGGTCAGCCAGCTCCAGAGGGATTTAGCTATTATTATTTCTCTGGCATTCTAGATATTTTGGAAGATCAAATAGGCGCTAAGCTAGATGAGCTAGGCGTATCTGAAGACGATTACGGAAAAGTTGAAGAATACTTTACCGAAAAAGAAATATTGGAGCTAGAGGCTAGAATAACCCTTGCAGGCAATCTCGAAAGTATCTATGTTTTATCAAACGAAGATGATGTTAATAAATTGCGGAAGATTTTTGACTTTCCGGAAGATGAATCTTTCGATAAATACATACGCCCATCAGCAACACCATCAGAATACAAAGACCTCTCCGACCTACTGGAGGACTATTTCAAGGCAATCAGTACCGTCGAAGATTATGACACCTCAGTTGAACAATAGTCGTATATTAAATAGCTTTTGTAATCACTATATGATAAAATTAAGCTAAAGCTTTATTTTGTCATCTAAAGAAAGGAATCTATGGATAACAACCCAGTCCCCGGTTCTGCACCAACATCAAGTCCGGAGCCAACACTAACGCCAACACCAGGATTAAATCCTACACCGACGCCAACTCCAAATATTCCTGTCAGCAACGGGTCTACTACTACTAGCCCATTTGTCACTCCAACCATTAATCCTCAGGCGCAAGGCAAGAAAATGCCAGGGAAGCTTATTGGTATTATCGCAGGTGTTGTTGTTTTGGCAATAATCGTTGTCGTAGTGTTACTACTTACTTCAGGTTCTCGTCAATCGAAACCTTCCGACACTAATCCTGATACTAATCCAGATTCTAGCGACGGTAATCACGACACTAATCCTGATACTAATCCAGATTCTAGCGACGGCAATCATGACACTAATCCAGACGGCAAATCCGAAACTAATCCAGATTCTAATCCTGGCGCCAATGATACTAGGCCGGAGTTAACCTCTGCTGTTGACAATGGGCGTAGCGAAGATTATTTTGCGCTCTCTTCAGCCGTCAGCAACCAACGTCCAGAGGTTGGCATAATTAGTGCCGAAAGCTATATAGGTAATAAGCTCGATCCTAGCGGTGCTCCATACGTTATCGAAGTTGTCGAATACGATCCGGAATGGCCTGTTCACCCAAGAACTGATGAAGATGGCACGGAAATCTTCGTAGTCTTAAATGCTGTCTGCCGTCAAAATTCACCGGTCGCAAGTAACTCAACTAACGCATACGTCATTTATGGCGCAATTGAAAGTAGTGGCGGTACATACTGTATATCGGGCAATTAGTTGAATAATTGTATATATATTATATAATATATA